>JANXAJ010000042.1 GCA_025062295.1 Bacteroidia bacterium | reverse complement strand
GGTATAGCCTTTTGAAAGAGCGGCTTGGATAAGCTTTTCCAGCTGAGTGGGAGAAGTGCGTAGGGAATCGGCCCGAGTGCCTCTTCCATGGGGAGAAGCATAGAGCCATTCTGCTCTAAGGCGCTCAATAGGCCTGCGCCAAGAAGGTAAAGCAGGCCAGGCGTCTCGTACTAAGGGCTGCACCTGGTGAAGGGCCAAAATGGTACCAATTCCCTCATAGTAGCGTCTCATATAGGGGATATACGCTAACCCCTGTGCACCTTTGATTATAACCGAATGCAACATATCTCAGAAAAAATGTCCCTACCTAAAAGCTGAGCAAGGTAATAAATCCATGCAGGAGATAACTCTATCCCAGAATAACCCTGATAGAAGTACGGAGATTATTAGGGACCCGCTTATGAAAGGGCTTGCTGCATAAGCGGTAAAGCCCTGCTAACACCTTTTAGCAGAACCGTACTAAAACTCTCTCTCAGAGAATACGAGAAGCCACGATTTGGGCAGTTCAGCTCTAAAGGACCTCTTAGAAGCCATAATGAAACGCACCTTAGCCGCCATCCTCATAGACCCAAAAACTGCACTTATGAAAGCCGACTTTAGACAGGATAAGCCTCTGAATGCGTCCCCAATGAGGAGAAGGGTCTGTGCCGGGTTTGTAACCATCCAGGAAAATGACCGCTTCGTAATGGACTACCTTTTCTGCTGGCACAGGAGAGGATTTCTGTGCCAGTGCCCAGCCGATTAGCAAGCCTATAAAAAGTCCATGCCAGTCCACCCTCCGACAATACACCGTACCATCGAAGACTATAGCAATAGGCATGCTTTGATAGAGACAGCTGTCATGCTCCTCCTCTGAGCTTTTCTCTTTTGGACTCTTACTTTTGAGCGGCATGGGACTGGTGATTGCGGCAGGGGGAACGGGCGGACATGTTTTTCCAGCTTTAGCTGTGGCTAAGGTTTGGCGCCAGCGCTGGCCCGAACTGCCTATTCAGTGGGTAGGAACAAGGGGCGGACGAGAGGAAAAATGGGTCCAAGCCGCTCATATACCATTTTTTGCTCTGCCCGGGAGAGGTTGGCAGCCGCGAGCCGGCTTCCGCAATCTTCGTCTTCTATACTCCTTACCTTCTGCTTTCTGGGCAGCCAATGCCCTTCTTGACAGGCTAAATCCTCAGGTTATCTTTTCCACAGGGGGCTATCCCGGCTTTATGCCAGCCCTCTGGGCGGTTCTTCATCACCGCCCCCTCTTTTTCTTAGAACTGAATCGACGAGCAGGACGCACTATCCGCTGGCTAAGCCGATTCGCTACACGCACATTTGGGGCTTTTCCCCAGACAGATGGAGTAAGAAAAGCACAGTGGGTGGGAGTGCCTGTTCGTTTCTCGCCAGACGACAAAGCGCGCTTTTCCTCCGCAGAGGCAAAAGCAGCATGGGGCTTCCCTTCTGATAGGCCCCTTATTCTGGTTTTGGGGGGAAGTCAGGGCTCCTCTGCGCTCAATCAAGCTGTAGCAAGCTGCGTCCCCGAATGGGTCCAAGCGGGAGCTTCCCTTCTCTGGCAAGTCGGCCTTGATGCCCCTGTATCTCCTTCGCCACAGATTCGCCTTCTTCCTTTCATTGAAGATATGGCTCAAGCCTACGCAGCAGCCGATGTAGTTGTAAGTCGGGCTGGTGGTTCTACCCTCGGCGAATTGGCTTGGTGGGGCAAGGCTGGAGTCCTCGTCCCTTCGCCCTATGTGGCTGAGGACCACCAGCGCCATAACGCCGCCTACTGGTCAGAGCAAGGAGCAGCTATTCTCGTGGAGGAATCTCAGCTTCCTCAGCTGAAGGAGGCTGTCCTGACGCTCCTTAAGGAGCCAGATCGGCGCCTTCGGCTCGCCCAAGCTTCCGAGAAACTGGCTCGTCTAAATGCTGCCGAAGAAATAGCCCAGACTTTATATCAATCTTTACATGGGCTTGCCTGAGCGGATTCGGCTGTGGGGAATTGGTGGGGTAGGCATGAGCGCACTGGCTCAGCATCTCCACCACCTCGGACATGAATTGACAGGATATGATAGAGAACGCTCTGCTTTTACTCACCGATTAGAAGCCTTGGGGATTCCAATAGACTATGAGCCCACACCGGCTCGTCTCAAGGAAACTCAAGCCATCATCTACACGCCTGCCATCTCTTCTGAGTTTCCAGAGTGGGAGGAAGCCCGCCAAAGAGGGCTTCCCACTTGGAGACGAAAAGAAGCCTTAGCTCATGTGGTAGAGCAATATGAGGTGATCGCCGTAGCAGGAACACATGGCAAAACTACCACAGCTGCCATCCTTGCATGGCTACTTACTGCACTGGGCGAGTCCCCGACCGCCTTTGTAGGCGGGCTCATGCGCAACTTTGACAATAACTACTGCCATGGTAAAGGGCCTTGGAGTATCGTAGAAGCCGATGAATACGACCGAGCCCTGATGCATCTCCGCCCCGTTCATGCTATCCTTCAGAGCATAGAACCAGACCACTTAGAGATATACGGCTCTGCAGGAGAAGTAGTCAAGGCTTACAGAGAGTTTGCTTCTCAAGTGAGGGGGGTTCTTGTAGCAGCACCGAACGTGCCCCCCCTCGGACGCTCCCACCTCAGTTATACTTTAGAACACTACGAAGTGAATGAGGACCTAATCACCTTTGCTTACCGCTGGCAAAAAGGTAGACGAGAAGTTGCCTGGCACCAATTGGGTCGCCACTTTGCAGAAAATGCAGCTTCAGCCTTAGTTTTATTAGAGGCGTTAGGATACGATTTTTCAGCTTTGGCTGAAGGCCTGAGAGCTTTCAAGGGAGTGGCTCGGCGCTTAGAGATTCATTCTGCTAGCCCTCACCTCATCGTGAATGACTACGCTCATCACCCTACGGAGATTCGCCGCACCCTCTCCGCTCTCCGAGAAGCCTTTCCTTCTTACCGACTCATAGCTCTTTTCCAGCCTCACTTATACAGTCGCACCCTCTTTTTTGCTCAAGATTTCGCTCAGGCTCTAAGTATAGCCGACTTTGTTTTGCTTTTCCCCATTTACGCCGCCCGAGAGCCTTCCACACCTCATATCAGTAGCCAGCTCATCTCTCAACATCTAACCATACCGTATCGGGAGGTGATACCTTTGGGGTCAGATATGAGTTGGCTTAACATAACGAATTTACATACGCCCAGTATTTTAGCTTTTTTGGGCGCAGGCGATATTGATCAGTGGGTATCCCCTACTCTGCAGTACTTAACACAATTATGAAGTGGAGCATTTTCAAAGTAGTCGGATCGCTATGTTTAGCAGGGGGGGGGTGGGTAGTAGGTGATTGGTATTATATGACTCTCATGCGAAGTCAGGGAGTGTGGATCCTACGTGGGGAAGGCCCTCTGTGGGACTCTGCGTGGGTGGTACGACACATTCAGGACACTAAGAGCACAAGGCCTTCGCAGAGGATATGGACTATAGCTCAAACCCTTCAACAGCAGCAGCTCTTCGCCTACCTCCACTTCTCTTACACAGGGAAGGGCCATGGCTGCCTCTCTGCCCGAACTCGAATTCCTGTAGCCCGTATCGTGCTACCCCCTCGTCAATCCTACGTAGATGCCGAAGGCAACCGACTGCCTTTCATACGTCCGCTTGACCTTCCCCTGATAGAACTGCCTAAATGGGATAGCACAGCAATTCGCCTTATTCTCACTTTTCTAGAGAAAAAACCTCTTTATAAGCAGCTTATAAGCTATCTATCTCAAGATTCAGACGGAATATGGCAAGCTCATTTAGAAATCTCATCAGAATCATTTATTCTCGGTCGGACGATTCATCTCAAAGATGCTCTTGAGCAATTAGATATATATTTGCGTGTCATACAACCTTTCATCGGTGGTCATAGCTGCCGATCAGTTCTTCTTCACATTCCTAATCAGATTGTGTGTCAATGAATGAAAAGCCTATGAAAGATATATACAGTGTCATAGACATAGGTACGCAGCAGGTTCGTGTGTTGATTGGTCAGCCAGATGGGGGGAATCGGGTCAGCGTTTTAGGGGTAGGGCTGGCTCCTGCTGAGGGGATAGATGAAAATGGCGTAGCGAACATTGAACGGCTGGTGTATGCTATTCAGCGAGCGCTTCACACAGCAAGTCAGCAGTCGGGGATAATTCTGCGAAAGGTATGGGTAGTCGTGAATCACATTCACATGCGAGGAGAGGAAACGCAAGCAATCATCACATTTCCTCATCCCGAACATGAGATTGGATTGGCTGATTTAGAGCGACTGCGGCGACAAGCTGTTCAGCGTCCTTCCCCTGCTGAAATGGAGCTTATCCATGTCATTCCTCAATCGTATGACCTAGACCATCGGCGCGGGATTCGGGATCCTTTAGGGATGACGGGGATTCGGCTGGAGGGACACTTTTACCTCGTGTATGCGCCGCAGACTCACCTGACGATGCTGCGCCGCTGCTTCCAACGACTCCAACTGGAGATAGAGGGCTTTATTGCTCGTCCTGTAGCTGCAGCAGAGGTCTTTCTGTCCCGAGAACACAAAGGTTCAGGGGCAGCTCTTCTCTACCTTGGCACCCACTCAACTGGGATCGTCCTATATAGTGGAGGAATCCTCCGACGATTGGCTATCCTTCCATTGGGAGGCTATCATGTAACCGCTGACATTCGGGAAATGCTGCGATATATCCTCTTGCCGCAGGCGGAAGAGCTCAAGATTCAACAGGGTGTGGCTTTTGCTTCAAGGGTCTCAGAAAATGAAATCCTGCGTCTGCGCCTCTCCACCCATACTGAACCTATAGAAGTGTCCCGCCATACTTTAGCTCGGGTGATTCAGGCTCGGCTGGAGGAGACAATGGTATTTGTAGCTCGAGAAATAGAACAAGCAGGACTACTGGGAAAGCTCTATGGAGGAATCCATTTAGCAGGCGGTGGGGCTCTCATGCCAGAGATAGAGACTTTAGTAGAATATGTCTTAGGAGAGAGAGCCTACCGAGTTCAAGTGGGTCATGTGTTGGGACGGGGCGTAGTTTCAACTGTAGATACCCCGCGTATGGCTGGAGCCCTTGCCACCCTCTACCTTGTCCCGATTTTGAGAGAATTTATGCCGCCTCTCACCTCCCCCAGCGCTAAGGAGAATCCAAGCGCCAAAACTAAGGCTCCATTCCTGAACAAGGTTAGGAGCTTCTTAGAGAGTAGCCTCAAACTTCCTCAAGACCTCATTGACTGAGAAACGAAAATAAAAAGTGATATGAGCCTTTCTTTTCCACAAGAAATGCCTCCACCTATCATTACAGTCTTAGGCGTAGGTGGAGCTGGCTGCAATGCCGTAGCGAATATGTTCCGACAGGGAATTCACGGCGTAGAGTTTGTTGTATGTAACACTGATAGCCAAGTGCTGGGACGCAGTCCGGTCCCCCGTCGGCTCTTGATAGGACAGAAGCTCACCGGAGGACTTGGCTGTGGAGCTGACCCAGAGCGAGGACGACAAGCAGCCGAAGAAAGTATAGAAGAGATTCGCCGACTTTTTCCCTCTCATATGCGAATGGTATTTTTGACAGCAGGATTAGGGGGAGGCACAGGTACAGGAGCTCTCCCCGTCATTGCACAGATGTGTCAGGAGATTGGCTTGCTCACAGTAGCAGTAGTCTCTCTGCCTTTCACATTAGAGGGAGAGCCGAGACGCCGCAATGCTCTCAAAGGACTTTCTCAATTAGAAACCCATGTGGATGCCCTTGTGGTTATCCACAATAACAATATCTTAAAAGTTGCCTCCAAAAACATGCGGCAAAAAGAAGCCTTTCTCATGGCGGATCAAGTCCTTTACCGAGCGGTGCGCGGCATAGCGGAAGTGATCACAAAGCCAGGGTACATCAATGTAGATTTTGCTGATGTACGAACTATTATGGAGAATGGGGGCTATGCCCTTCTCGGTATGTCGACCCAGCGTGGTGATAATCGAGCGGCGATGGCTGTGGAGGAAGCGCTCAGTTCGCCCCTACTGGATAATGTAGATATTCGTGGAGCAAAGGGAATCCTCGTGAATATCACAGCTTCTGAAGAAACCCTGACGGTTCAAGAAACAGAGCAGATCATGAGCCGCATCCATGAAGCTTTAGGCGAGGTAGAAGCCCATATTATCATGGGTCAAGTATTTGACGAGCAAGCGGGCGATGAACTAAGCTTGACCCTGATTGCTACTGGTCTGAGTCGCCCGCAAGGAATAGAGGGCACTTCTCCACCGAGTCGGCGTGCAGGCTCTTCTTCAGCACCCATAGAGATGGAATTACCCCTTGAGCCACCCTCAAAAAGTACGAGAGAGGCTCCTCCACCTGCCCAGCCAGTAAACCTTCAAGAGCGCATCCGTCAAATTGAACAGGATTCCAAAGCTATAGAGCGAGCTCGTTCCTCTCCGGCGTTCTCTCGGTATGGGCTCTTCGTATCGCCTCCCCCTCTCTCTTCCACGCGGGTGGAACCCATCTCCGATGACCTACACTCACCAATCCGTCGTAATAACCCTCATCTCTACGAGAATCCTGATTGATGCTAAGGCATAAGCTTCTCGGACTCCCCATTCTTAGGGAAAAATTCTAACTTGCATGTCATCGCTGTGGCTTCGTTATCTCAGACTATGGGGGATTATGCTGGAAGCTCGCATAGAGATGGTCCTCCTGCGTTGGACGGTGCGAGTAGTCAGTCTCTTTCTCATAATAGGGGCTGGGGGACTTATGCTTCTTCTTCTGACGGCAGGCGTGATAAGCTGGATCGGTGGAGCTGAACGCTGGGCTTTCGGATTCTGGACGGGAGCTGCCCTATGGGGAGGCATCGCCGTGCTAATAGGTGTATTCGGAGGCTCTTCCTTGCGACGGGCTTTACCATGGCAGCCCGCTTCCTACCGATTGAGATTAGCTCAAGCGGGTCTCAGACTGATTGAGCAGAGAGCATTCCAGTCCTTATCGGCCCGCCCAATCTTAGCGCTTCTGTATCAATACTTAGGACGATTCCTCTGGCAGATAGCTCTTCGCTGGCTGCGCCGGCGGATTCCCTTTCTATGAAAGTCTTAGAGGCGTGGGAAAAGGCCCAAGCAGGCGTTTTATGGCTAATTGATCCTGATCAGCTACCCCTGGAGAAGTACAAGGCAGCTGCTGAAGCCTACTTAGAGGCAGGCGGACGATGGGCCCTGATTGGTGGCAGCTTTCTGGTGAGAGGCTCACTTCCTGAGTGGTGTGCAGAGGCTCGACGACAGGTACCCCTTTCCCTCATCCTTTTCCCAGGCAGTCCCCTCCACTTGAGCCCCGATGTAGAGGCTATTCTTTTCCTTTTTTTAGCCAGCGGACGCAACCCCTACTATCTAATCGGAGCTCACATTGAAGCAGTGCCCTTCCTTCAGCGCTGGAAAGGAGAGGTTATCCCCACCACCTATATTCTTATCGGACAAACTATCCGAACCGTTCATTACATCACCCATACGATGCCGATTCCTTCCGATAAGCCTGAGCTGGTGCAAGCGACAGCCTTAGCAGGGTGGTATTTAGGTCAAAAAGTCGTCTATATAGATGCAGGAAGTGGAGCCCCCATCCCTCCTTCACCAGAGATAGTGGAGGCGGTGCGTGCCGCTGTGCCTATCCCCCTCTTAGTAGGTGGGGGGGTTCGTCGTCCAGAGACCGCCCATAGGCTCCTTCAAGCAGGAGCGACTTTCGTGGTGATTGGCACAGCTACTGAAAAAGCTTTCTTTTCCAAGAGAGCCTGGGAAGAATACTTTAGCTTATGCTCAGTGTAGTGATTGGATATGCTCTGCTCGGAGGGATAGATTTTTCCCAAGGGGAGTGGAGCTTAGTTGGCATTAGCGTAACGAATTATGCGCCTCATCCCCTTCAGCAACGCTTCTCAGCCTTCATCCTGCAAGACAAGGCTGTACTCAAGCAAATGCAGGAACTGTGGCAGGGTCATCCCGTATATGAAGATTACTGCGAGTATCACTATATCCTTCGCCTGTATTGTGGTCGTCGCCTTCTCAAGAGCTTCAAAGTAAATCTGCGCTGCGGCTATATCACAGAGGGAGTTTTCTCGTATTCCTTTTCACCTGAGTGGCTGGAACGCTTTGCAGAGAGCTTTCGTCCTGTGGCATGGTCTCGGGTGTGGTTTCGCCGCAATGAGACCCTAAAGATCGCCGTTCAAGCCCTTTTAGAAGCCCCAGAGGTGTATTTTTTGGAAGAGCCAGAACCCTATCTGTATGGGGGACGATTTATCTTAGCAGTGGATAGCGTACACTGGCGAGTCGACCGAGATTCCCTTTATCGCGCCGTAGAAGCACAAATAAAGGCGGTATTCCCTTCTCAACGCGCTTTCGTGCGCCCTTACTTTTTCTACTTAGATGACAAATCTCTTCTATATTTTCGGTTTGAGGTCTTCTGTGAGAAGTCCGATTATGAGAGGTATGGGCGACGACTTGCTGTCGCAGTAGGGTGGCAGCCCCACATAGCCCCAGGTGAAGCAAAACGACTGATCTTGGTAGGAGTGAACCGAGAGCGGTTTTTTTCCTATATAGAGCGCTGGCGTCGCCTTCATGGGGCTATCGCCGACATGCCTGAATAGTGATAAGTCCCCCCACCGTAACAGCTGTCGTCCATAGAATGCTCAGGTAGCCTGCAGCTTCACCAATGAGCCTCTCTCCAACTATAGCTACTCCCAGAAAAAGAGGAAGCGCCCATCCAACAAAAGCATACTCTCCTTTCCGAACTACCCGAGAGAAAAGAAAAAGCCCCAACAGTGGACCATATGTATAGCCAGAGAAGCGTAAAAATGCTGTGATAATGGAGCGTTCCTGAGGTAAATAAAGATACCCCATCATGAGCAGCCAGAAAATACCCGCCCATCCCAGAAGGACGACATTTTTCATTCGGGTCGTCTCCCAGCGAGAGGGGAAAAGATTGCGCAAAGTAGCCGTAGTAAGCGCTGTCAGCGTGCCATCTGCACTGGAGAGAGCTGCTGCCGCTACCCCCAGAATAAAAAGAGCCTGCAACCCCCTTCCCTCTCGCTCCACCACACTGGCAAAGAGAAAGTCAGGAGGTACAGAAAGGCACGCCCAATCCGCATATGCCCACAGTACCGTCCCCAGCCACAGAAAAAGAAGATTGACAGGAAAAAGAAGCACTCCATACAGAAGGAGGTTTTTCTGAGCTGCTCTTAGAGAAGGCAAACTGAGGTTTTTTTGCATTTGGTCCTGGTCTAATCCAGTCATTGAGAAAGCAATCAAAGCGCCCGCCACTACGTCCTTTATCCAAAAATGAGGCGATTCAGGTACAGGGTCTATGAGGGTAGGTATCTCCAGCTGTCCCAGCGGATACTGAAGAAGATAAACAGCTGTCAGAAAGGCAGCTCCTAAGAAAACCGTTGTCTGAAAAAAATCTGTATAGATGATGACGGCTATTCCACTCTGCAGCGTGTAGAGGATAATCAAGAAAAGCGCTGCTGCCGCAAGCACAGGAAAAGGCACCGGCGAGAAGAAGCGATGCAGTACCCACAGCGCCAAAAAAAGCCGAAGACTACTCCCTATGCTGCGTGAGAAAAGAAAGAAAAGCGCCGCAGTCTTTTCAGCAGTTCTGCCCAAAGTGTGGCGAAAGTACTCATATACAGAGGCACGAGCATGAGCATAATACAGAGGCAGAAGTCCAAATGCCACACCTACATACCCGAGAAAATACCCACATACAACTTGAAGGTAAGTCCAGCCATCCGCTCGGACACTACCAGGAATAGAGAGGAAAGTAAGGGCTGACAGAGCAGTGCCCACCATGCTATAACCGACCCAAAGCCAATGGGCCTTCCTCTGAGCTACATAAAAAGTATCTAAAGAAGCAAGCCGCGCCCGCCGATTGACTACCCAGCTAATTCCCCACAATACTAAAACATAAGCCAGCGCTAACCACCCCACCTCAGTAAATAAGCTGGCTCATCCCCAGACCGACAAGCTCAACCTTATTCGTTACAGCTTGAAGGAATAGAATAGAATCTATGATTTGCTTCTTGTCGGCATATGGAACAATGGTAGAAAAGCTACCCTCTGCAGTCTTGATATAGTCTCTCAAGGCCTCTTCCATGACCTTCATAGACTTTTCATTTGCTTGAGTGGAAGGAATCTTCAAGTCATTCGGACTTTTGGGGTCCAGCTTAGCAAAAGGCAAATACTGGAGAATGCGATAGAGGCGAGTCAGCTTAGCAATGTAAATGCGCGTCAGCTCTATCTTATCCATTTTCTCTAAGTCTCCGAGAGAATAGATAATCGTGGCTCCCCCGGGAAGCTGAACTGCAGGGGAAGGTGAAGCCCCCCCATCTTGAGCTCGGACTGACAGAACCCATAGGGGGAGCACAACCCAAAACCTGTACCACTCCTTCACGGACATCTTTAGTTCTTCTTTTGCATGAGGACATTCTTAGCTCGAAGATACTCCTGGGCTTTGTCCTCCATGCCTAGATAGGTCGTAACTTGAATCAAGCTCTGGATTAGAGCTAAGTCCTCTGGGAGTTGTTCATACGCTTTCTCTAAGTGAGGGAGGGCTTTGCGAAAATAGTCCTGCATTTGAGCGAAATACCGCTGCTGAAGCTTCTCATCCCGAGTCTCATTATACTTCGTACTCAGCTCAGCTGCTAGGTTGATATAATACGCACCGAGGTTATAGCGAGCATTGAGATTATTGGGATTGAGGTCTAAAACCTTCTGATAGTAAAAAGCCGCTGAATCTGCATTCACCCGCTCCCAGAGTTGAGCATAGACTAAGAGATAGACTTCATTTTTAGGATCTCTTTGAACCTCCTGACGAAAGCGCTCTAAGGCTTTCTCCTGAAGGCCCGGATGCTGGAGGTAGAGGTTGAGTTCTGCCTTCCGAATGTTTTCATCCGTGGGGAACTTTGTTCGGGCTTCACTGGCAAGAGCGAGGGCTTTGTCCCCCTGTCCGCTGCCACCATAAGCCGTAATAAGGGAGTAATACACCATCGGAAGCAGCTGATCATTCGGAAGGGGCTTCTGAAGAGCAGAAGAGCGAGCTATTTCTAAATCCCGAATAGCTGCCGCTGTATCTCGTACTTGAAGGCTCACCATGCCCCGCAAAGCATAAGGAGGATAGAATTCCTTCTGTCCTATAAGCTCATACAGTTCTATTGCCCACGTCAGCATTTGCCGAGCCTCCCCCAGCTTCTCTTTCTGAAAAAGCTCAAATCCTTTCAAATACATAAGACTAGAGGCTTGTAAAGCTATTATCTTCAAATCCTCCTCATAATCTTTATTTACATCGTACTCTCTACACTTGCGAATTGAAAGCATCACTTCCTCAAAGAGGTTTGGATATTTCTGAAGCACCCCCTGGGGATCTTTACTACCAATGACAAGCCCCACATAAGACCGAGCCTTGAGCATGTAGGTCTTAGCCAAATCCTTCGGCTTGAGAAGCTCAGGTTTGGAAAGGGCTTCCTGGATAAAGCTCAGCGCTTTCTCATATTCACCGTCCTGAACAGCCAGAGCTGCAGAAGTAACTTTACTTTTCTGTGCCCACAGAAAAGCAAGGAGAATCCCGATTATACATCGGTGCATGGAGCAAACATACAGAGAAAAACCTAACGGAAAAAAAAGCAGGCAGGCACTTTTCTTTACCTTTGGCTCATGCGAAAAGCCCTATACATTATCGGAGGGCTAGTTCTTGTTTTCCTTTTATTGGGAGGAATACTTCCCTTCTTCTTCCGAGACAAAATAGATGCCTCTCTGAAAGCCCAAATCAATCGCTCAGTCAATGCTCATGTGGATTATCAGAGACTGGGACTTTCCCTTTTTCGGCATTTTCCAGCCTTGACTCTCCGCTTAGAAAACCTTCTCGTGATTAATAAGGAGCCTTTCGCAGGCGATACTCTCCTTCACTGCAAAGCTATAGATGTAGGTGTTGATGTGCTAAAAGCCATCCGTGGGGAGATTGAAATAACTCGCCTCTACCTTATAGAGCCTCGGATTTTTGTACAGGTTCGTCAAGATGGAAAGGCAAGCTGGGACATTACTCTCCCCGACACAGCAAGGGCAGCTGCGACAGAGACGCCAGCTGAGACTACAGCCACCGCTTTCAAGATAGGTCTGCGCCGATACGAAATCCAAAATGCTTACATAACCTATAGGGATTCTTCACTTGAGGTCTATACTCGCCTGATTGACCTCACTCATACAGGCAAGGGAGATCTAACCCAAGATGAGCTTCTTTTTCGCACAGAGACACAAATCGCCCAACTTTTCTTCACTTATGGAGACATAAGCTATTTCAGCGGTCAATCGCTTAAGGCTGGCATAGACTTAGACATGAATTTTCCTGCGAATCGGTATAGCCTGCGGCGAGGAGACATTCAGATAAATGCTCTTCCTCTCTCGCTCAGTGGAACTGTGTCGCTTCCAGATACGATTCGGACTCTCTTGGACCTTAGGTTCGCTGCGCCTTCTGCCTCTCTCAAGGAGCTTCTTTCCCTTATTCCTGCCGCTTATAAGAGAGGATATGAGAGCCTCTCTACAGAAGGCACACTCCGACTGGAGGGATATGTCCAAGGAGAACTGAGAGACACGCTCCTCCCATCTTTTGGACTCACGCTCTCTATAGAGAAAGGACGAATCCAATACAAAGACCTTCCCCAACCAATACAGCAATTAGAGCTTCGGCTCAAAGTAGAGAACGCCGCCTCTACTTTGGAGAGCCTTCAAGTAAAAGTGGATACCTTCCTCATGCAAGCAGGCAACACCACTCTCCAGGCTAAAGCCCAGACTTTAGGTTTGAGTCAGATGAAAATCCAAGCTCACACTCAAGGAAAGGGCACCCTTTCTGATTTTGCTAGTGCCCTTCCACTTGGCTATGAGGCGAGAGGCCGCTTTGAGATAGATGCGAAGGTAGAAGGAATCTATGCAGAGAAAAAACTTCCTTCCGTAGAGGGGAAATTCCTTCTGAAGGAAGGATATATCAAGCTAGCAGAGTTTCCCACGCCCGTAGAGGCTTTAGAAATAGATTTCGTAGCGGAGAGCCCTGAGGGGCTGCCTTCTCGGACAGTGGCAACCCTTCGCCGATTGTATGCAGTGGTAGCAGGCGAAGCGATAGAGGCTTCTCTCACCCTTCAGAATTTAGAGGCTCTCAACTACGCTGTAAGCCTTCGGGGCGGTGCTGACCTGGGCGCTTGGACTCGCATTTTCCCCATAGAAAGCACAGAGGTGGCAGGGAAGGTACAGATAGACCTGACGACCCAAGGCAGCCGTGAAGCGCTAGAAAAACATGATTATACTCGCCTCCCCACGCGAGGCACCCTCACCCTTCAGAATCTCTCCTACCGCAGTCCCCAGCTGCCCCAAGGACTCACTATTGCTCAAGCTACCCTGACCTTCACTCCCCAATACCTCCTCCTGAAAGGCTATAAGGGCACACTAGGGCGCTCTGACATAGCTTTAGATGGAAGATTAGAAAATTACCTCGGGTATATACTCAGAGATGAAAAGGTTAGCGGCAATCTTAACCTTCTCAGCAGCCGCTTAGACCTCAATGAGTGGATAAGCAGCGATACAACGAGCGCCTCTACCCCTTCTGAAGCCGATACGACAGCAGCTTCGGAGGTTGTAGTAGTGCCAGCAAACATAGATTTTATCTTTCAGGCTCAGATTGGAGAAATGCTCTATGAAAAGATGATTTTCCGAAATGCAAGGGGTCGGATCATTGTGCGTGACCAAGCCGTGCGATTAGAAGGATTTGAGATGGAGGGGTTTGGAGGCAAGTTTGCTCTCAGTGGGAGCTATATTGCTCCAACAAAAAGCTCAGCCAGATGGGACATGGAATTTCGTCTGCAGAATGTACAGATAGAAGAGGTGACTCCTCACTTTCAGACCATGCAGCGCCTAGCCCCGATTGTGAAAAGCACGCAAGGGCGAGTCAACCTTCTCCTAAATGCGGGGAGTGCTTTGCAGCCGGATTTTCTACCGGTGTTGAGCACGCTCTCTGGGAAAGGCCAAGCTGAGGTCCTTCAAGCGGTCGTCCAAGGTTCAGCCTCGCTAAAAGCCTTATCTGATGCGGCGAAGATGCCTCAACTCAACACTCTTCGGCTCAATAATACTATCATTCGGTTCAAGATTCAAAATGGAGAGCTTCAAGTGGAACCTTTTACCGTCAGAGCTGGGGAGCTTAGCATGGATGTCAAAGGCGTCACGCGTTTGGATCAAACGATTGCATATGACATAGGTATAGAAGTGCCGGGAGGGTGGGCGCAGAGCTTTCTCCAGGCGGCTACACTCCCTCTCCAGGCGCCTTCTACCATTCGGCTCATTGCTGAATTAGGTGGTACGCTTGCCCAGCCAAAAGTACTGCGCATACGACCTGCAGGAGGCACCGCCACAGCTGGGGAAGCTGTCTCAGCTCGATTAGAAGAAGAGAAAGCAAAGTTGGAAGCAGAGGCTCGCCGCCGTAAAGATAGCTTAGAAGCCGCTCTCCGTGCTAAAGAAGACAGCCTTCGCCGAGCCCTTGAAGAGAAAAAGCGAGCAGAAGAGGAACGACTCCGCCGAGAAGCCGAAGAGCGCCGACGACAGGAAGAGGAACGGCTGCGACGCGAGGCCGAAGAACGGCGCCGACAAGAAGAAGAGCGACTCCGCCGGCAAGCAGAAGAGGAAAAGAAAAAGAAGGAAGAGGAGCTCAAAAAGAAACTGCCCTTCCCTCGCTAAGTTAAAATCGTGCAGACCGTCTTTCGCATCCTTGCCTACGGCCGACCTGTTGCCTCGCGCCTCGCTATCGCTCTGCCAGCCTTTCTTCTCTTCAATCTTTTCAATGTCTTTTCATTAGCCCTTCTTATCCCCTTTCTTGAAATTCTTTTTGCTCAAGCTGCGGATCCCGCACCTTATCCTCCCACCTTCTCCCCTGAGTTATGGAAAAAATATCTTTTCTACCAGCTTTACCTTTTTCGCTCAGAAGTGGGACCCCTTCAAGCCCTTCTATACTTTAGCATCGCTATTGCTATTGCTATTTTCCTCAAAAATGCCTTTCGGTATCTCGCCTCTTGGCACATGTCCTACTTTGAAAATACAATTGTCCAGAACCTCCGTAATCGGCTTTTTACCCATCTGACCATGCTTCCACTTGGATTTTTCATTCGCAATAAAAAGGGACGACTGCTGAATTTAGCTACCCAGGATGTACAGATTATTCAAGAAGCGACCATTGGCACGATTTACAATCTTATCAATGATCCCCTCACGATGCTATTTTACTTAGGAGCGATGACGATATTGTCTTGGCGACTAACCCTCCTATCCCTGGTGATTTTACCGATCACGGGCTGGATGATCAATCGTTTAGCTCGTACTCTTCGTCGGCGAGCCCATCAGGGACAACAGCGAATGGATCAAGTAGTGGGAATTCTAGACGAGTATCTGACAGGGGTTCGGACAGTCAAAGCCTTCGGGGGTGAGGCACGAGAGCGAGAACGCTTCCTGCATGCAAATGCCCAGTACACCCGCTTCATGACAGCTTTGCGCCGCCGAATGGAACTCGCCTCTCCCCTCACAGAAGTCCTGAGCGTCCTCGTCGTATTAGGACTTCTATATTATGGTACATTTTCGGTACTGCAAGGAATGCTCAAAGCCTCTGAATTCATCACCTTTATAGCCATTTTTGGACAATTTCTTAGCCCTATGAAAACATTCAATCAAGCAGTGTCTCGATTGCAAAAAGCAGTTGTTTCATTCCGACGAATAGAAGGACTACTACGCCAACCACACTCTGAAGAATACACTCGGGTGGCTCTCCCTATCCAGGGGATTCAACGCGGGATTCGGTTAGAGTCTGTTTCGTTTCGGTATGCAGACCGAGAGGTACTTCGGGACATATCTATGGAGATTCCAGTAGGGAGTCGGGTAGCCCTTGTGGGACCTTCAGGGAGCGGTAAAACCACTTTAGCTGATATTATCGCAGGCTTCTATCCACCGACAAGTGGTGAAATATGGATAGATGATAAGCCTTTACGGGAGATAGATCCCCAATCCTATCGACGACTGTTGGGCATCGTTCCTCAAGATGGGATGCTTTTTCATGCAACTCTTCTGGAAAATATTACCTACGGCAGGGAAGAAGAAGGGATACAGGAGGAGCGGGTCTGGGCAGCCCTTGAGATGGCTCAAGCTCGCCAATTCGTTGAGGAACTGCCGCAGGGACTTTATACTCTCGTAGGAGAACGGGGCTTGCGCTTCTCTGGGGGACAGCGGCAGAGACTGGCTCTAGCTCGAGCACTTTACCGAGAGCCACAGCTTCTCATTTTAGACGAAGCTACTTCTGCCTTAGATAGTGAGTCTGAAGCTCGGATCCATGAGGCTTTGAGCCGCCTTCCCCGCACTTATACCCTTTTGTTGATCGCCCATCGCCTCTCCACAGTCCGTCATGCCGATTGGATATACGTCTTAGAAAACGGACGCATTGTGGAAGAAGGCACTCATGAACAGCTTTTGAACTACAATGGGCTCTACGCACGCCTCTATCGGCTTCAAGTGGCTTGAGTCCGATAAGGCTCGGAGAGATAGCGGAAACGAGAATGAGAAAAGCCTTAGTCCGAAACTGCTGTCATCCCTTCTCTTGAGCGGCAGCTTCCTGCCAGATGCTTTGAGAAGCTCTTCTTCTCTTGACTTAGGACGAAGAGCTTTTTCTGAGAAAAGGTATTTCAGCTTG
>JANXAJ010000041.1 GCA_025062295.1 Bacteroidia bacterium | reverse complement strand
ACTTCGCCTCTCCCTCCGTGCGCAGACGCTGAACCCACTCCCGAATGCTTTGTTCCTGCGAGCGTGGCATGATCAAAAGCACATCCGGCGTATCAATCACAAAATAGTCCGTAAGACCCTCTGCAATGATAAGCTTTTGAGGAGTAGAGGAAAAAATAAAGCTACCCTTGACCGCTTTGAGCCTATTATTTGTAAATGTACTATTATCATCCGAGTCGTGAGGCGACACCTCATACACCGCATTCCACCCACCTAAGTCCCACCACCGAAAGGTTCCCTCCACAACCATCACTGGAGCGTATTTTTCCATAATAGCATAATCAAAGGAGATAGAGGGAGCTTGCTGAAAAGCGTGTCTCACCGCTTCTGGATCAAAGACGTCCACTTCCGCAAAAAGCTCATAAAGCTCAGAAGCATGACGGATGAAGGCTTGACGCAGAACCTCTACTCGTGCTAAAAACATTCCACTATTCCACAGAAATTCACCGCTCTGAATAAAGACCTCTGCCAGTTCTCTTGATGGCTTTTCCGTAAATGTCTTGACAGGCTTACACAGGGAAGGCTTCGGTATAAACTGGATATACCCATATCCCGTATGCGGGTACCTCGGGCGAATCCCAATGGTGAAGATGGCTTCTGAGAAATCGCACCCTTGCAGCACCTGCCGCATGAGCGCGATAAATTCTTCTTCATCAGGGATAAAGTGATCAGAAGGTACAATCCAGAGGAGAGCTTCTGAGGCTTGACGATAGAGGACTTCTACTGCCCAGAGAATGCTCACAGCGGTATTACGCTGAAGTGGCTCCAGTAGGCACTGAGAGGGAGACAGAGAAGGGAGTTGGTCCTGGATAAGGGCTGAATGCTGTTGAGCCCCTGAGAGCCAAATCCGATGAGGGGAAAGTACTTGACTGAGGCGCTCAAAAGTTGCTTGCAAGAGGGTGCGACCAATCCCTAACACATCTAAAAACTGTTTAGGGCATGCAGCTCGGCTCAGAGGCCAAAAGCGAGTCCCGCTCCCTCCAGCTAAAATCAGTGCATAGGTTTGCTCTATCATTGAATCCCCTCCCGAATCAAATCGTGGAAGTGGATCATACTCCAAGGGCGTCCCTCGTCTAGTACAATTAGCTGAGAAACCTTATGTATTCTCATCATATGGAGAGCCTCATAGGCCTTCTGGTTGAGGTCTATACATCGTGGCTGAGGAGTGGCAATGTGCTTAGCTTGAAGGTGAAGGAGTTGGGGAGCATCGTACTTCTCTACCGCTCGGCGAATGTCTCCATCTGTGATAATCCCACACAAGACGGGACTATCAGGAGCAAGGACCGCAACAGCTCCCTTCCGTCCACTGGTAATAGCACAGAGCACCTCCTTAAACGAAGCGGTAGCAGGGACAGCGGGTAAATACGGCTCAACTATATCTTTGACTCGCAGCAGCAGTCTTTTGCCTAAGCTCCCCGCTGGATGCGTCGCTGCAAAGTCCTCAGGTCCGAATTGACGAGCCTGCATTAGAGCAATCGCCAACGCATCCCCGAAAGCTAAAGCAACTGTAGTAGAGGCGGTCGGCGTGAGTCCATGTGGACAGGCTTCTTTCTCCACGCTCAAGTCTATTACCTTGTCTGCTGCACGGGCAAGTGTGCTGGCTGGATTTCCCACGCAAGCGATAGTATAGGCGCCTCGCTCTCGAAGTACAGGCAAAAGAGCTCGCATCTCAGGTGTCTCCCCACTCTTGGAAAAAAGAAGAGCTATATCTCCCCGTTGAACTATCCCCACATCCCCATGGACCGCCTCGGTTGCATGAAGCCACACCGCAGGTGTACCTACGGAATTGAGTGTGGCAGCAATCTTTGCTGCAATATGCGCACTCTTCCCTACCCCCGTGAGGATAAGCTTGCCCTCAGCTCTCAGAATCAATTCTACCACTTCCTCAAACCAGTCGCCCAGACGCTCCGCCAGCCGAAGGACAGCTTCCCCTTCTGTGGTGAGTACCCACCTCGCTATTTCTATGTGCATGTTTTCTTATCTTTGGCAAAGGTAAATAAAGCGAATGAGCCTTATGTCGCTTGCAGCTTTAGACCTGAAAGAAGCGCTTCAGCATTACTTTGGCTACCCCTCGTTTCGGGGACCGCAAGAAGAAATCATTCGCACGCTTCTCTCAGGCAAAAATGTAATGGTCATCATGCCGACAGGCGCCGGCAAGTCCCTTTGCTATCAATTGCCAGCTCTCCTCTTACCGGGTACCACCCTTGTGATTTCTCCCCTTATCGCTCTCATGAAAAATCAAGTGGATCAGATGCAAGCGTATGATATTCCAGCGGTCTTTCTGAATAGTAGCCTTTCTCGAAGAGAGTATGAGGAAGTCAAGCGCTCCTGCCTACGAGGGGAAGCCAAACTTCTCTATGTAGCGCCTGAGACCCTTCTTACAGACCATTTTCAAGAATTTCTCTCTCAGCTCAAGATAAGCTTTGTCGCAGTGGATGAAGCGCACTGCATCTCAGAGTGGGGGCATGACTTCCGCCCTGAATATCGACGGATTCGGCATGCCCTGCGTGACGTGCCATCAGTACCCGTGATTGCCCTCACAGCCACTGCAACCCCTCGGGTACAGCGAGACATTTTAGAAAATTTAGAGATTTTAGACGCCGCGATCTTTCGTACCAGTTTCAATCGCCCCAATCTGTATTATCAAATCACTCCTAAACGCTCTCAGCAGGCTACTCTCAAAGAAATTGTCCAGTACATTCGCTCGCGTCCAGGTCAGTCAGGCATTGTGTATTGCCATTCTCGCCGGCGAGTAGAAGAAGTAGCTGCTACCCTCCGAGCTAACGGAATCAAAGCCCTCCCCTATCACGCAGGGATGGATAATCACACCCGTAATAAAAATCAGGATGCCTTCCTCAACGAAGACATCCAGGTCATTGTAGCTACGATCGCCTTCGGAATGGGAATAGACAAGCCAGATGTGCGCTTCGTGATCCACTATGATGTGCCTAAGAGCATAGAAAACTACTACCAAGAGACAGGACGAGCGGGGCGAGATGGACTGCCTGCCGATTGTATCTTATACTACGATTACAATGACATTATTAAGCTAGACCGCTTCCTCAAGGACAAACCAGCCAGTGAGCGAGAGGCTATCGTCTTCCTTCTCCAAGAAATGGCTTATTTCTGCGAGAGTGGACAGTGCAGACGAAAGTTCCTTCTCCAGTATTTTGGGGAAACTTATCATGCTGAAAAATGTGGTGGCATGTGCGATAATTGTCGCTATCCTAAACGCAGTTTTGATGGACAAGCGATTGCTCTTCCCCTTCTGCAAGTTCTGAAGGAGCTTGGACGGTTCCCTCTTACCCCTATTTTGGACCACGTGATCGGCCTCTCTCCAGAGATAGGAGGTAAGCCTCTCTCTACGTATGGCTCGCTCAAAGGTCATAGCATGGAAGACCTCAAATCTTACGTCACCCAGCTCCTTGTAGAAGGCTACATTGAGCGAGAACCACATGACTACTCTATTGTGCGGCTCACCCCGAAAGGACACGCTTTTCTTCAGAATCCTCATTCCCTTCCCCTTTATCCGCCTTATGACCGCACTATCCTCCCCGAAGATGAAGGGATGGTAGAAGAGCTTCTTCTTCACGATGAAGTACTTCTTGAAAAGCTGAAGGAATTGCGAAAACAGATTGCCCAAGAACGAAAAGTTCCCCCTTATGTGATTTTCCAAGAACCCACTCTAATTGAAATGGCTACTCAGTACCCCATCAAACTGGAAGAGTTAGAGCGATTGCCAGGCGTAGGCCCAGTGAAAGCCCAGAAGTTTGGACGCCCGTTTGTGGAGCTGATTCGCCAGTATGTCGAAGAAAATGACATAGAGCGACCTGTGGAGCTCATTATGCCCGTTCAACAGAAGCGCCAAGTAGACTGGGCAGAAATCATTCAATCAACAGACATGCGAGTACCCCTCCAAGTAATAGCTCGCCGGCTCAATTTGACCTTGGAAGAGCTAATAGAAAAAATGGAGCAAATTGTCTTTGTAGCAGGGGTCAAGCTTCGGATAGGGTATGCTGTAGAATCAATGATAGAACCCGAACGAATAGAAGAGGCTTTTGATTATTTCTATGAGGCTGAGGATGATGATATAGAAAAGGCGATGCGAGCTTTACGGGGAGAATACACCTACGAGGAATTGCGTCTGCTCAGGCTTCATTTCCATCTGACGGCTGCAGAATGACTGGGTGGCTCTTGGTAGGGGTGTTAGGACTTCCACCCATTCCTGAGAGCATGACTTTTTGTGGAATGCAAGCCCGCATTACCCCTCAAGCCCGTCATGCTATTCAGCAGTACATGATCAAACTCCACGAACACCCTCCTACCTTAGAAGCAGTAGTAGCGCGAGCCGAAAGCCTTATGCCCTATATTGAGGAAGCGATTGCTTACATTGGAGTGCCAGAGGACCTCAAATACCTTGCCCTTCAAGAGAGCCGACTCAATCCTCATGCAGTTTCCAAATCTCAGGCTGTGGGATACTGGCAATTCAAAGACTTCACAGCCCGTGAGGTGGGTTTAGTTGTGAATGATACCATTGATGAAAGGAAGCATCTGTTTCGCTCCAGTGCAGGAGCAGCTCTCTATCTGAGCAAGCAATACCAGCGTCATCGGAATTGGCTCTTTGCTATCATTGCCTACTATGAGGGAGGAACGGGAGCTCTTCCCTACATAGACACAGCCTATGTAGGGAAGCAGGAAATATGCCTTCATGAGCGCACACATTGGTACGCGCTCAGGCTGGTGGCGCACAAGCTCGTATTTGAGCCTCTCATTCGTCGTCGGGTGTATGCTCTTCTCCCTTTTGCGTATGAAGGACCGCCTTTACCTGTGCAAGAGCTGGCTCGGAAGCATGACATCTCTATTGATAGCTTCTTACTTCTGAATCCGTGGCTGGTGCGTCCCATCCTCCCGGGCGGACGCCCTTCCACCTACTATTTACCTGCCCAATCGCATTTATCAGCCATTCCGCAGGAGCCGCTCAAGAGCCTTTTTAGTCCAGTCATGCCCACTGCTTTCGCCGCTTCGGTACCGGCTGAGACGCTGTCCGTTTCTTCGGCAGAACAGACTTCTCTGGCTGCAGCTCAGCCTACTAACCTTTCTTCAGTAGTCTCTGTCCCTTCATTTGCCGCAGCTTATCTTCCCCTGCAGAAAGAACCATACCTTCATCAGGAGTGGGCATATCCACCACCTCCCATGACTAAGCGAATCGCCCGCTGGAATCCATTTCATACCCCCGGTAGTCCTCTTCTAATCCTACCGCCTCGTCGTGCTCACATTCATATTGTCCAAGGAGGTGAAACTCTCCGAGAGATTGCTCGCCACTACCGCCGGCGATTGGATAAACTTCTTGCGTATAATAGGCTTGAGAATCCAGACATGAAGCTCCCTAAAGGGTTCCGTGTCCTTCTGAGAGAAGAGCGTCCGTATGATGAGAAACCTATTATTTATCAATGGCGCTAAAAGCAGCATGAAGATACCTGCGCTCTGGGCTAAGCCTAAGAATGATTCGGACAGAATCCCTTACCTCCCATGATAGGTCCTCAAGAGGGCCGCGAGGAGGTCCGTAATGCAAAGTATAAGCCTGACGGAGACGCTGATAAAGGTGCATAAGGAGAGGAAAGCTGTCATTTTCCCAGAGAAGCGAAACGGTCCGGACAGTCTCATGCCGAACGAAGTACTCTACCCAGAGCACCCCACCTTCAGGCGTTGGATACCGAAAAGTGCATCCTAAAGAATCAGAATAGTAAGGCTGGACTTCAGCAGCAGAAGCCTGTATAATCGGCTGCCTAAGAAGGTCGGAGCGCCGAAGCTTTTCCTCAGCTGTGTATTCCCACCATTGGGGCAAAGTAGGCGTATCCTTTTGACAAGCGCTCCCGAGGACAAGCCCCATCATTTTTAGCACCTTCCACCCCCCCCTCACCTTATGTCCCCGAGAAAATACCAGAAAGGGGCTATCCAAATCAGTGAATCTACACGATCCCAAAATCCCCCATGACCTGGGAGAAAGCTGCCGGAGTCTTTCAGGCCATGGGCTCTTTTCCACATGGACTGAAAAGCGTCTCCGAAAAAGCCTACAAGAGCTACACAAAAACCAACAATAGCGGGATACACTTTTCCAAAGCCGCCTATCCACGGCACAGCCCAGTGTGCCCAAATGCTAGTTGCTACAAGCGAGCCCAGAAGTCCTTCAAGCGTCTTTTGGGGGCTAATATGGGGGAGAATAGGAGTCCGACCTAGTGTGCGTCCCACCGCATACGCAGCTGTATCAGAGACCCAGGCTAGCGAGAGAAAAGCAATCACTCGCCCCATGGAATAAGGCTCATAAAGAATCCACCCTACAGCCCCCCATCCTACCCCGAAAACCACAGTCCCAAAAAGAACCTGCCGAGTCCACTCCCATGCCTCTTGAGAGGAGAGTAGAAAGAGACTCACACCTATAAGTCCCATTAGCGCCACGAGAGCCGCCTTGAGAAAAATAGAATCTGCATGCGCAAGCCACAGGGGTAGAATCGGATAAAGCAAGAAGGGACGGCGATGCGATGGCATATTCTCCCCCTCAGTCCATTCAAAGAGAAGGAGAAGACCCACACTAGACCAAGCTACCACAAAACCAATTTGTCCGAGCCAGAGAAGAAAAAGAAGGAGTACCCCCGCAATAAGCGCTGTCAGGATGCGCTTCCTAAGCACGGAAGAGACGGTTATAGAGCTGATACCCTGCCAGTCCAGCTATGAATGCCCCACTCAGAGCTAGCCATAGAGGCGGACGATAAGTAGAGGAGATCCATTCTGGATGGTGAAAGAAGTGCATCCCCACATATGCAGTGATAGTTGCGTACGCATTATTCAAGAAATGCGCCCATATCGCTGGAAAGAGTCTCCCCGTCCATAAAGTCAAATACCCCATCGCTGCACCAAGTAAAAGACGAGGAATAAACCCATATACTTGAAAGTGAACAAGACTGAATAAAAACGCACTCAACCACAGTGCCAAATGAGAGCGTTTGAAAAGGCGACCGAGCTGAAGCTGAAGGGCCCCCCGAAAGAAAAGTTCCTCCGCTACAGCTGGAGCTACTCCCATATACAACAGAAGAAGGGGCAAAGACCCATGCTCAATGAAAGCATAAATGAGCGTCTCTATGCGTGCTTCCTGCTCCTCCAAAAATCGCTCCCAATGGCTGAGAGAGGCAGGCAAACGAAAGCTTTCAGCATCCAGTCCGAGCCATGGCAACACCAGAAACAACCCCCCCATGAAAAGGGCTATCCAGCCATATATGCTGAGAGGAGCCTGCCACTTGTACAAAAGGATGCGTCCGTCTTTTCCACTCACAAGAAGAAAGATAAGCCCTGCTCCTCCAAAGCCAATCAAGAGAGTAAGCGCATTGCCCGCAGCCGTACGATGAACACTCTCAGCATCAGTCAGAGGGGAAGCCCCCCCCATACCCCCCCACACCAAGACTGCAGTCGCTAAAAGCAGCATTAGCCCTAAAAGCCCTAAGAGAGCACCCAATCGCAAGCCCTCTCGCATACACAAAAGTATAGCTCCTTAGCTATTGGCTGGCTTTGAGTGAGGCTAATTCTGATGAAACGAATACCTTCGCAAGGTGAGCCTCCAAACCCTCTTCTAATGAGACCTCCCTCCCGTCAGAAAACTAAAGAAAGGCAGTTCCAAACTGACTTACAATCCTGCCCACCTCAGATAAAGACTGTCTTTTGGATATTTAGTCCCACTTTTTTGAGAAATCATCAGAGCGAGAGTGTCATAAGGGTCTCCTTTAGAAAAAGAATATGATTAGCTACACAGCCGAGGACCTTCTCCGAGCCGATCGCCGATGGCGCATCAATTTTGTCAATTCCCTCATCGGAGCGAAAAATCTTCATGTCCTTGTAACTCGTAGTCCTCACGGAAGCTATAATGCTGCTATATTCAACTCAGGTCTCCATATTGGTTCTTCTCCCCCATATGTAGGATTCCTTTTGCGCCCCACTACTACACCTCGCCACACTTATCAAAACCTCAAATCTTATCCCTTTGCCACCATGAATGCAGTCAGCATAAATTTTTACAAAGAAGCTCACCTAACACACAAGAAGTTTCCATATGATGTGAGTGAAATTGAAGCATGTGGGCTCTCGCTCTCCTGGAGAGGAGAGGAAGATATACCTTACCTTGGGGAGAGCCCCTTGGGAGCTCGTCTTCGGCTCGTAGAAGAGCATCTTCTCCTGTGTAATCACACTCGCCTCTTAGTTTTTGCGGTAGAAGCGGTTCATACAAGCTGTGCCCCCCAATCGGATGGATTTCTACCCTTGGATGAACTAAAGCTTGTAGCCGGCTCTGGATGTGATGCCTACTGGAGGATGGAATATGTTATGCGTTTACCTCTTGAGTCCAGCTGACAGAGACTGACTCTGCTACTGTACCGAAGCCACACCATGAATTCCGATTGCGCCAGTGAAGCTCAGGCTCTATCCCTGCCTTCCGCCAATAGCTCTGAAATTCTTCTCGGCTCAGGTAAAAGGCGATAGAGGGTGTGAGATGATCATACACAATGCTGTGAATTTCCCTAAAGCTGAATTCGCTCAAATGGTGAATATAATCAAAATAAGGAAGGATGGATTTGAAGAGCCGCCCCCGATAAAGAGTCCTTGAGAGAAGATACAGAGGTATGGCTAGAATAAACGATATAACCATGAGAACAGATGAAGGGAGTCTGGAAGTGATGAATCGCCTCAGGGGATTGATGAGGTAGATGATCCAGCCGTTATTTTCTCGACCGTAGACCCAAACGGAAAGAGCACCACCTTTTTTAAGGATGCGGGCTATACTCTGAATAGCTCTCGCTGGATCGGGTGTATGGTGAATCACCCCCACACTGTAAGCGTAATCTACCTTTCCCGGCTGAAGGGGAAGATGAAATATGTCGCCTTGGATGATATGCACATTTGGGAGATGATGGGTATGAGCGAAGCTCACCTCTACTGCCTCACTCAGATCTATGCCAAGTACAACGCGAGCCCCCCATCGAGCCGCAAGCCGAACATGCCTACCTTTCCCACACCCTGCATCTAAGACCACTTTTCCTTCAAAGAAAGAAGGCTGCACAGGATGAATAAAACTTAGAAACTGCTTCTCATAGAAGGGTAGCTCTACCTCACTAAAGAGCTGCCACTCCTTCCCGAACCGAACAATGGTGCGGGCGTGCCATTCGGGATCTATGAGATGGGAAGGTAGAATGCGAGGAACGCCCCGAATAATCGGATAGGTTCGTGCACAGCCAGTGCACTCTAACTCTCCCTCCATGATATGCTCTGCTGTTTGAGCTTGAACGACCTTAATCCTCAGCGGGGAAGAACAGGAAGGGCAGCAAACGTACTCTAAGACGCTTGTTCGCATAACTTTTTCAAAGGTATGACACCAGAAGCACTGTAGCTTTGTTTCAAACAAGGAGAATGAAACCTCTTTTTCGGCTGCTATATCCGTTATATCGTCCTCACTGGAAGCTTGTAAGCCTCGGCGTGCTGGCGGTGATAGCCGTGAATGCATTAGCCCTTGTGCCGGGATGGACTACTGGCAAGGTTATAGACCTTCTTACAGGGGCACGGAAAGGATCATCGCTTCTCTATCTTCTTTTAGCTATAGGGGGCTATCTTGGGGTTCTGTGGGGACTTACCCTCACCCGAGCCTTTCTAATGGTCGGAATGCGCCTTACGCTCGTAGTAGCAAGCCGACGCGTAGAGCGGGACCATAGAGCTATCCTCACTCAGACAATTTTGACCTGGGACCTCAGCACTCTACAGCGTCATCCCACTGGCGAGCTTATGACTTATTTTACAGAGGACCTTAATCGTCTTCGGAACTTTACGGGTCCTGTCATTTTATATGGGCTTCAGGTGGTATGTCTCACGCTTTTCACGGCGGTTCTCATGCTTTTGACTCATGTAAAACTGGCGCTTCTAAGCCTAAGCCCGCTCCTGCTTCTGGGTCCTATAAGTTATCTCCTACGACAGCGGGCACTTCGCCAAGGTCATGCCCAACAGGCAGCTTTTGCGGATTTGAGTGCCTTTTTACAGCAAGTATATCCTTACCTGCGGGCGCTACGAGCTATCGCTCGTCCTTTAGCACTCTCAGCCGAATGGAAACGGCGCGTGGAGCACCACACACAAACGAGCCTCGCCGTTGCTAGTACAGAAGGATACCTACAGCCCCTCACAACCTTCTTCGTAGGGATGAGTCTCACAGCCGTCCTCATTTATGGCGGGCTGGAGGTAGTAGCAGGACGCCTCACCTTAGGAACAGTAGGCGCCTTTAGCATGTACATCCTCCAGCTTCTATTTCCCTTAGGGGCTTTAGGCTGGCTTATAAGCCTCATTCAGCAAGCCCGAGCAAGTGCTGAGCGTCTCCTAACCATCCAGCACACTGAGCCACAACTCACTTATCCTCCTATTTCCCGAGCAAAGCCCAGAGGAACAGGATGGGAGTGGGAAAATTTAGGCTTTGCCTATGAAGAGGGAAGGTGGCTTTTTCGTGGGCTCTTCGGCTGCATCCGCTCTGGTGAAAAAGTAGCTCTCTCTCTGCCTATGGGAATGGGCAAAACCACCTTTGCCCGCCTTCTTATTCGCCAGATGGATCCCATAGAGGGGCACCTTACTTTCGGGGGAGTGCCTCTTCCTCAACTGAGCCGAGCCGACCTTCGCCGACTGATAGCGTATGTACCACAACAGCCTATTCTTTTTACTGGAACCATCGCCGCTAATCTTCGGTTAGTTGCCCCCGATGCCTCATTTCGGCTTCTTTGGCAAGTTTTAGAATGGGTCGGACTGGCTGAGGAGGTTAATGCCCTACCAAAAGGCATCCATACCGACATTGGCATTTGGGGACAGCAAGTCTCTGGAGGACAGCGACAAAGACTCGCCTTGGCGATGGCGCTCCTCCGTCGCCCTCAAGCTCTCATTCTGGATGAAACCTTCGCCCCTTTAGATAGTGAGAAAATCCAAGAAGTTTTGACAAATCTTCAGCGGCACTTCGGAGAGGCCACTTGGCTGCTAATAACTCATCGGGAGGAGGTTCGCCCCTTTGTTGAAGAATGGCTAACTGATTTTCAGGCCTTTTTGCCTAAGGCAAGCGAGATGGGGGCCCGATGAAGCTCTAATCGCCCCTCAGGTAAAATATGAAACACAGCTAACCCCATCTCCGTCAGCTCATCAGCCAGACGGAAGCGATGACACCGAGTCGGATCCCCCTCTGCACAGAGAAGCACTATATGAAGATACTGGGCAAAAAGCTTCTCTAAAAGGAGAAAGAGCCGCTTCGGATTCGGCTGCCATTCATAGGCAATGCCTGCTTCGTGGAGGCTCTTCTGAAGGTAACCCTGTGAAAAATGAGGTACATACTTAGAATACGGCTGCCTCCGAAGATCTACCACCGCCTGAATCTCATACCGATGAATAAGCTTCATGAAATCAACCCATGCATGATTACTATGTCCAATAGTAAAAATAGACCGTGTATGAGCTCGACGAAGCCTGTCATGGAGAGCCTCTACCAGCCCTCCCACCCCTCCTACCTTTTCAACTAAAATATAGTCTGTCGGTTCTGCCTCACATGCATGAAGGATGGCATATAAGTGGTGAGCTGCTTCTTCTACACTCCCTTGAGGGGTAAGCACATGGACATAGGGATGCGAGGAAGGCACCTGAGCAGAAAAATATACCAGAGAAGCCCGAGGCTCCACAGGAAGGGTATGCCATCCATACAGAAGAGGTTTAGAAGGAGCATAATGTCGAGGATATTGACCCGGTGTAACGGGAGCTTTAGAAGGGCCTGTCTTCAAAAAGAGCCTGTCACCTAAGGCCTCTTCTATAACCTCACGAGGTAAAGCTCCGGGACGATAAAGAATAAATCGTCCTTGCTCTTCTCCAATGATAGTAGATTCAATGCCCGCAGCACAGGGGCCCCCATCCAAAATAAAGGGGACTTGGCCCTGAAAATAGGAAAGTACATGAGCGGGGGTAGTAGGACTTATGAAGCCAAAGGGATTGGCACTTGGAGCTGCGAGGGGAAAAGAGAGTCGTTGAAGAAGCGCATGAGTGAGAGAATGAGCAGGGGCGCGCAGAGCCACCCGTTCAAGCCCAGCTGTAACAAGAAGAGGTATCTTTGGACCTTTGGGTAGAAGGATTGTCAAAGGACCAGGCCAAAAGAGCCGCATCAGTCTCTCTGCCCAGAGTGGCGGTTCTATCTCTAACCTTTCCAAGGCTTCTATGCCAGAGACATGCACGATGAGGGGATCCTCTTTCGGGCGTTTTTTGAGCTGGAAGATTTTTTCAACAGCTGATTCATCCAGCGCATTTGCTGCCAGCCCATACACTGTCTCTGTGGGGATAGCAACTACCTCTCCCTGCTCTAAGAGGCGAGCCGCCCATTCCACATCTGCCTTCACTATCGTCTCCATACGAAAGCAAAAGGCAATAAAGTCTCCATACCCATGAAGCGATATACCCTCCCTGAAGCTCCTGCAAAGATAAGCGTCCAACGAATTGAACCAAGGCGCTCATATTCATACATGACCTGACGACATGCCCCACAGGGCATTACTGGATCCTCAGAAAGAGGGGCATATACAGCAATCATTTGAACCAGAGGAATAAGCCTCTGGCTTCCTAAATAAAAGAGAAGCGTTCGCTCAGCACATAAGCCGCTCGGATAAGCTGAATTTTCTTGGTTATTTCCGCTCAAGAGACGCCCATCGCTGAGGCGGGCAGCTGCTCCGACAGAAAAGCCTGAATAAGGAGCGTAAGCATACTCAGCCGCTTCCTGAGCCTTCTTCAGAAGGTCTCTCTCCTCTGGCGAGAGGTCTCCTACAGCCATTGACTCATACGAGAGTTCTAGCCGATAATGCATTCCTTCTAAATACAGCAAATATGAGAATCCTGAGAAAAAGAGCACTTTCACTCATCTTTGCAAAGTGCGGCTTGGTCCCATCCGAGTGATAGCTCCCTCCTCTCCGTGGCATCGACGAGTGGTGTTTATGGAATTAGGAGAGAGAATCATTGAGCGCATAGAGCCGACAGAGGAAAGTCCTTTTGCTTATGTCTCAGTGGGATGGGTAGATCTGATTTCATGGAGTTGGCAGCCACAAACAGCTCCTGCGGAGAGTCTATTGGCTTTAGCTGAGCGAGCTCACCGAGGCGGCTTCACTCAGGCTGTAGTAGGTGGATGGCATGGATGGCATGACCCAGCTCTCTTGATACAGCTCCGAAAAGAAGCTAAAGAAAGTCCTGTGTTTATTCACTTTTTGGCTACATGGGCAGATGAAGAGGGTAAAATTGCTCCTTTAGAAAGTCTTAAGCTGGAAGGAGCTATCGGATGGACCCTACCTCCCCTTCAACCAATTCCATGGCGTACGTTGAGGCAAGCCTTACCTTACCTTCGGTACTTAGGAGGTCTTCTATTTATCTTACCCTTCTGGGAAGGGAGTAGTGGAGAAATAGGAGTTCCTGAAGCCATGGAGGTAGCCTTAGCTGGATGGCAGGGGATCCCTGAATATGCAGAGAGTGCCGCTCTCTTTCTCATCACTGCCTTGCATCGGCACTTAGGCGGCAACCTGTTGGTGGGACCCCTCACTACTCGGGCTGGCTACGAACTGGCTCGACAGTATGGAGTAAGTGTCTTTACTGCTCCACCTTACCTTGCTGCAAGTGCTTCTAAGCTCCTGAGTTATGACCCTATTTGGAAGCTCCATCCCCCTCTACGCTGTGAGGCTGATCGCTTTTTCCTTGCTCAAGCAGCTGCCCAGCTGAATCTATACATCGCCTCTTGGGACATGTCTCCACCCTTAGAGGAGAAGAAATTAGAATGGTCCTCTGCAACAATAGGTCAGCCTACCTTAGAAAAAGTAGCTCATCTGCTGTGGTGTATTCTTAGTGCTGCTTCCGAAGAGGAGGAAAGACTTACCCACCTTATTTCTCTCTTAGCTGAGAAGCCTCGTCTCCTGCTGGGCCTTGCGCCCTTTACGATAGAAGAAGGAACTCCATTAGACCTTACTGTGCTTCGCTTGCGAGAAGTTTCTCCGCTTCCTTTCCCTTGGCAAGAATGGCACTCCCCCCTTGAAGTATTAGGCACTATCCGCTGCTTAGCCGACGCACATAATCTTCAAAGCCAAATGTCTTGACAACGCGAAACCCATGCCTTTCCTTCAAAACAAGTGCAGGATGGGCCACCCCATTGAAGAGGGTCGTTTTCACAAAAGTATAATGAGCCATATCCTGAAAAGTCAAGGACTGCCCTACCTCTAAAGGCTTAGGAAAGCTGTAGGGTCCCATTTCATCTCCTGCTAAGCAAGTGATACCTCCCATCCAGTAGGTGGGATAGGTAGAATCAGGGGAAGGAAGTGCTTCTAAAATCACTGGCTTGTAGGGCATTTCCAAAGTATCTGGCATATGAGCGGTGAAGGAGACGTTGAGCATTGCCCATTGGCGTCCCTCCGTTTGGGTAATATCCAGCACTTGAGCATGAAGAAAACCCGCCTCCCACACGAAAGCTGCGCTTGGTTCAATCACAATCCGCTCTAAGTGAGGAAGAGCCCGACGCAAGGAATAGATTGCCTCTACAAAAATGTCAGCAGCATACCCCGACCGAGTGAAGAGATGGCCTCCCCCTAAGTTAAGCCAGCGAATTGTAGAAAGCCAGGGCTTGAACTGCTGAAGTAAAGCGTTTATTAGCGCAACACAAGCTTCTGCGGGGGCTTCGCAGAGAGTATGTACATGTAAGCCGCTTACCCGAGAAGGCAGGGGCCTCATGACTGCAGTAGGCGGAATCCCTAAGCGAGAGCCAGGACGCCCTGGATTATAAATCTCCGCCCCAGCATATCCATAATGGGGATTGATGCGGAGCCCTATCTGTATGTGGTCAGGCAAGAGAGAGACCCATCGCTCGTATGCTTCCAGCGAGTTAAACACCCAAGTCCCTACAATCGGAAGGAGAGCAGGCATATCCTCGGGACGATAGGCAGGTGCGTACAAATGAACAGGCTTGCGACTATAGGTATATCCAAAAAGCGCTTCAGCCAAGGAGCTGGCAGCAATCCCATCCGCTACCTGCAGAATCTCCTGCATAAGAGCTGGAAGGGCAAACCCCTTTAGGGCAAAAAGAAGTTCTATGTTCGCTGCTTCTTTGATACGACGAAGCTGAAGAAGATTAGAGCGAACTTTTTCCACATCAATCACGAAGGCAGGGGAGGGTAGCATCGGACAAAAATGCATAGCTTTGAAGCATGTTTGGACTCGGCTATGGCGAGTGGCTCCTCATTTTTGCGGTACTCCTTCTCCTCTTTGGGGGACGAAAGCTGCCTGAACTAGCTCGCGGTCTTGGCGCCAGCATTCGGGAATTTCGCGAAGCTTTGCGAAATCCCCAACAAGAGCGTACCAAGGAAAATCTTCCCTCAGGTGAAAAGACACTAGAATGACTTCCTCGTACTTCTCCCTGCGTGAGGCAGTGGAGCAAGGCAGGACCACCTTCACGGCAGCTGTTGAGGAGTTCCTGAGTCGGATTGAAGAGAAGAATCAGCGGTTGAATGCTCTATTAGAAGTTTATGCAGAGGAGGCTCTATACGCTGCCCACTACTGGGATAAGCAGCAGCTCCAAGGAGAGAAACTACCCCCTTTAGCCGGGCTTGTGTATGTGCATAAAGATAATATTGCTGTCGCTAATCACCGGCTCAGCGCTGCTTCTCGTATTCTTGAAGGGTACGTCTCTCCCTTTGATGCAACAGCAGTGGAGCGACTCCGAGCAGCGGGAGCTATCTGCATTGGTCGTGCGAATTGCGATGAGTTTGCCATGGGCTCCTCCAACGAAAATTCGGCTTATGGACCCGTTCAGCATCCTACCTTAGAGGGACATGTACCCGGTGGCTCTTCCGGGGGATCAGCTGCAGCTGTTGCAGCTGGATTTTGCCATGTCGCCTTAGGAAGCGATACCGGCGGTTCTATCCGCCAGCCTGCCGCCTTCTGCAACCTGTACGGACTCAAGCCGACTTATGGACGAGTCTCACGATACGGACTCATTGCATATGCCTCCTCTTTCGACCAAATCGGACCCATCTCAGCTACTCTCGAAGACCTTATCGCTACCTACGAAGTGATCGCAGGCTTTGATCCACGAGATGCAACTACAACTGACCTTCCTGTAGAGCCCTTCAAACGAGAGCTCCCTCCTCCTCAACGATGGGCTTTTCTCGTGCCTGAGGGGCTTCATCCCGAAACCTTATCCGCTTTTGAGAAGCTCCAAAATGCTCTCTGTCAGGCCGGGTTTCACATAACTTCTATAGAGTTTCCGTATTGGGACTACCTTATTCCTACCTACTACATTCTCACCACAGCTGAAGCTTCTTCTAACTTGGCCCGATACGATGGGGTGCGTTATGGCTATCGCACCCAGATTGCTTCTACTATGGATCAGCTTTATGCTCGCTCTCGGAGTGAAGGCTTCGGACGAGAGGTCAAACGCCGCATTCTTCTGGGCACCTTTGTGCTCTCAGCGGGATATTACGAGGCCTACTACACTCAAGCTCAGAAAGTGCGCCGCCTCTTGTATGACTACACAGAGTCCCTGCTTCAAGAGCATGAGGTAATTGCCATGCCCACTAGTGCCACTCCCCCGTTCAAGCTGGGAGAAAAAGTGAAAGACCCTATTCAAATGTACTTATCAGACCTACTGACGGTGTATGCAAACCTTACAGGTCATCCAGCGCTTCAAATCCCCTTGGGCAACTACATAGGTCTTCAGCTCATGGGTCCTCTATTTACAGAAAATCGCTTATTTGCTGCCGGATATGTGCTGGCTTCTCTCCCTTTATAGCTTGGCTCTGCTATGGGGGCAATCTTGGTCAGCACGCATAGCTGCCATGGATAGCTTACTGCGCTGCTACATTGCCTGGCAAAGAGAAGGTGGTGAAATCATGCCTCTTCAGCCTCAGGCTCTTCCCTTGACTCCAGAAGAGTATGAAGAGCGTTTGAATGCATTGGAGACGACGATTCCACTGGAAGTGAATCCTGTAACTCTTCAATTCATTGACCTGTACCTTCATCAACAGCCTACTCTTACAGCTCGACTTTTAGGGCTAGCAGATTATTATCTTCCTTTGATTGAGCCGATTCTTCGGTTGTACGGATTGCCTCCTGAACTCAAGTATCTCCCTGTAATAGAGAGTGCTCTTGTACCAGAGGCTCTCTCACCAATGGCAGCAGCTGGTATTTGGCAGTTTATTCCATCAACTGGACGAATCTACGGATTGCGGGTAGACAAAATCATAGACGAAAGATATGACATTGTCAAATCCACGCATGCCGCTGCTCGCTACCTCCGGGATAGCTATCAGATTCTCAGAGATTGGCTTTTAGTGATTGCCTCTTACAACTGTGGGATAGCTCGTGTAGTTAGCGCCATCAAGAGAGCGGGCGGACGAACAAACTATTGGGAGATTGCCCCATTCTTGCCTGTGGAGACACGGGGATATGTTCCCGCTTTTGTGGCTGCTTGCTATGTTATGAATTACGCTCAGGCTCATGGCATCAATCCTATTTATCCTGATATTCCCCGAGAGGTGGATACGATATATTGTCCGATTCGGACTCGCCTTTCCTTAGTCGCTTCTACAGCTAAGGTTCCCCTTGCATGGCTGAGGTTTCATAATGCTGAATTGCGATCGGATCTCGTCCCACAGGGATATATTCTTCGGGTCCCGAGCGTGATTTCATATGAGGTGTCAGAGGCCCTTTCGCGCATGAAAGAAGGAGAACTCTTGCTGCGAGCTGTCGGTCAGCGGCAAGTAGCAAGCAAAGGCTATGTATGGCATACCGTTCGCCCCGGAGAAAGCCTATACAAAATCGCACGAGAGTATAAAGTCTCGCCCTATCAGCTTGTGCGATGGAATCAGCTGTGGGGCTACCGAGTCTATCCAGGGATGCGGCTGCGAATTAAGCTTCAGATCGAACAAGATGTGGACAATTGGGAAGAATGGGGGACATATTTGGAGGGAACTCAAGTGTGGCAGCGCACTTACCTGCCTCCCTTGCCTTACATTGTACCGAGGCTTATCTGCACCCTTCCGCTGGAAGTGAAGCTCTGCCCAGACCATATACCTGATCCTCCTTCTTTCCTACACCTTCCCCTCCGTACTCGCAAACGTCAGTTTAGCTCTGCGGACAAGCGACGGTAAGAGCACATGAGCCTCCTCACCGCATCACCACAAACGCCCCCCAGTAGTAGGGCTCTGGGTGCTTCTCCCGAAAAGTCCGTAGCGTGCGGCTGAAGACCTCATCTACGCCCTCCCGCCGCTTCCGCTTCACCCAGTTCTGGTAAAAGCTCACCATCAGCTCCCGAGTCGCCTCATCGTCTATCGGCCATAAGCTGGTAATAACCCGCTGCGCCCCTGCTTCCAGAAATGCTCGCTGAAGGCCATAAAGCCCCTCCCCCCGCACCTCCCCCAAACCCGTCTCACAGGCCGAAAGCACCACCAGCTCCGTCCCAATCAGATTGAGATTAGACGCCTCTTGCGCCGTAAGCCGCCCATCGTCCCTACCCAGCGGCGGAAATAAACTATCCCACACCGCCGCCTGCGCCAGCAAAAGTCCCCCAGCCAGTAAGGGATTCTTCCCGCCCCCCACAAAGTACCCATGCGTCGCTACATGCAGCAGTTGGGGGGATTGTAGATGCTTCATGAAGCCCTCCGTCGCTGCCTTGCCTATTACAGCCCCTACTTCCAAAAGCTGCGCTATGCCCCTGGCTTCTACCTCAGCACCAGGCAGCGGTGGAATACCCCCCTCAAAAAGCCGATAACTCCTCGTGCGCAGCTCCGCCGCACTATCAGGAAGCGCTCCAAAATCGGGATTCCCCACCACCACAGGCTTCTGCCCAGCAAAACGACCCCGCTTCAGCAGAAGCCGCCGACTACTGGCAACATACCGCACCTCATACCGATCCGCCACAAACCGCCGCCGCTGGACATCGTACAGAGTAGCCACATTCACCCGATAATACACCCCATCGGGCGAGAAATACACCACCTTCACCTTCGCAGGAAGGAGAGAGTCC
>JANXAJ010000040.1 GCA_025062295.1 Bacteroidia bacterium | reverse complement strand
TTTATTTTGGGTCCCTTTGTCCACCTTACCGTGTCTTTCGCCATTGGGGGGGGGGGGGGCCGCGGCCCCCCCCCCCACCGGCGGCCCCCGCCGCTCAAAAAACCCCTCCCACCCCCACCTAACCGTAAAAAACCCTACTTGCTCTTCTTAAGAAGCCACTGAGCCATCTCCTGAAGCTCCTGAATGTTATACCCAGGTGCGAATACCGCCAGTTCTTCAGGCGGATTGGCGGGTCCCCCTGCATGCTCTGGAAGTCCATCTATAACCTCTAAGGGTTTGCCGTCCGCCGGATGATCACCTGTCCATATTGCCTTGATATCCTTGAAGTCCTCTATGCTAAAGCGATAAAGACGCCGATGAAACCCTCTCTCAATGAAAGGACGAGACTCCTTGAACTCCGCATCAGGAATCTTCGGAATAGGGAGCATCTTCTTGACGTCCACCCCCGTAAGGGCTTCTAAAGCTTTAGCGTAGGCTAAAGCATGGACTCCCCCCCGCACAAAGAGGTAGCCTAACATCTGACGAGCAATGGGGTGGTCAGTCATCTCATACACTCGGATTTTCGCCATGCGAGCTCCATTCTCCAAGAAGAAGTTATGAAGGAGGTCCAAAACGAGATCTCCCGAGTTGAAGACATATTCTCCATTCCACCCCTGTCCTAAAGAATTGACAGGCAGGGCCCCTAATCCACTATTGATATAGTGATGACGAAGCCCCGCTGAATCCTTGAGATTCTTCATGGGTGTATCTCGGGGGTCATCTTTTTCTGGTGCCCCCGTGAGGAGACCGTTGATAACAGCAGAAACGAGCTCTATGTGCCCATATTCTTCAGTGGCGATATTGGCGATGAGGTCATAGAAAGGTTTGACCTTATCGCGCCCTCGCAAGTTGAAGGATTGATAAGTGTAATTCATGAGTGTGCTCATTTCGCCGAAACGCCCTCCCAGGAGCTCTTGCACGGCTGCTGCAGCTGCCGGATCAGGTTCGCTTGGCATCGGCAGCTCAATCTGAAGTCGGTCGACGCGCAGAATCATATCGCCCCAAAGGTATAAAATATCTATCTAACAATAGATCGATGCCCTCTATTTAGGTGCTTGAGAGGAGACGGTGGAGACAAGCATTTCACCTGATGCCCTCCGCTAAGATTAGCCCCTTGAGAGCAGTTTCAGACTGTTGGATGGGGCGTGAGGCTCTGCAAGGCAGCAGCTAAATAAGCCAGCGCTTGATCTATTTCTCTCTCAGTGGTGAAGCGTCCAATAGAAAATCGCAGGGTGGAGCGAGCGATAGCAGGTGGGCACCCCATCGCTAAGAGGACATGGGAGGGTTCTGGTCGAGCAGAAGTGCAAGCTGAACCTGTAGCTGCACCAAGAAGAGGCGCCCGAGCCAAGATGTCCGAGGCACTAAGTCCTGGAAAGCTTACACTCAAAGTATTTGGGAGGCGAGGAGCATTGGCTCCATTGACCTGTACAGGGGGATAGAGCTTTTGAATGCCTTCTAAGAGTCGGACTCGCAGATGCGCTTGTCTCTGAGCTTCCTCTTCTAGATCAGAAACTACACGCTCAAAGGCTGCCCCCATCCCTACGATCAGTGGCACCGCTACCGTCCCACTTCGGAGGCCTCCTTCATGTCCACCTCCAAATATAATTGGGTGAAGAACGACGCGAGGCGAGCGTCTCCTCACATAGAGCGCGCCGACTCCCTTTGGACCATAGAACTTATGGGCTGAAAGTACCGCTAAATCCACTCCTAGTGCCGAGAACGAAACGGCAATTTTCCCAATTGCTTGGGTGGTGTCGCACATAAAGAATGCCCCATGAGCATGAGCCATGGAGGCCAGTTCAGCCACTGGCTGGATGACTCCCGTCTCGTTATTGGCCAACATCACCGCCACGACGAGGGTCTCTGGGCGCAGACGCTCCTGCAAGACTTGGGGTGAGACTAAGCCGTCCGAATCCACTGGCAGCAGTTCCACCTCCCATCCCTGCTGAGCAAGGACTTTCGCTGGATCTAATACGGCTTTATGCTCTATTGCGGAGACAAGGATATGCCGGCGCCCTGTGTGCTCATACGCACGGACCAGCCCAAAAAGAGCTAAGTTGAGCGATTCTGTGGCGCCACTTGTAAAGATAATTTCCTTTGGACTCGCTCCCACTCCCTCAGCTAAGAGCGCACGAACCTTTTCCACAGCATCTTGAGCTTCCTTCCCCCAGAGGTGAGGACTAGCTGCATTCCCATACCGCTCCCTAAAATAGGGAATCATCGCCTCCACTACCTCCGGTAGCACGGGCGTCGTGGCATTGTAATCCAAATACACTCCTACTCTCATTTGCGCGGAACGGTTTGGCTCAAAAGGGATTCAACTAGTTCCTCTAACGGCTTGAATGCCAGAGCTACCAAGGCCTTGAGTCCAAAGGAAATAAAACTAGTCCATTGACTGGTCGCTTCTGAGGCGGTTTGCTCAATATAGTACTCAATCACCTCAGTAACCATGAAGATGGCTATTGCGCTCAGTCCAAGGACGGTCAAGGCTTTACGACGACGCTGACTCTCCTGAAGAGCATCCAAAGTTTCTTGAAGTTCTCGGTTTTTCTCTCGCAATTGCTGATTATAATGAGCAATCTCTTCATTTTTTCTAGCTAATTCTTCATTTGCTGCACGGAGCTTTGCTTGGAGACGATCGCCCATGCGCACCAGCAAACGAGCATCCCGCAGAAGTTCATCATAATGCTGTTGAATCTCCTCTAACCGCATCCTTTCAGCAGAATCCAAGGGTAGAGCTTCAATCCACCTCTTTATCTTTTCCGCACCTGCCTCCTCCCGCTCAAAGCTGACACTGATTTGGGTGGTCGTTTCCCGCCGCTCTTTCATTCATTTACAGGAACCAGTTCAAAGGGAACTCTCACAGCTGCCTGATAATCCAGACCCGCATCCTCCATCTCCGTATCCTCCTCTAAGTATATCCACCGAATCTGTAAAGCTTGCCCTTTTTCATGAAGCACCTCAAAGAGCCGAAAAAGGTCTAAGAGAACCTTGGCTGTACTCGTATTGAAATACTCCAACCGAACCTCCACTACTATCGGCTCTGGAATTGGGACATGTCTTTCACTCCAATTCTGAACCCATTGCAGGACAGGACCATAAAATTTGAGCGAGTTTTCTGGATAGGAATTACCGCCAATGAAAAAGTGACGCGCCTGTGGATCAAACTTGATCTCAGGCGTGGTAAAGGTCGGCTCTATAATCAGCTTTTCAGATGTAGTCAGGTCACTCATAAGTTCAACTCAAAAAAGTTGCTTTGACTGAGAACCAACTGTATTCGCCATCGGCTGGAACAAATTCATATTCAAACTGATCCGCCTTAAAGAGTACCTGAATCAAACCGAGTCCAGCTCCCCCACTATCGGAATAAGAGCCTTCGGTCAAGGTGCTATAGTGGAGATTTTCCAGCTCAGCACGGGGCATTTGCGTCAAATTATGCAAATAGTTCTGAAGAAAGAGCTCTTGACTATAATGGACAAGATTACGGGTAAGAAGAATGAACCCTTTATCATTCCTACGGCTAACCATAAGAAGAGGCGGATAATTCTCTTTATGAACAGCATAATGGATAATATTCTGAGCCAGTTCAATTAGGCAAGTAACTACCTTTCGGCGAAGAGGAGGACGGGCTCCTTCACGCTGAAGGATACCTTCCAGATTATGGACAAGAAGGGGGAGAACCTCCATGTCCAGAGGTCCTTCGTGCCTAAAGAGGAGGCGACTATCATAAGAGACGTTCATCCACGCCCTCTAAGCAAAGGTATATGAAAAAGATTGAAGTTCGCTCTAAGGGGAGACAGCGAGCCCGTACCCCACAAGGGCAAATTCTCGTACTGCGAGGGTCTGGAAGGTAGGGATGCGAAGAACGTAAAGTTTCGCAGGAGCGCCAGGTAGTCCTTCTACATAGTGGTGAGGCGGGTCTGTGCCCGCCACATTCTCAAATGAAAGGAGGAGATGATTTTGAAGCGGATCGACACCAATGCCGCGAGGCAAGTGACCAGTACCATAAATATGGGTCAGAAGCTGAAGAGGCTCCACTTGGATCACAGCGATCGCTCCTAATCTATCACCTTGAAGCCCTGCAGCTCGGGCTTTGAGACAAGCCACATACACCAGTCCATTATGGTAAGTCATCAGCTTTGGCGCTCTCGCCGTGGGGATCGCCATGACAAAACTATCGCTCCTCTGCCGAAATACTCGCACCTCGTTAGAAGCATCGCAGCTGACGAAGTAGTATTGCCCACTGGGCTCTGCAAGAATCTGATAAGGTCCCCATTGAGGATCCACCCGAGGGATAAGCCCCGGGGCGAGGGGTATCTGCTCAAACCCCACAAATCGCCGCCTATCTAAGCTTATCTCTACCTTGGTAATGTAATTTCCTGCATTTGCGGTTACATAGGCGTAGCGGAAATCCGAGGTGACCCACAATCCATGAGGACGAGCGATGATTTCCCCCTGAGCATCTTGAATCACATCCAGCACCTCCATCCTCTCCGCATCAATCAGCGTAAGCTTGATAGGCGCAGCATCCGTGAAGTGAGTAATCACAGCCCTCCTCCCATCTTCGCTGAGCTCTATGTGAGCTGGCTCTGCCCCTACCTCCACTCGCCCCACTTTCTCATGAGTATCTGTCCGATACTTCTCTACAGCAGAGCCCGCTATGAGAGTTACATACAGGTACTTCTTATCAGGCGAGAGTTGAATATAGTGTGGGCTCTCTATCTGCCCATCACGAACCCCAACTACAATAAAGTCAATAAGATGATAGCTATCTAAGTCATAAACAGCTATAAGGTCACTCCCAGAAGCACATATGAAAGCTTTGCGATGGTGAGTCTGTTTGCGCTCCTGCCACGGACGATGGCCCGCTGCGTGGGGAGCGCCTTCAGCTATCCACTGCCACAGCTTCTCCACCTCGTCGCGAGTAAGGAGATTCGCACTATCGGCAGTTGGAGGAGGACATAAAGATTCAGCTGTCGGACCCAATTCTGGATAGCGATTGACCCGCCAGAGAAGGCGAGACCAAAAGGGATGGGCAGGAACAATAAGAGGAACCTCCTGAGAAGGTCCATAGAATAGACTCTCCCACCGAGTCAACGTAAATGCCTGATAGGAAACTGCAGGTGAGTGTCCTGAATGAGTCAGACCTTGGCTCAGAGTCCCGTGACATCCCCCACACTTTGGTAGCAAAATAGAAGCGACATTAGGCGGAAATCCGCTTCCCTCCGAAAGGTTTGGAGGATCCAAAGCCCGACATCCAGCCATCAAAATACATGCTATCCACCCCAGCCGCATAAGGTAAATTTAGGCTACATTTGAAGCATGAGAAAGTGGCTTTTCTACCTTTTAGCTGCGGCTGGAGTAGGTGTAGGAGTGTGGGTCTGGTGGCAAGGAGATATTATTCTCTCCAAGAACTTTGAAGTGCTTGGGAGCAAGAAAGGAATTCCCCCTGGGACACAAGTCCTTTTTCTTCGCACTCAAAACTCACCTCCTCCAGATCACGAGCCCAAACTCTACATAGAGCCTGAGGGCAGTGTGATTGCTATTCGCCGCGCTGGCCCAAATGAATGGATGGTGCTCTTAGGACAACCCTTAGCTGCTGGAAGGTCCTACATTCTTAGGGGAGAAGGAGCACTGCGGGGTAGAGTCCGCCTCAAGGTAGAGCCGCTAAGAGTAGAGGTGATACCAGCAGTATTCGTAGGACCGGAAGGAGAGCCCGCCTTTCTCGTGCGAGCAAATGGCACACTAAGCGAGCCAAAACTCCCTCTCAAAGATGATAAAGGAGGCGCCCCTCCTACTCAGTGGAGACCTATTTCCGCAAGAGAAGGCTTTATTCTCATCAAATCTAAGCTCAGTAGCCTCACTGTAGAGCCTCAACAAGCAGCTGAATACATAGTGAAAGAGCGACGCATTGAATTAGGAGGCCCTGTACCCTTTGAGCTCCGAGAGAGCCGAGTAGAAGAGGAGGGAAGCCGCCTGCGGATTAGGCTCCGATTTAGCCATTGGATGGAGGGAAAAGCTCAACAAGCCGTTCATTATATCACAATAGCTAAAAATATTCCCTTTACCGCCGAAGCCCGAGGACCCGATCTCTTTCTCTATCCAATAGAGCGTCCAGGCACTCCTTTCCAGATTCTTTTAGAAAAAGGCTTGCCGGGACAAGGAGAAGGGCTGAAACAGCGAGAAGAGCTTATTCTCAATCTGCCGGGGATTACCCAGATGGCTTGGTTCCAGCCCTACGTACATTTCGTCCCGCCCGGAACCCCCCTCCTCTTACAAGCAGACCCTACACAGGAGGTAGATTATACTGTCTGGAAAATCTTACCCCAGAATATTCGGCTATTTTTCCGCCAAAAGGTAGAATATCTCAACCTATGGATGAATTATCCTGAAAACTTGAGGCAGGAACAATATGAATGGTGGGATTATGAAGGACAATGGTGGAAGCGAGTAATGGGAGAAGAAATATCACCCTCATTTTATGGGCAAGAGATTCGGCGGGGACGACTCTCTGTCTCTTTCCTACGAAAAGTCCAGCGAGGAGGACAAACGCTCTATGCATTTGGAGAAGATCTTTCGCCAGGAATTTACCTTATAGAACTCAAAGGTAGATCTCATCTCCTCCGAAACTGGGTAGTAGTCAGTTCTTATGGACTAATAGCGCGCCAGTGGGAGAAAACTGTGCAAGTATGGGCTCTCTCTTATGAGAGTCAGCAGCCCCTTTCGGAGGTTGAAGTAGAGGTATGGGCAAAAGATGGACGAGTGCTTGCAAAAGGTAGAACAAATCGCCGAGGCGAGTTCCTTCTCTCCCTTCCAGCTGGGGCGGAAGCAGAAGGTATATGGAGCTTGTGGCGCGGAGAGATGTCTTACCTTCCTTTATGGGCTTTGCGTCCGGGACGCTGGACATTTGAAACGGGAGGAATAGACCCTACTGCGGGAATGCTTGTCTTTCTTGCCACTCCACGCACCTTATACCGACCTGGTGAGGAGATAGCTGTCTGCGGCTTCATCCGAACCTCGCAATTTACCTACCCAAACATAGAGCGAGTATGGGGATGCCTTCGGGCCCCCTCTGGACGATCGCTATGGGAAGGGTGGCTTCCCTGTGATAAAGACAAAAGCTGGCGTTGGAGTTATCGCCTCACTGCATCAGCGCCGACAGGCACTTATTCATTAGAGGTGTATGAGACAGCGGGTGGCCGTTTGCTTCGGAGCCTCCCCATACAAGTAGAAGCATTTCGCCCCGCTCGTATCCTTTTTCAAGTAGGAAGCACCCTTGCTGACAAAACTCTGGGTATCCGAATTCAAGCTGAGTTTATGTATGGGACGCCGGCAGCCTTTCTGTCGGGAGAAGGAAGGTGGCGATGGAAACCTCTCCCTCCGCCCCCTGAAAAGGGAAAGGCATTCCTGTGGACTCCTTCCATACCTGACTCAGCCCAGAAAGAAGGATTCTTCATTGAGAGTTTCAAAACAAATGCTATGGGCGAAGCCCACCTCAAGATTAGCCTTCCACAAGGATGGGGATACGGTGAGGTCAAGTTAAGTGCTCAGGTCCAAGATGAAGAAGGACAGCCGAATTTCATTGCAACCTCGGTCCCTTGTGCTACTCAGCCTTATATCGCTGGTATGCGTTTTCTCCCCTCCTACGTAAGAGGGGGAGCAACACTACGAGTACCGGTACGCGTACTCAGAAGCTCAGATTTCTCCCTGGCTCAGGAAGCCGTGCCTCTTCGTGTAGAGATTATAGAGCGACGGTATGAATGGCTTCTAATAGAACAGCCTTGGGGCGGCTATAAGTATGAATGGCGCCCTCTTGAACGGCTGTATTACCGCAGTTTTGTAGAAGTGCGAGGGGGAGAAGGCGATTTTTCCTTTACTCCCCAGAGCGGCAAGGTGTATGAAATTCGGCTCTGGGCCCCCTCGCAAATTTTTCCAGTAGTCCAAGAAGTGGAGGCATGGGGAGAAGAGGCTGAGAGCTTCCTTCACACGGACCCTGAAGGAGCAGTGGAAATTCTCCCTCAAAAATCCCAATATACCGTCAGGGAAACAGCTCGTCTTTTGATTAAGACGCTCTTCAAAAGCCAGTGTATCCTCACACTTGAGCGTGAGAAGGTTCTGTATAGTCAGTGGGTACAAGCGGAGCCAGGGGGAGCAGAAGTAGAGGTTCCCCTTCCACCTGAATGCGTGCCAGGAGTGTATGTGCATGTTGTTGCTTTCCATGAAGGGGATATTCCCTTCCGAGTTTCAAGAGGGGTGATATACCTGCCTGTAGAAGACCCCAGTCGTCTGATTCAAGTTCATGTGGAAGCACCGACTCAAGTGATGCCTGGAGCTACATTTCCTGTGAGGGTAAAAACCTTGCGACCCTTTGCCCGAATCGTATTGACAGGAGTGGATATGGGTCTCCTTCCCCTTCAGCGGGAAGAAAGTACTAACCCATATGATTTTTTCTGTCGGCAGAAGCGGGCTCATACCGTCCAAGTGAGGGAACAGCTTCCCTACACAGCCCCATGGAGTCGGGAGGTAGTAGGTGGAGGCGAAGCAGAAGAGGCTGACGATGAAGAAGTAAAAGCTACCTTAGAACGAATAGAAAAAGGAGTTTCTTTCTTCTGGAGCGAGCTCCGAGCGGATAAGCAAGGAGAAGTGACCGTCCGAGTGGAGCTTCCCCCTTACACAGGACGGCTCCGATGGCGAGCCTACGTCTTAGAAGAGGGACGATTTGGTATGGGAGAAGCCCAGACACTCGTATCTGCTCCTGTCGTTGCCCGTTTGAATGCCCCAAGAGTCATGAGTGAAGGGGACGAAGTGCAGCTCACTCTCTCCCTCCAGAATACTACCACAGCTCCACTCAGCGGACAGTGGCGAATAGAAACTGAAGGAGAAGGCCTCTTTTTTACAGCTCGGAATGGGAGCTATTCTCTTTCGGCAGGGCAAAGGGAGCAGCATATCATTCATTTACGAGCCATCAAGCCCTTTGGAAAAAGTCAGGTCAAACTTTTTATCAATAATTACATGGTTCAGCAGCATGAGATTCTTCTGCGGCCGCCAGAGGCCCCTCGTCGAGAAGTCAGAACTTATCAGCTCTTACCAGGAGAAACCCTCACTCTGCCCCCTCTTGAAGCCGGCTTTCTACCTACAGGGCGTCGTCTCCGTCTCATTGGAGGCAACCTCCCAATTCTCAGATTTACCCGCTCGGTGTGGGAGCTTGTACGCTTTCCTCATGGGTGTGGAGAACAGATTACCTCTCAGACCTTTGCCAATCTTGTTGCAGCTGAATGGCTTCGAGCGATTGTCGGCTCCCATCCAGACTCGCTGAAACTTTATGTCAGGGAAGGTTTAGCTCAGCTCTCCGCCCTCTTGACAGAGGAAGGGGGATTTAGCTTTTGGCCCGGGGGCTCCTCAGATGAATGGCTCAGTGCATATGCAACGCTACTCCTTTATTCTGCGCGTCGGGCTGGCTATCAGGAAGCGGACACCTTGTTGAAACGAGCGTTGACCTATCAAAGAGAACTCTTTCTCGGCGATACCCCTGCAAGTCGTACTCAAGCGCTGCGCGCCCTTCTGCTTGCTCAAGCCGTCGGCAGTTCCCTCAAGTCCTCTTTTCCTTCGCTGGAAGACATCAACTCAATCCAAGATCCCGTCATCCGCGCACTGTGGCGAGGGGCTTTTTCACTGGTTGGACTTCCCCTCCCTGCCCCTCCGCAGAAGCTCCCACAGGTCTTACGTGAGTACAATGGGGAGCTTTCATCTGAGCCAAGGGACTTGGCTCTTTTTCTATATGCTGAACAGTTTGTATCGCCTGCTCACCGAAGCCCGCTCGTCAGAGAAGCTCAAGCGCAGTTATATCAATATGCAGAAGGACACTGGCTCTCTACACAAGAGATGGCATGGATAATCCTCGCTTGGAGCTCTAACGCTGGAGCAAATTCACCTCTGATAGAGGTGCAGGGCGAAGGAAAAAGTCCCATCTATCATTCGGAAGGAATGTGGGGAGAGGATATAAAAACCACTGCTCTTACCTTGAGAAATAAAGGGAGAGTTCCTGCTTTCATAGCCATAGTGGTAGAGGGGATACCTCTTAGGTCCCCGCCCCCCTCTCATTCCCCTCAAATTCGGTTGAGTACTGCACTGAAAGCAGAAAAAGGAGACTCCTCCCAGATAGGCAGCTTCCTCAAATGGCAGATAGCCATAGAAGTGGGAGAAAAAATTCCTCTTCCTTTGCCCAATGTAGCACTAACCCTTCCTCTACCCGCTGGATGGATAGTAGAGAATGCTCGTCTCCTCCCCGAGAATCGAGCGATTCAGAGCAGCGGATTAGAGCTTGCTTACGTTGACTTCAGAGACGATCGACTCCATCTCTACATTACACTCACTCAGCCAAGTGCTCTCATAGAGGTGCCTGTTCAAGTCCTTCTGAGAGGGCGGTATGCTCTGCCCAGTATCAGCCTTCAAGTCATGTATGAGCCCTCTTTAGAAGCAGCGACTCAGTCTCGCATCCTCAAAGTTGGAGCAAACCTATGAAAGGATGCAGCCGAGTTGGCTCACCTTAGCCCAAGCGCAAACAGCCGCCAATGCTTCTGCTACCTAAAGGCACTTCGCTCCGAAAACATAGGAGACTTTTCATCAGCTCTTGTGTCCTGTACGCCTATTGGGGACACCACACCTCAGCGCAGAATAGTGATACTGTATGCCCGCTTCAAGTCCTTTCCATCTATCGTTTTGCCCTCAAGGTAACCTACATATACACCTTCAGGAAGAGGTTGTCCATTCTTTGTTCCATCCCATTCTATGATTCCTGTAGGAGTATTTTGCTGTGTAGATGCGATGAGATTGCCCCACCGGTCATAGATAGAAAGGCGAAGATTCTGAAATCCCACGTAGCGAATGATGTATTTATCATTTACTCCATCTCCATTGGGAGTAAAGGCCTCAGGCACAAGAAGTCCTTGTGAGTAACTCACGGTCAGAATATACTGGGCTGTATCTTTACAGCCTTCCGCCGAAATCGCAGTCAGAACAACGAGATACTCTCCTTCTCGCTCGTAGGTAGCAGAGGGGTTTTCAGCAGTACTAGTTTGACCATTGCCAAAGTCCCATTGATAGCTTACTGCTCCCGTAGAGGTATTAGTGAAAGTGGCGACATTCTGCTCGGGAAGGATAAGAGTCGGAGGATTAGTAGTGAAGCTGGCTTGCGGAAGGGGAACTATCTCTATGGCACGGCTGATGGTATCACGACAGGCGGTTCCAACGAAAGCCGTGAGAGTTACTACATATCTCCCCGGCTGATTGTAGGTATGGGTGGGATTTCGCTCATTACTCCCCTCACCATCGCCAAAATCCCAGCGCACTGCTGTAGCATTTTGAGATTGGTCAGAAAATTGAATGGGCTCCCCTACACAGAAACGTAAGCCGGTCTCAGGCCTGAAGTCGGCCACAGGAGGAGCACTAACAGTAAGGGTAAGGGAGGATGTAGCATAGGCAGGATCGCTGCTCAGAAGGCGAACCGAGTAGTTTCCGGGGGAAGCCCCTCCTGGTATCACGCACCCTATGCTACCACTGGGAGCCGTACTACCACTCACACATGAGGCTATGACATTTCCACTACCATCTCGGACCTCAACGGTGAAAGAGTTTCCAGCAGCAAAGGTAATCCCTTGACTCACATACTGAATGTAAAAGCTGTCTCCTGCACATACAGTGGAGGGCACCAGAGCTAGGGCTTCCAGCCGTTCGCCTCCGATCTGGATAGTTGCCTGGCATGTGCCAGAACATCCTGAAGCCGAGTGAGTAACGGTAAAAGTTACTGTATAGCTTCCGCTTGACGGGTAAGAATAGGCAAAGCTTACTGGAAAGGCAGTAACTCCATTCTGTGTAAGAGGGGGAGCTCCATTTCCTGGGTCCACCTGCACGTTAAAGGAACCCGAAGGCAACCCCGTCCCCCGAATCTCCAGCGTTACAGAGCTACCCGGCAGAGCAGGATTAGGTGATGCCACACAAGATAAACTCTGAACATTCACCACGGTGATCCCGATCGTATCACTATAAGTTGGTGGAGTAGTATTAGCTGCGACTCGCACCTGGTAAGTGCCGCTCAAGAGGGTATTAGGTACAGGAAGGGTGATGGGACTCGGGCCCGAAGCTGAAGCAGCTACCGTCCCACTCCCGTCAAAAAGCTGGGCAGTGTAAGTAGTGCCAGGCGGAAAATTCTGAGCACTAAAGGAGACTGTAAGACTGCCCCCCGCACATACAGTCTGAGGAGCAACCGAAGAGAGATCAAGAGTAGGAGAAGCAGAAACCGTTTCATAATACACCTCAACTTCATCTACTCCGAAAGAGGTTATTACATTCGTCCCATGGCTTCCATCATCATTGAAGAACTGGAAGCCTACCTGGATAGTTTGACCCCCCGTCACGGCTGGTAGGACAAGGTCTGCCTGCTGCCATGAGCCTGGCTGACCTCGGAATATACTTCCAACCTGCTGCCATACCCCGCTTCCAATGCGGAAATAAGCTCTACCCCCCGATAGAGTAGAATGAGCCTGACCCGTCCAATAAAATCTCAAATGAACAGGGGTAGAGACCGCCGCTGGGATAGAAATGGAAGGGCTAAAAGCAAAGTAGGTTTCTGCTCCTAAACAGTCGCCAGGTAGCCCGAAGGTCTGCGCTCCAATGTAAGTGAAAGCGTCAGGCGTCCCCCCACATCCAAAAGTTGCTGGATTGTAGGAGATATATAGAAAAGGACTTTGAGGCGCACCCGTCACACCCGTAGGTTGAGAAGGAGCTGCAGGTGCTGTATAAAGTGGCCCCTGACAATTACAGCTCAGGACAGCATTGGCTGCAGGGTCTATCGTTACTGAGCTATAGGGGCTGCCCCTGACCCACCTATTCCCACCGACTGGAGAACTATGAAGGGCGCCAGCATTTAGCGTCCACCCTCCTATGCCTGAATTGAAATTCTCTACATAAATGGTCTGCTGAGCCCATAAAATAAGGGTGAAGACTATTCCTACTCTCCACACAATACAAACTTAATCCTTTTCTAACTTCCCTCTCATCTTCCAAAGTCACCGAAAGATAAAAAAAGCAGCCAAGTGGTAGAGTTCAAGTCCTGAAAGGAGATTTCCCCTTCGTAAGCCCACCTATTCTCCCTCCCCTACTTTTTTGGACAAGTTTCTCCTGAATCTGATGGAGAGCAGCTTTTCCAAAAGGGCCAAGAAGGCTGAAGATGAGGACTCATCCATTCAAACCCCCTAATCCAAAGAGGGGCTTCTACGAGTTTATGAACAGGGTAGAAAGTCCCACGAGGTCGCCCCTCCACGCGAACATACAGGGGCCTTTGCAAAGAGTCTATTTCGAGATACACATGCCCCGCATAGATATGATGAGCTCCTTGCCACCTTTCTTCTTCTGACTGGTAGTACAAAATCTGAAGGTTTTGCATAAATCGGAGACGCCGAAGGGTTCCATCGCTTCCTCCTATAGCTATGGCTGAATCACCTTGAATCTGGTGGTAAAATTCAAGGAGACTATCAGCCACTGCGATAAGTCGGACATTCCCTATTGCCGAAGCACTATCTATACCATTTTCAGAGAGTCTTAGGTAGATTCTATCGGCATATAGTTGAATAGTTTGTGAGGTGATCCATGCGTGTCCCGAAAGAAAAGCAAGCCGAGCAAGTGTATCATATCGGAGAGTATCGCTTCGGCTCAAGAGAGGTGGTCGCATAAACTCGGCTTGTCCGATAGCAGAGAGGAGGCCTTCTGCCCAGTGCACCCTATCAGCCTGGAGAAATGTAGAGTCCTGTTTCCCCACCGAGAGAAAGGCAGCGTTTGACCAGAAAGAGAAGGCATCCTGTAACCAGCAAGCGCTATCCCCCCATCCAAACTCACTTCCTTTTCGGTCAGCGTAGCGCACCTCACACGCCGCATGCCCAGAATCTCTTTTCATATCGTGATACGCCCAAGCTGCCCGAAGAGCCCCCTCCCTATTTCGGTAGAACACTTTTCCCTTCAAGAAAAGCTCGGAGGTGAGGCGATTCCATTCAGATTGGGAAGCAGAGAGGGTGTCGCCCGTCTCTTCATCCCATACTTCTATGAAAGTGGGAGATATAGCATAGTAAATGTCACTTTGGTAAATAAGAGAATCGGTTCGGGCATGAATAGTTCCTTTTTTTACTCTTACATTCCCTGCAAAGGTGGCGAGGTTAGCTTGGGTATCGTACTGACCACGCTCACTATAAATCTCGCCTGCTGTATCTGTAAGGGTACCTCCCCCCTCATACCAAATGAGAGCAGATTCTCTATCGTAGTGAAGCTGAGGCACCCGAAGCGAAACAGGAGGAAAGTCGGCTTGCACATCGCCCTCATAGGTGAGGCGACGCTGCTGTGGGTCATACCGAAGGCGTTGAGCCTTGATTTGACCAATCCGACCAATCAGTGTCATTGTACTGCCTTCACCTATAAAGCCACCATCCTCTGTGAGAATAGCTTGCTGGCACAGAAGAAGGATACTATCCTGACGAAGGCGGACCGCCCCTCGTAAAATGCGCCGCTCTGGAACCCCTCCCAATTCCTCTGCATATTCTATTTCCACCTTTTGACTATATCCTAAATAGAGACTCATACTAACAAAAACGAGAGTACATCCCCTTCTGAACCTCATCATTTGCAAGTTTAGATGACTAAGCTGATAAATACTGGATAGCGGCTTTTACCTTTGGATCATGCTGGAAGTCAGGGGACTTTCCGTAAGCTTTCGCACGCGAGGTGGAAAAGTACTTGCTGTAGATTCGGTCAGCTTTACTCTGGAGCGAGGTCAAACCCTCGGAATCGTCGGTGAATCCGGCTCAGGCAAGAGCGTAACTTCTCTTGCCATCCTGCGACTCATTCCGACTCCACCTGGAAAGATAGAAGCAGGAGAAATCTGGTTTGAATCCCCCTCGCTTGGGCGAGTGGATCTTCTCGCTCTTCCGGAAAACCGAATGCGCTCTCTGCGTGGGAATGAAATCGCCATGATTTTCCAGGAGCCGATGACCTCGCTCAATCCCGTCTTTACCTGTGGAGATCAAGTTACAGAGGCTATTCGCCTGCACCGAAAGGTGTCCGCGAAAGAGGCCCGCGAACGAGCATTAGCCCTTTTTGAGGAAGTTCGACTACCCAATCCCCACCGCATCTTTGAGGCTTATCCTCATCAGCTCTCAGGCGGACAGAAGCAGCGCGTCATGATAGCCATGGCTATCAGTTGTGAGCCAGCTCTACTCATCGCTGATGAGCCAACCACCGCTTTAGATGTAACGGTCCAAAAAACCATATTAGACCTTCTTCAAGAACTGCAGGCACGGCATCAAATGAGTCTGATCTTTATTTCCCATGATTTAGGAGTCATTGGAGAAATCTGCGACGAGGTCCTCGTCATGTACAAAGGAAAGGTAGTTGAAAAAGGAAAAATCATGGAGATTTTCTCGTCTCCTCGTGACCCCTATACCAAGGGGCTGATTGCCTGTCGTCCACCCCTAGATCGTCGCCTTCATCGCTTGCCAACCCTTACAGATTTCTTGAAGGCTCCAGAAAAGCTCACTGTGGAAGAAGCCCTTAGAGCTGAGACAGTATCAGAAAGCACCTACCGTGAACGACAGAAAGCATTGGCTACTCAGCCCCCTCTCCTCTGTGTGGAGCATCTTCAAGTGTATTTTCCTGTTACAAAAGGGATTTTTGGACGAGTCGTGGACTATGTGAAGGCAGTAGATGATGTGAGTTTCACCGTCTATCCGGGTGAAACTGTGGGGCTTGTAGGGGAGTCCGGCTCAGGAAAGACGACCACTGGACGGGCGATTCTCCGGCTTATAGAGCCGACGGGGGGACGCATCACTTTTATGGGTCAAGATGTCCTTCAGCTTTCTACCCGAGAACTCCGAGCTCTGCGAAAACACATGCAAATCATCTTTCAAGACCCCTACAGCTCGCTCAACCCGCGTCTGCCGATTGGCACAGCTCTAACCGAGCCCTTGCTCTTTCACAAGCTGGTCAACTCCCCAAAAGAAGCTCGGGAGAAAGCTGTAGAGCTCTTAGAGAAGGTTGGACTGGAGCCAGATCACTTCTATCGGTATCCTCATGAATTTTCGGGTGGGCAGCGTCAGCGGATTGCCATCGCCCGAGCTTTGGCAGTTCAGCCCCGGTTTATTGTTTGCGATGAAAGCGTTTCCGCCTTGGATGTCTCGGTTCAAGCTCAGGTCCTTAATCTTCTTTTAGACCTTCAGGAGCAGTATGGGTTATCCTACATCTTTATCTCTCATGACTTGAGTGTGGTCAAGTTCATGAGCGACAGACTTCTTGTTATGCATCAAGGGAAAGTAGTAGAGAGTGGCTACTCAGAAGACATTTACCGCTTTCCTCAGCATCCTTACACTCAGAAGCTAATAGAAGCGATTCCGAAGGGGCGATTAGAGGACATAGAGGCAGCTGTGGGTCGTCGGACTCGCATTCGTCAAGTCCCATCAAAAGCGCTCTAAAGAGTCCAGAGAGCAAGCAGCCCGCCTATCATGGACATCTTGAGAAGTTGGCTCATTGAAGTGTAATTGCCCCACTCTAAGAGTCCCCAGAGAAGAGGAAGAATGGTAGTAACTAAAATGGTGGAGAAATACAACCATGGCGATTTGAGCCAGAAAATGTACTGAAGAAGTCCAGGCAGAAAGACCAGTCCCATCAAGAATAGCCAGAGCCCTCGGAGAAGCCGATTCCAAGCCAGAGGAGAGATTCGGCTAGGCAGAGAACTCACCCCATATGTTTTATCGCCCGGCAAATCTTCTGCATCTTTGACCAGCTCTCGGACAAAGTTGAAGCTAATCGCAAGGGGTATCATCCAATCAACAGCATAGACTGTTCTCTTAGTAAGAAGAAGGACTTCCCAAGGGACTAAGCCCGTAAGCGCTGCAATAAGAGCATTTCCGAGAAGCCCCTGCCGCTTTCCATATCGGGCATACCATGCCAGCATAATGATAGCCCCAGTGTGTAAAAGCGCTATTTCAAGAGGAAGAAAGATACCAATGAGCCCACCAATCAACCAAGCTCCTAAGGTGGCACTTATGAGGAGCCGCTGTCCCGCGCGAGCTACCCATAGCGCCCGATTGGGTCGGTTAATGCGATCTATCGGTTGATCATACACGTCGTTGAGCCAATATCCCCCTGCTGCAATCAGTAGGGTGCTCATAATCATCCCAAGCCAACTATTCCATGGAGGTTTATACTCAGGAGTGTGGAACCACACTAAAAGAAGGGCTGAGAGACTCGTAGCCGCAATCATTAAGAGATTGATGGGCCGAGAAAGGCGAAAGAGCGCTTCCCCCTGTCGGAAGAAGCGTCTCAAGGACGATAAAGTCGCCGAATAATGCCGTCCTTCCGCCGAAGCACCCATAGGCCGTTCGGCAAGTCCTTTATGTATCCTTCACCTATGAAACGACCCTCCACGCTCCATATCTCGTACAGTTCCCTCTCAGTTGAAGCGGATGAGGAAGACAGAGAAGTAGCAAACCGCCGATTCCACTGATAAAAGTGAAACCGTAAAAACTCCTCTACATCCTTCATGAAGAGAGGGTTCACAGTTTGCTGAGTACCATAGGGCACATGTCCTTGCCCTTCCCAAGTGAAAAGGGCATGATAGAGACCTCGTTGGAAAGCTACTGAATCTATGGCATATCCACCTGCTGCTTGAAGGTTGATTGGAGAAAGAATCCCTACTCGGTAAGGAACGACAACATCAGCGCTTCCGTGCATACATATCACCGCTGGAACTTTTTCTCTTTGGATCCATTCAAGGCTTAGGATGCCCCCAGAGAGAGAGAAAACAGCGGTGAAACGAGAACTATAGCCTGGATTACCTGATCGTCCTTCTATCCCTCCCTCTGCAGCAAGGAAGGTAGTATCCGCCTCCCTAACCTGAGCCAGCTCAGAAGCAGTAGTAATATAAGCGGCATGAAGGGCGGTAAATCCTCCTGCCGACGATCCTCCTACATAGATCCGCGCCGTATCTATGCCGTACGGATTGCCCATTTCTACAACGCTTCGCTTAAGAAACCGAATAAAGGCTTTGAGATCATGAACAGCGCGAATCCCCGCCTTAATCCACTCAGAAGCGATGGGAAGGGGTACCCCTATTCGGTAGTCTATAGTAGCTGCAACATAGCCACGCGCAGCAAAATAGCGAGCAATGTGAGTGATATCCGCATCATTGCGAGAGCCTGAAACATAAGCCCCTCCAAAGAGAAGGACTATTATCGGCCTTTGCCTTTCGGAATCTCCCTCTGGAAGAAAGAAATTAGCCCAAAGCGTCTGCCTTAAACCAAAGACAGATGTAGCTTCTCCATAGGTTATCACTTCCATTCGCCAAGAGAAGAGGCTATCCCAATACCGTCCCGACTGCGCAAAGAGAGAGCCTATCAATAGGCATGCCAAGCGCATGATGCAAAGATGAATTTTCTTTTTGGATTTGAGAACCAAAGTCTTTCGCCTTGTCCAAGGGCTATACTCTTTCCTTCATCTTTGTCTAAATGAACTTTCCCTGGCGAATCCCTCTCATCCTCGCCGTTACAACATTCATTCATTACTTAGACAGAAATGCTCTGGCAATCGCCCTACCCCTGATTGCCAATGAATACCATTGGACTGAGAAAGAGATTGGGTTGTATGGGGAGTATGTACTGGGGGCATTCTATCTATCTTTTGGAGTGAGTCAAATCCTACTAAGTGGAGTGGTAGAGCGATGGAATATAAAAGCTGGACTCGCCCTATCAATCGGGGGGTTTTCAGTGGTAACAATGCTTTTCTATCCATTTGGCGATTCTCTTCTGATGCTCACTCTCTTACGACTGCTTTTGGGGGCTGCTGAAAGCCTTCATATGCCGATGAATAGTGCGATTGTAGCTCGCACTTTCCCTCCCACTCAGCGGGGTCGGGCTAACTCTATCTACCTCGGGGGAATTTTGCTTTCTCTCATGTTTGGACCTCTTTGCATGAGTATGCTCATTCAGGCGGTGGGCTGGCGGCTCAGTTTTGCTATCCTCGGCTTGACTGGACTCATGGTGGCTTTGCCCTTAGTGGTATGGGGGATTCCTTCTTTCCCTCCCGCAAAGAGGAACATGCCCACCCCTTTGAAGCTGCCCCTAAGCTTTTGGCTCTACACCGCTGCAGGCTCAGCAAATGCCTTCTGCGTTTTTGGTATGCTGAATTGGCTGCCCAGTTATCTAAGTCGTGCTCGGGGGATTCCTTTTGAGGGACTCTCTCTGCCTCTCTTTGCTGTGTTCGCCTCAGGTGTAGGTGGGATTTTACTCTGGGCGTGGATAGGCGATCGAGCCCAAAGGAGATTAGAATGGGCGATAGCAGGGCTCACAGTAGCAGGGATTTGCGTGAGTTTGACCGCTCTTCCGATATCGACCCTCTTAACCCTCCTGCTACTAACCTTGGGGGTGTTTTTCCAGAGTAGTTACAATGCTCAAGAGTTTGCCACGCTTCAAGAGCGTTATCCCTCCTGCTCTGCGGGAGCTGTAACGGGTCTATATAATGGACTGAGTGTCCTTATCGGTGGTGTAGGAGGTTCTCTTTTACCTGGTCTCATTCTTGCTATCACAGGCAGCTTCCAAAATGCCATTCTTAGCATTGCAGGAGGAGCTTTTCTCGTGGCAGGACTTCTTCTCCTTTTCTCTCACTCACAGAAAGTATAATACTTTCGCAAAAATGGCTCAGATCGCCCTCTATACTCTGGGCTGCAAACTCAACTATACCGAGACGGCTACTTTAGCTCGCCAGCTCGTAGCAAGGGGACATACTTTGACAGACTGGGACCAAAGAGCCGATGTATATATTCTCAATACATGCACAGTTACTCATCAAGCAGAACGCAAAGCTCATAAGCTCCTTCGGCAGGTCCATCGCCGGGCCCCCAATGCGCTAATCGTAGTTACTGGCTGTTACGCTCAACTGCGTCCAGAAGCCCTTCAGCGAGAGAAGGGGGTGATTCTGATTGCGAAAAACAATCAGAAACCCTACTTAGCACAAGCAATTGACGATCTTCTGAGAGAACGGGAGCCTTTCCTGCCCAATCCCCCCTTCAAGGAATGGAGCTTTTGGCCTAGCAGTTCTGGAGAGGGACGCATGCGAGCCTTTTTGAAAGTACAAGATGGATGTGACTACAGATGCAGCTTTTGCACGGTCCCTCAGGCTCGCGGTCCGAGCCGTAGCGCCTCTCCAGAGACAGTTATACAAGAGCTATATCGCCTCGCTCAAGCAGGTTTTCGTGAAGTGGTTTTCACTGGGATTAATTTGGGGGACTACGGCAAGCCCCATGGAGCAAGCTTTCTGAGCCTCCTGCGCCGAATAGAAGCCGAAGGACCCACAGAAATTTATCGTTATCGGCTCTCCTCTATTGAACCGAATCTTCTTTCTGATGAGATTTTAGATTTCATAGCCGATCATAAGCGGTGGGCACCGCACTTTCATCTTCCTCTCCAGAGCGGGAGCAATAAGATCTTGGGACTGATGCGACGTCGATATCGTCGGCATTTGTATGAGAATCGAATAGAAGCCATTCGGAGACGCTTCCCCTTAGCTGGGATTGGGGTGGATGTAATAGTAGGCTTCCCAGGCGAGACCGAGACAGACTTTAGAGAAACTCAACATTTCTTAGCAGATTTGCCAGTGAGCTATCTCCATGTCTTTCCATATAGCGAGCGGCCCGGAACCCCAGCGGCAGCTTTTCCAGATTCGGTGCCATGGGAAGTCCGTCTAATGCGAAGTGAAATTCTGCGAGAGATATCCGCTCGGAAGCGTTCAGCGTTTGCCCAGGCCTGCGTAGGCCACATCTTGCATGTGCTTTTAGAAACAGAGGAAGAGGGACTGACAGAGAATTACATACGAGTTCATGTACAAAACGGGCAAGTAGGTAAATTCTTACCTATTCTCCTAACAGGTGAGGAGAAAGATGGGCTATTTATAGGGAAGATTTTAGGAAGACAGTAAAAATTTTTTCTAAGACTTGATTTTTTCATATCCATTTTTAAAGTATGTATGATATGTCAAGAAGCCTTTGCGAAGAAGCGGGGGAAAAGTAAGGTTTTTGCAAGCGGCGGGCGCCACCGGATGTGGGGGGCGCCCCAACAACACAACCAAAATCGCGAGAAAAAAGCAAAAAGCCCCAAACAAAACCCAGCTGA
>JANXAJ010000003.1 GCA_025062295.1 Bacteroidia bacterium | reverse complement strand
CGCCAAAGGCGCTGGCGCACCCCCTCTCACTCTATCCTACATACCCCCTTCTCCCAGCTTTACCACCTATCCCTGCCATTCCTCACTTTATGTCTCCCAGCATGGGTCTTATAACGATTTCCTCTACGACCAGAGAGGAAGGAAGATGCACGAAGCTCCAAATCAGATCCGCTACAGCTTCTGGGGGGATAAATCGCTCAGGAGGGTAGGGGCTACCTTCCCATGAGCGAGTCAAGGTAGCTCCCAGCAGCATTGCTGTCACACCTATACTATAGGGTTTGAGTTGTTCTCGCAGATTCCGAGAAAAGGAAAGGAGTCCTGCTTTGGCAATGCTATACGCACTGCCAGTTGGATATGCTACTATGCTTGCTACCGAAGCAATATTGATAATAAGGCCCCTGCGTTGGGCTATGAGGACAGGGAGGAGCGCCTTTGTGAGATAGTAAGCACTACTGAGGTTGGTCTTTATCATGAGTTCATACGCTTCGTCGGGCTCATCTAAAAAACTTCCAGGCATAAACTGTCCTGCATTATTGATGAGCACATCTATGGCAGGGTAATGCTGCCGAATAAAGCCAGCAAAAGTGTATACTTGGGTCTTATCGCTCAAATCGCACACATGGAGGTCCCATGTTGGATGTTTCTGGCGAACGTTTTGTATTGAAAGAGGAGTGCGGGCACACCCTACGATATGATATGCCTCACTCAAACGCAGAGCCGTTGCATAGCCGATTCCCTGTGTGCAGCCTGTAATCACAGCTACCTTCATTTAGCCAAGGTAAAAGCGAGTAATCCGCCGCTGTATCTCTAATAAAGGTATTTGTTGGAGCTCCCCTCTGTAGGCAAGAGAGATAAGTCCCGTTTCCTCAGATACAATAAGAGTAAGAGCGTCAGACTGTTCGGAGATGCCTACGGCTGCCCGATGCCTTTGCCCATATCGCTGCGGCAAGTCTAATCGATCACTGAGAGGCAGCGTACATCGCACCGCTACAATCTTATCGCCTCGAATAATCGCAGCCCCATCGTGTAAAGGACTTTTCTTTTCAAAAAGGGTAAGAAACATCCGAGCATCCACCGGCATTTGGACAGGGTCTCCTGTTTGCATGAAGGCGCTCAAATCATCTCTTCCCTCTATGACAATAAGTGCTCCCAATCCATTTTTAGCTAAGAGCCGTAAGCCTTCTATAATCTCTTGAGCAAGCTTTTCGGCGTGCTCCTCGCTAAAGACCTCCTTCCTGAAGAACCGAATCCCTCCTATTGGGCGCAGAGCATAAAGCCAGCGCCTCATCTCTGGAGCTAAAATTACTGCTAAGAAAACGCCCGCCCAGAAGAGAACATGACGCAGAAAGAATGAAAAAGCCACTAATCCCACAAGAGTGGATAGCTGAAGAGAAATGACAAGGAGTAGCAGAAGTAGCGCTGTGCCTAAGAGATTGTTTCGATAAAACCACCACAAGATAAAGTAGAGAGCAATTGAAAGCACGATAAAGTCTATAATGTCTTGCCAGATGACAGGAATCAGCCCAATCCGAAAGAGTTCCATATTTCAAAGAGGGAGAGCACCTGACGGGCGGCTGCTACATCATGCACCCTAAGGATAGAGACTCTTTGTCGGAGAGCTTCCCAATGGAGGGCACACATAGCAGGCAAAACAGTTTGAGGGGTAGCATTGAGAGGACGCCAAAGCATTGACTTACGAGAGATGCCTACTAAGATTGGACGCTCTAAGCGCCGAAAAAGAGAAAGCGCTCGAAAGAGTTGATAGTTATGCGAGACAAGCTTACCAAAGCCAAAGCCAGGATCAATAATCACATCTTCTATGTTCATCCTTCGGAGTGCATTTAGTTTATCCACGAAGTAGGACCATATTTCTTGAATTAAGTTTGTGTAAGTCGGATTTTTCTGCATAGTTTGAGGAGTTCCTTGAATGTGCATAAGGATATAGGGCACCTTGTAATGAGCTACGACCTCCCAGAGGGTTGGGTCCATCGCTCCACCAGAGATGTCATTGATGAAGTCGGCCCCTTCTTCTAAGGCAATGCGAGCCACTGAACCTCGGTAGGTGTCTATACTGAGTGGCACAGTTGGAAATGCCTTTCGAATGAGTTTAAGGGCTGGAAGAAGGCGACGAAGCTCTTCTTCCTCAGGCACCTCTGAAGCCCCCGGGCGAGTGGAAACAGCTCCAATGTCTAAGAAATCCGCTCCTTCTTCAACAAGCTTTTCTGCTCGACGCAGAGCTGCTTCTGGTTCATAGGCTTCGCCCCCATCTGAGAATGAATCTGGCGTTACATTGATAATCCCCATGATTCGGGGCGGCTCTAAACTGTAGAGCTTACCGCGAAGGGGCAGATAAAACTTCGCGTAAGACATATTCTATCATATCGCGAATAGTTCCATAGGAGTGGGGGTAGAGAAAAGGTATTTCTTGAGGAGAGACCCAGCGATAATCTTGAATGCCCTCCTCTGTCTGGACTTGGACTGGTGGGGTAAGCAAAGGGCAGCGAAAAAGATACCATGCTGTCTCCTTGAGAAAGTACTGATTGCCTTCGGTGTAGATGTGGTAGGTCTTAGAGAGAAAGCGTTCAGGAGGACCACAGACCAAGCCCGTTTCTTCTTGAAGTTCTCGCTGGGCGGTAATTTCCAAGGGTTCCCCATTTTCACCTTTTCCTTTAGGGAGATCCCAGCGCCCTCGTCGCCAGATAAAGAGAATATGATGAGCGATGTCAACTACCACTGCCCCTGCAGCTGAGAGAGTCTGAAAAGTGGCTCTGTAGCTTTCCCAAAACCGCTGAATTGCTACCTCAGATGGAAAGTAAACGGTTATCTGTCCTTCTTTATGAGATTCTCCTGCTTGTAGGTGCGCAGCTCTTACCTTTTCTAGCGTACTGGGCAAATAAATCATGCGAGCGGGGCGCTTATGTGGAAGCACCTGAGTAGTAGGGAGGTTTTGGGTTCCATCACGCAAGATCGCCAACTCTAAGCAGAAATCATAGACATAAATACGCAACATGCCTTATGAGAGCGGCTTCTGAGCTATCACAATCAAGCGAGGGCTCTCCATTGCAGAAAAAGGAGCTGCGTGGTAGTCTCCCCATGTCTCGCGCACTTCTAACCCAGCCCGCTCCACCATTTGGTACAAATCGCCCTCCGTGAGCTTGAATATCCTTTCCTCAAAGGTTTGAGGAGTAGGATCAAAAACAGTAATTCGCTTGTATAGAATGAAATTATCCTGCCAGCGCTCAATCTCAAACCGAATGCCTTGAATGACTCGCTCTTCAAAGGAGGTGGTGTTTCGCTGATAGATATTGAGATAGTCTATAACGAGCCAGCCCCCAGGGCGAGTCCATCGGGCTAGTCGCTGAACTAGTCCTTTGACCTCATCCCAGCGCTGCATCCCTATTCCCAGACTTGTAAAGAAACTCCCAACTAAATGGTACTGGCGATCCGGCTCCCATACCCTTAGGTCTTGCTGAAAGAACCGGACGCCTTCTGGAAGGTTGGGGTGGGAGATTACCGCATCTACTGCATCTACAAGGAATCCTCGTCGAGCAAGGGCGCGAGCGTAGCGTCCCTCTCCACATCCTGCATCCAGGACAAAAGCAGGCAGGGGCAGGGAAAGTCTCTCTAAGAGCGTCTGGACAAATCCTTCTGCCTCTGCATCGTCCCGATGGGCATATAAAAGGTGATAGTAAGGGCTCGCAAACCATTCAACGCCTACAGGCCTAGAAAGGGGGGTTGAACTGGACCTCATCATAAAATCCCAACAAGAAGGCAAAGTTAATGGGAAAGTACATTTCTGTATAAAGGGTTCTTGGTTGTAAGGAGAAGGCAAAGTACATCCTAGTTCGCCGCATCGAGGATCTGGGCGAAGGGTATCGGGTAGAGGCTCTTCTTCAGGTTCAAAGGTAGTGTAGGGAGGCAGGGGAGGTCTGCCAGCGATGTGCCAGGCTGTGAGCCATAAGCTCGCAAGGCGATGAATCGCTCGACGCAGTCGACTCTCTACCATTCCCTCTAAAAGGGCATGATATACAGTTAGAAATCGCTCTGAGTAGGTGCGAACCGTCTGCCGTCCCCGAATCCGATAGGTATATTTTTGCTCCTCTCCCACTCGTCTTGTAGCTTCGCGTTCGGCTGAGAGGACAATCGGAACCAACGCATGACTTTCTGTAATAATCGTCCATATGGTATCGCGAACGCTACGCCATATTCGGGCAGGACCGACCCAGTAGTCATATCCTTCCCCAAATTGCTCAGGAATAAGCGATTCCCATAGACCATGGACTCCCTGCTGACCTGTCAATTGGCCATTATAGTTAGAGGTAGTGTGAAGAGGCACGTGGGCATCGCCCAAATAGTGTCCTATCTCACCCGAGAGCTTGAGAATCCGAGGAACATTCTGACTCCGAAAGGCTTCTACAAGCTCCCAAAATTCGTGCTCTAGGTGCCATGGGAGGATGCCATGAGCGTTGAGGGTATCTACTGTCAGCAGAGTGGTAGCTTCTTTCCAACTGCGAGGCAGCTCGGTCGGATACCGGTCCAAGTCTATGTAGTGACGGGGAGGTTCCCAGGGAAAAGCCATTCGTCGTTCATCGGGCTTGGTAGCCAAACGAGTCAGATATTCAATATGGGGGCGGTAAAAGGCAAAAAGCGTATCTGGCAGTCCAAATACCGCCAGCCGATTAATGCGACGATGAGCCCAAAATCCCCATCCCCATGATAGACTGGATAACAGGCCTATCCACAGAAGGATTCGCATCCTTACTAAGCTATACGATTTCTGTAATCACAAGTTTTTATTGGGCTTTATTAGGGATTAGATATCCTCCTCGTCAAAGCGAGAGGAGGTCCTATCCTTCTGTTTCGCTTCTTATTCCTGCTCATAATGCAGAAAAGGTTATCGGAGCTCTACTCAAGAGCCTGAGGAGCCAGCAGTATCCAGCTTCTTGTGAAGTGATCCTTGTGTTAGATCGCTGCACAGATAAAACTAAGACAGTCGTGCAAGAGGCGGAACTGCCTTTCCCCCTTCGGATAATAGAGATTGAGAGGGTTCCGCAGTCATGGACGCCGAAGCGATATGCGCTATGGCAGGCTGCTGCTCAAGCACAGTATGAGTGGTGCGTAGTGCTTGATGCAGATGTGGAGGTAGGGAATCAGTGGCTCATCCACCTCATGGAGGGGGGTGAGGGCAGGGTTGCGGGACTTGGGCGAGGATGGCTCAAAGCAGGCGACTCTTTTTTTAGTTGGATAGCCGCTTACGAGGCGGCGCTAGTCCAAGTAGAGTCTATTGGACGAGCGCTTTGGGGGTTTCCTTATATGAGCACTGGACGGGGATGGGCGGTTCGACGAGAGTGGCTTAAGGCGGGTCTCTATGCATGGCGAGAAGAACTGTCAGGCGATGATGATCTGACGCTTCAACTTCTCCCAAAAGGGAGCATACAGGTAACCCGAGCATGGACTCTTTCCCCTGCCCCCTCTACTTTTCTGGCCGCTTTCTATCGGAAATGGCGGCACCTTCAATCGGCGCGTCATTATCCCTTTGGGCTTCAGCTTTCTTTAGCTATTCCCCCTTTTTTGCAGGTAGTACTTTTACTACTTTCCCCCTTTGCTCAGATTCCTATTCTGTTTGTGCTTTTGACCAAAATGATAGTGCTGTGGCGGTACGAATACAAACATCCATGTATGGTTTGGTGGGCTGAATGGGTAGTACTCGTATTGCAGTGTCTTTATCCTATTGGAGTGTGGTGGCGTCGCTATCAGTGGTAAGAAAATAATATGTTTGTTTCGTCCCTCCCATGAGTTCCGTACTTACGGATGAACACCTTGTCGCTCTCTATCAGCAGGGGGCTTCCCATGCGGCGGAGGAAGCTTACAATGAACTGGTGAATCGGTATTACCATCTGATTTTGCGGGTCTGCCGAGGATACCTTTTTGGACTTCAGAATATGCGCCTGATTTATGAGGGGATAGATGCTCTTGCCCGGGACATCACCCATGACTTTCTAATAGAGCAGTTTCCTCGGGTGCTTCAGCGATACGATAAATCTCGCGGGAGTTTACGAACATGGATCAGTCGATGTTTGATGAACTATGCTACAGATGTGCTGCGGCGGCGCCCCAAAGCCTCTATAAATAGCTTACAAGTAGAAGAAGAGGAATGGAAAAGCCATGAGATAGTGGCAGAAGTGCTGAGAGAGGAGCCTCATCAATATCGAGATCTAGAGGACTTGCAGCGAGTTATCCGTTCCCATATGGAGCGATTGCCTCCTCACTATCGCCTTCCCTTAGAGCTTCGCTTTTGGCAGGGACTCTCAGTAGAAGAGGTAGCGAAAGAACTGCGCCTTCCAGTGGGTACTGTCAAGTCTCAATTGAGTCGAGCTCTGACGATCCTGCGACAACGCTTGCAGGCAGAGGGATGGAAGGAGGAGCTCCGATAAGGTACCGCCTTATACGCCAGCATGGCAAGCCTGTCATTCTGGGAAAGAAGGTACATTACGTAGGTGGCAATTTGGCTCGGGCTTGGGGTGAAGTGTTTGAAACATTTGGATTGGAGGTAAAGCAGTGGAACGCAGTGCTTCTGATGGGCATGGGGGCAAGTCTCATTCAGCTCCTTGCTCAGAGCCAACATCCCCCCTCCTCGCTCTTAGTCCTTGAAATAGACTCTGAGATGGTACGGCTTCAAGAGACACACTTCCGCTTGCCGCTTCCTTACAAAGTTGTATTAGGTGATGCAGCCCAGACCATCTATGGAATAGAAGGCTCATATGATGGGATTTTTATAGATGTCTTTATAGAAGATGAGGTGCCTTTGGCATTTCTATGCCCGCCATTTGTAGAAGCTGTGAGGAGGAGGCTTGCCCCCTATGGTCTCCTCTTTTGGAATGTCCTTCGGCGGCAGGAATCGGTCCAAGTGGGAGAGCTTCTCAAGCAGGCTTTCCGAGTGGTGCGCCAGTGGCGATACGAAGGTCATGCTTTCTGGGCAGCTGCTCATGAGTTTGATGCCTTCCCAACTCCATTTTGAGAGAGATTTATTTACTTTGCCATATGCACAGGCTTGTGCTTGTCAGCATCTTCTGCCTCGTTGGAGGAAACACGCTCTGGGCACAAAGAGGGTATAAAAGTTACCTTGCCTTCGGCCCCTCTGTGGGAATTACCAACTACAAGGGAGATTTAGATGATGACTTTACTCTCAAGTTCACGCGCCCGGGCTTTGGCTTTGGGCTGTTCTATAATTTTCATCCGCATCTGCGTCTTCGCGCCGCTTTCACGCAAGGATGGATAGGAGCAGCTGATTCAATCAGCGTCAACCGCTTTCGTAAATGGCGAAATCTACATTTTCGCTCTCACTTGACGGAATTTAGTCTGCAGTTTATCTATGAATTCTTTGCTTCTCCGCGAATCTATCGCTATCGCCCTCAATTCTCCCCATTCATATTTGGTGGCGTCGCTGTTTTCAACTTTGATCCCCGAGCAAAGGCTTCTGATGGCAAGTGGTATCGCCTTCAGCCTTTGGGGACAGAGGGACAATTCTTAAATGATCCAAGCCGGTCTTATCCCAAACCTTATGCCCTAACTCAAGTGTCTATTCCGATGGGAATAGGGGGACGGTGGCGGCTAAGTGATCAATGGGACTTATGGTTTGAAATAGGACTGCGCAAAACTTTCACAGATTATTTGGATGATGTGAGTGATCGGTATGCTCCCCTAGACCTGATGGCAGCTCAGATGGGACCAATCGCTGCTGAACTTTCAGATAGAAGTGGATACCGAGCTCAGGGTAGTAGCGGTTTTGAGGCTAACGATGTGCGCGGCTTCGTCAATCAGGATGATTGGTATGTTTATACAGGCTTTACAGTAAGCTACATAATAGACCCTGGAGATCGCTGTCCTAAGTTCCGTTGATGGAGGATATTCTTTCCCGTATTGATTTGGGGGCTCTTCCTGCCCATGTTGCCATTATTATGGATGGGAATGGACGATGGGCGCAGCGGCTGGGACGAGCTCGGATAGAGGGGCATCGCCTTGCTATTCCCGCTGTTCGTGCAGCTGTAGAGGCAGCAATTGAATTAGGTATCCCTTTTCTGACCTTGTATGCTTTCTCTACCGAAAATTGGCAGCGACCAGCAGAAGAAGTGAAAGGGCTTATGCGTCTTCTATACTATGTGATGGAGGAAGAAGAGGAGCAGTTGATTCAGCAGGGGGTCCGACTTCATGTGATTGGAAATCTGGAGCTGTTGCCAACAGAGGTTCGGCAGCGGCTTGAGATAGCTTTGCGTCGTACGGCAGCGGGAACGCGTTTGACTCTTACGCTGGCACTAAGTTATGGTGCTCGGCAAGATATTCTCCAAGCGGTGAGGGCACTTGCATTGGCAGTGCAGCAGCACCTCCTCTTGCCTGAGGAGGTAGATGAGAGGGTTTTTCGCTCCTTTCTATGGACTCGTGACCTTCCTGATCCTGAGCTTTTGATTCGTACAAGTGGGGAACAGCGGCTCAGTAATTTTCTACTGTGGGAGAGTGCTTATACAGAGCTGGTGTTCTTACCTGTGCTGTGGCCGGATTTTCGGCGAGAACACTTTTATCAGGCGGTATGGGAATTCCAGCAGCGAGAGCGGCGCTTTGGACGGGTTCTCTCCTGAGTCTTCTTCTTCTTGCTCAGACGCTTCCTTCTGCACGGACGGTAGAGATTGCAGGCTTGCGTGTTGAGGGAGCGCAGTACCTTGATCCTCAGGCGATCCTTATAGCCAGTGGACTTTATCTTGGGCAGAAGATCCGTGTGCCCGGGGATGATCTAGCCTCTGCTCTTCAGAAGCTCTGGAAACAAGGCATTTTTGGCGATGTTCAGATTTTCGCCGATAGCCTTACCGACCATCGCGTTTGGCTGGTTATCAAGGTAGAGGAGCGACCTCGCTTAAGCCGGTTTAGCTTCCGAGGACTGAATAAGACCCAAGCAAAAGAGCTCTCTGAAAAAATCGGTTTAGTTCGGGGCACCATTTTCACGGAGATGCAGCGACTCAATGCGCAACGCACCATCCGAAACTATCTCCAGAGCAAAGGATACTATCAGGTTCAAATTACTACTCAAATTGATCCTGATACGGGGACTAATACTGTCAAGGTACTTTTCATAGTGAAGCGGGGGCCTCGTGTCAAAATAGACCGAATAGAACTGGTGGGGCTAAAGGAGAATTCGGTCCGATGGGCAAAAGGTAAGCTAAAAGAGACGAAAGAGCGGCGTCTATATCGCTTTTGGAAACGCTCTCGCTTTCAGCGCACCGAATTTGAACAGGATCAGGAACGACTCCTTACTGCTCTGCGCAATCGCGGCTACCGTGATGCTCGCATTCTTTCGGACTCTGTGTGGCTAATCAGTTCTAAGCGGCTCCGGGTTCGATTGGAACTCTTTGAAGGGCACCGGTATTACTTCCGATATATTCGGTGGGAAGGCCAGTCTGTTCATGACTCTGCTACCCTCAGCCGAGTGTTGGGTATCAAGAGAGGGGATGTATATAACCCTGCTTTTTTAGAGCGTCGCTTGCAAATGGATCCTAATGGAAACGATGTCGCTTCTCTCTATTTAGATGACGGCTACCTTTTCTTTCGGGCAGAGCCTATTGAACGGGTAGTGGGGGAGGACTCTATTGATGTCACGATACGACTCTTTGAAGGTCCGCAAGCTACCAATCGACGCATACTCATTGAAGGTAATGACCGAACTCGCGACAGGGTGATTTTGCGGGAGATTCGCACTCTTCCCGGCGAAAAATTCAGTCGGAGTGCGCTGATTCGTTCGCAGCGAGAACTCCTTGCCTTGGGGTATTTTGACCAGGAGAAAACCCAGATCATCCCTCTCCCAGAAGCATCAGAAGGAGTAGTAGACCTCAAATATGCCGTAGAAGAGCGTCCTTCTGATCAGGTCTTTCTCCAAGGCGGCTGGGGAGGACGTATCCGAGATGCCTACGGAAATCCTATTGGAGGGGGACTAATCTTGACAGCAGGTCTGCGTTTTAATAACTTTGCTTTCAGTCGCCTTCTCCAGAAGCGGGCATGGCGTCCCCTTCCTACAGGAGACGGGCAGCAAGTGGGACTTCAGATTCAACTCAATGGTCAGGGATTTCAGAATTATGCTATCAATTTCCTTGACCCTTGGTTCGGTGGGAAAAAGCCTAACTCATTCGGCGTATCGGTCTACTACTCTGTACAAAGAGCGCTGTTTTCAGATTATTACCTCTCTATTTTAGGCATCTCAACGGACCTTGGACGGCGGCTGCGCTTTCCAGATGACTTTTTCCGAAGCTATACGACATTTTCTTATAGGTATTATACCGCAAAAAATGCGTTTTCGCTACTGGGCGATCGGGGGACTGCCTTTGTGAATATTCTTTCAGTTCGGCAATCCTTAGAACGCACAAGTATAGATGCGCCGATTTATCCTCGCTCTGGCTCTTCGGTCATTCTTTCGGTTGAAGCTACGCCCCCTTGGTCCTACTTTCTTCAGTCTGCCTACAATCCCCAGAGAGATGCACTACGCCTTTTAGAATTTCACAAATGGCGCATGGATGCGCAGTTCTTTTTGAGGGTAGTGGGTAATATGGTATTAGCCCCTCGTTTCCGGCTTGGAGTGTTGGGGAGATATAATCCTGCAATAGGATTTTCTCCGTTTGAACGGTTTTTCTTAGGTGGAGATGGGATTCAAGGTTTCAATATAGATGGACGAGAAATTATTGCTCTACGGGGCTATGCTTCTCCTTTTATTGGACCAGCAAATGGAGCTTTGGCTTTTACGAAATTTACGATGGAGCTTCGCCAGGCTATTTCTCTCAACCCCACCGCAACGCTATGGGTTCATGCCTTTACTGAAGGGGGGAATGCCTGGGGCAGTTTGAAGGATCTCAATCCACTTTTTTTGCGACGCTCTTTTGGGGTTGGGGTTCGGATTTTCTTGCCTATGTTTGGACTGCTCGGGGTAGACTATGGATACGGAATAGATGATGCTCGCGACCCGAATGGTGTCCCTCTCGGGGGAGGTCGGTTTCACTTTATGATTGGACAGCAGCTATGAAGACTCTACATATCCTCGGGCTAAGCTGCATTATCCTCAGCAGTCTTAGCGCCCAGAAAGTTGGGTTTGTAGATACCCAAAGCCTTTTAGACCGAATGCCTGAGTACAAAGCCGCTGAGCAGGAGATAGAACGGATTACTCAGCAGTGGCAGAAAGAGATTGATGATATGTATGCTAAGGTGGAGCGGCTTTTTCAGCAATACCGTGAGCAAGAGCCCCTTATGTCTCCTGAAATGAAACGACGCAAACAAGAAGAGATAGAAGCGGAGGAGCGTAAAGCTCGGGAGCTTCAACGTAAGCGTTTCGGTCCGAATGGAGACCTCTTCAAGCAAAGAGAGGAGCGAATGAAGCCCATCTTAGATCGTCTCCAACAAGCTATCCAGAGCACTGCTCAGGAAAAGAAGTTTGCCATTGTCTTGGATCGCAGTGCGGGTGGGATTGTTTTGTATGGCGAACCTGCTTATGATTTGACTGACGCTGTGGCGGCAAAGCTGGGGATTCGCTGAGAATCCCCTACCTTTGGGCGATGCGAGATACGCCCATTATCGGACTTCTTATTCTTTTCTCCTGTAGTCAGCCCCACGTGTCCCCCGCTCAACCTTCATCTAAGCCCCTTAAAGTCGGATACACTAATCTGGAACTGGTCCTGAGCTATCTCCCTGAAGCTCAGCAGGTAGAACAGCAGCTGCGCACCTACGAACGAAAAATCATTGAGCAGCTCAATATCAAGCAGAGTTATCTTCAGACGAAAGTAGAAGAATATACAGAGCTCAAGCAGCAAGGCAAACTCACCCCAACCCAAGAAGAGGAGCGGCGTAAGGAGATTATGCGATTAGATGAGGAGATTAAGCGCTTCCAAGAGGAATCGGAGCAAAACTACCTCAAAAAGAAAGCAGAACTCCTTCAGCCTGTAATAGATAAGCTCCAGAAAGCTATAAGTGAATTGGCAGCTGCGGAGGGCTATGATTATATCCTAAATAACTCCAATGCGACAGGCATAGCTTTTATCCTGCACGGACCGAAAGAGCATGACGTAACCGAGAGACTCCTCAGAAAGCTGGGCATAGACACGAGCAAAATTCAGAGACCTGATACAACCAACCTACCTCCTAAAAAGTAGAAGAAAGCCTTTGGTGTGAAGGGCTTCGTTTCTGTTTCCTTGTAGGGGCACGGGAGTGGTTTCTCACGAACACGCAAGGGGCTCAAGCGGAAGGATGAAAGAGAGGAAGGGCATCGCCTACCTTTGATAGCTGGTACTAAAGACTGTATCTAATTCATTTTCTATTACAGGGGTAAAGAGCATCCTCAATAAGCTTCCTTATGAAAGGAGGAGGGTTTCGTTTTCTCAATCAAAAACCACCTTCATTTCTACACGCCTGTTTCGGGCGCGACCTTGAGGAGTCGCATTTGAAGCTATCGGACGTAAAGGACCAAAGTATTCCACGATAAACCTTTCACCGGAAATCCCTCGCGATACCAGATAATCTCTTACAGCTTCCGCTCGGGCTTTAGAGAGCTTCATATTGAATTCAAGAGTGCCCTGATTATCGGTATGACCAGATATTTTGAGCTTGTAAGTAGGATTATCTTCTAAAAGCATGGCCAGCGTATCTAGATAAGGGAATGACTTTGGACGAATAATAGCCTTGCCTGTCTCAAATTCTAAGTTTCGGAAGGCTACGTCCAATATTCGCTTCTGCTCACGTGGTATCTCAGGACAGCCCCGATTTGTGCGAGGCCCCCCTGTGAAGGGGCAGTCATCTTCTGTATCCGGTATGCCATCATTGTCTTGGTCAGCGTAGGGGCACCCCTTATTCTCTATCGGTCCGAACTGGGTAGGGCATCGGTCCTGAGCATCTGGAATCCCATCCCTATCCGTGTCAGGACAACCGCCAAACTCTATCAGCCCAGCTTGAGCTGGACAAGTGTCTTCTTTGTCGGGGATGCCATCGCCATCAGTATCTGGACACCCACGGAATTGAGCCAGACCTTTTTCGTCTGGGCATTCATCCTCTTTGTCTCGCACGTCATCACCATCTCGGTCAGGACATCCTTTGAAGCGAGCTAAGCCTGCTTCGTCTGGGCATTCATCCTCTTTGTCTGGTACATTGTCGCTGTCTCTATCGGGGCAGCCTCGGAACTTAGGGAGACCAGCCTCAGTTGGACAGGCATCTTCCTTGTCGGGAATGTCGTCTCCATCCGTGTCAGGACATCCTTGAAATTGGGGAACCCCAGGATCTAAGGGACAGAGGTCGTCCTTGTCTGCTAAATGATCGCCATCGCTATCAGGACATCCCTCGAATGCCCATAGGCCGGGGTCTGAGGGACAAGCATCCCGCCTGTTCGAAACGCCATCCCTGTCCTTGTCCCTCGGCCTAGTATAGGGAAGCCCAGCCTTGAAAGCAAAATATATATCAGCAGTCCGAATAGTAGGTTGCCCAAAAACCCACCCTAAGCTGTTTGTGCCTATTATGAAAGGTCCAATCTTGAGGGCAATTCCCCATAGTCTCTCGCCCCACCCATTCACAGTAAAAGGAACTCCTAATGTAAAAACCATTGTCTCAAAGCGAGGATACACTGAGAAAGTCTGCTGAGACCGAATGGTGAACAGTCCTTTTCCAAAGGGAATCATTCCCAATCCCCCCACACTCAACGGCCCCCAAACGTGCCAATCCAAGCTGAGCGTGAGCACTTGAGGGTTCTGAATAATGAAATCGGGGCGGCTTCCAGCTATACCAAAGCGATTGCGAAGAGTGTCGTTGAAATCCTGGACAGAAGCGAATTCTACGTTTCGAATGTCCCATTCATGGATTGCTTGATCTATTCTATTCTTGCTGACCTCTATTTCGTTGCTAAAAGAACCCTTAATGAACCGCATCCTTGAGCGGATATCTAACAGAGCAATGCCTAGCCGAAGAGTGTAGCGAGTGATGTCGCGCCGCTCTAATGCTACTTTCCCATCAAGGTCGTAAATATACTTTCTGTAAAAGGGACGGAACTCATACACAAGACCTACATCGCCCCCTAAAGAGAAAGCGGTTTGATTGTCAAAAGGGCGATTTACAATTTTATCGTATATGTTATAGTCAAAATCTCTGGCATGCCCCCAGTAAAATCTAGCTCCTTCTTCTATCAGTAGGGAGTCAGCATTGAAAAATTGATAGCGGAATCGCAAGCGGTCTACATAGAAATATGCTCCATATATGCCATGAATATAGCGAAGAGTAACCCCTCCTTTTAGAAGGTGGGTGCCCTTATTGAGGAGAACATGAGCATAAGTAAGAGCAACATCGTAATAGCCAGCATATCTAAAGCCAATATCTCGTCCTTCTATCCAGCTTTGCCAGTAGGGGGGGTAATCTAAGCCTTCATAAGCAAGTTTGGCTAAACGGTAATCTATACCACTAAGACTTGCGCGATTTCGCAGACGAAGGCTGAAGGCGATTGCAGAAGAGCGTCCAATACTTAGAAGAAAGCTAGGAAGAAGAATTTGATGGTCAAATTGTAGACCTTTCGGGGATTCATTTTGAAATTCATCCTCAAGATAAGCCCTTCGGAAGTCTATAGTATCACTGATTCTTCCTTCATTACGAATGAAATCTGTGGCAAGCTGTCGACGAAGCCCGATATAGTTATTGGAGAGGTGAAAGCTCGTGCCCATGAATAGAAGGTCAAAGCTATAGCGGCTGTCAGCAATAAAGGCGGGATTGAGGTGGGCTCCCAGCACACCTGAGGAGGCTCCCATCGCAAAAGGATAGTACTGCTGCGCTAAGAGCAGACCCCATAAGCACAGAGACGCTAAGCCATATTCACGCATGCGGACAAATTTAGTAAGCAGGTGAGGGATATTCAGAAATTCATTCGGAGCTTTTCCTTTCGTAGGAGCGGAAGAGTTCTATTTTTTCCGCATAGTCCAGGTCCTTGGGAGGTCCTCAGTAACCTATAGAGGCAGCTTTGTGAGCACTGCGAGAAACTGGACTTCTCATTCCAGTGTGGCTAAGGTCCAAGCTAAGCTTGCTATCAAAATGGTTGCTTTTTTTAGGCGCTCAAAATCAATCTTATCGGCATCATCTTCTACCTTGTGATAGTCGGAATGAAAACCTCCGAAATAAAATACAATAGGCACACCCTTTTGAGCAAAAGCATAATGATCGCTCCGATAGAAGAGCCGCAGAGGGTCTTTTGGTGTATCGTACCTGTAGTCAAAGTGCCAGCCGCAACATAAATTATTGACCTTTTCGTGAAGGTGACGCAAGCGCGGAGTTGTTCTATCACTTCCTATGGCATACAAGTAAAATTCTTCAGGGGCATGGAGGGTATCCGTTCGTCCCAACATATCAGCGTTGATGACCGCTACAATAGAGTCTAAGGGAATCAGAGAATCTCTTACAAAGCGAAAAGCACCAAGAAGCCCTTTTTCTTCTGCCGCTGTATGAAAGAAGAGAATAGTGCGCTTCGGCGGTGGCAAAGACTGAAGGACCCTTGCCACTTCTAATAGCAGAGCTGTGCCTGAACCATTATCATCAGCTCCATTATAGACCTCTCCCTGGGGAGTAGTTCCGATATGATCATAGTGGGCACACAGGATGATGTACTGATGAGGATATACACTTCCTCGTTGTATTCCGATCACATTCCATGCAAATGAAGTATCGCTACGGGGAGAAGTCGGCTTGCGACTGCGTTTTGGAGGGAGCGATTTTCTTGAGGAGAGTGGAAAAGCATGAATATATCCTTCTTTCAGGAGAGGTTGGCTTCCGAAGCGTCGATGCTGAGCAATAAGATAGGCAGCGGCTACTTTTTCATATGGCGTTCCTGCCTCCCGGCCCTGAAGTGCATCACTTGCAAGAAATTCTACATGAGCGCGCAGCTCTCTCACAGAAACTGCTGATTGAATCGCTTTGAATATAATCGTATCTAATTCATTTGTATGCAGTTTCTCAAGGAGGAGAGCCTGACCCCAGAGGGGTATCCAGAGGAAGAGGTTCATGTTTGGCTGGGGTTGAGTTGCTGGAGTCGTCGTTCGTGCCTGCCGCCCTCAAAAGGGGTTCTGAGAAAAGCGAGGACAGCGGATCGAGCCTCTTCTATGTTCATAAAGCGGCCAGGTAGGCACAATACGTTCGCGTTATTATGAGCTCGTGCTAACCGAGCTATCTCTGCATTCCACGCTATTGCAGCTCGCAATTGGGGATAGCGATTTGCTGTCATGCAGACTCCATTGCCTGTCCCGCAGATAAGAATGGCTTTTTCTTGCGGTGGAAAAACTTCTGCTAAGCGATGGACCCAAAAAGGGTAGTCTGTACTCTCTTCAGAGTGCGTGCCAATATCTATGATTTCATATCCTTCCTCTTGTAGCCAGGATTTGAGGGCGGACTTAAGAGGGAAACCCGCATGGTCGCTTGCCATCCAGAGTCGCATAAGCGAAAATTACATTTTCGGCTCTACATATTTTTGCTTTTGAGTATGCCGGCAGCCCGAATCAGTGGGGTGGGGATGTACGTCCCCCCAAAAGTTGTTCGGAATGATGACCTGCGCGCGTTTTATGACACGAGTGATGAGTGGATTTATACCCGTTCAGGTATCAAAGAGCGGCGTTGGGCGGAGGAGCCTGCCAGTACTGCTGAACTTGGTTATTATGCGGCTCAAGAAGCCCTTCAAGCTGCGGGTAAAAAAGCGGTAGATTTAGACCTTATCATTTTTGCTACCCTAAGTCCAGACTTATACTTTCCTGGTTCTGGTGTGCTGCTTCAGCAGAAGCTAGGGCTAGAGACAACTCCTGCATTAGATATTCGGCAGCAGTGTTCGGGCTTTGTGTATGGATTGAGCATAGCAGATCAATTCATTCGGACTGGCATGTATCGGACGATTCTGCTGGTTGGCGCAGAGGTTCAATCCACATGGATAGACTATGCTCCCGAGGGACGAACGGTTGGTGTCCTTTTTGGGGATGGGGCAGGGGCAGTTGTAATTGAAGCTACTGAAGCGTTAGGGCGGGGGATTCGCTCCTCTCATCTCTACAGTCAGGGCGCTTATGCGATGGAATTATGTATTGCTGAGCCCTCCTCAGCGACTCGTCGTCATATCTTGCCAGGGAGCTACGGCATGCGTCCCTACATGAATGGCAAAGAGGTCTTTCGGCATGCTGTCCAGCGAATGGGAGAAGCGATCCAAGTCGCTCTATCTACTCAAAACTGGCATCCTAATGAGGTTGATCTCTATGTCCTTCATCAGGCAAATATCCGAATCGTCCAAGCAGTAGCGGAGTTTTTTGGCCTTCCAATGGATAAATTTTTCAATAATATCCACAAATACGGAAATACCACGGCTGCAAGCATTCCGATCTGCTTATATGAGGCTCAAGCTGAAGGAAGGCTAAAAGCAGGAGATAAGGTCATCTTAGCAGCCTTTGGATCTGGCTTTACATGGGGGAGTGTAGCCCTTATCTGGTAAGGGGGAGGGAACTTGTTGGCTTTTCTTCTTTGTATTTAGAAGGGCACTTCATGAGAATCTTTTCTGCATAAAATATGCTGTCCCTGTGCTGACCAATCAGAACGACCCGGTAAGCAGCATCAAAGTTGATAGGCTTTGGGTCTGGGTACATTACCCATCTGATGTTACCCAAAGTGTCTCGTGCTCGAAAGTAAAAAGCGTCTTTTTGAGGCTCATAGTAACTCAGTTCTCGCTCTACCCATTCAGCGATGATATGGTAGGTCTTGGTGGGGTTAGCGGCAGCTGTTCTGAAGTCTGTGTAAATGGTTAGCTCTTCGCCTAAGCTCATCAGGAGCAAAGTCAATGCTAGGCCCACCCCCAGTGCAGCGATGAGGAGTCGCATAGTCCGAAGGTAAGAACACTTATGAGGCGTGGAATGTAACTTTGTGGAGAGGCCCAGATGGCGGAATCGGTAGACGCGCCAGTCTCAAAAACTGGTGGAGGCGACTCCGTGCCGGTTCGAGTCCGGCTCTGGGCACGAGGGGTCAGAAGGATAGGGCGTTTTTTTCTTCGCACTCTTTTCTTTATCAGTGGGGGATGGATAATACTCCTGATAGGTCTTTATCTGGTTTTGTCTTCTGAGGAAGGTCAATCTTTGGCTCGTCGATGGCTGATAAATCTTCTCTCTCAAAGCCTCCAGACTGAGGTAGAAATTGAAAGAATTGAGCTTATCGGTATTGCTCATCTCTCTCTCAAACACCTGATTCTATACGATAAGGCTTGTCAGCCCTTCGTCAAGGCCCGGGAGGTAAGAATTGGATGGCTACCCTCTGCTTTTTGGCAGGGCTTCTGGAGAGGAGAATATCGGATTCCCTTCTCTACGATCCTCCTACAACAGCCAGAAGTATTTATTTACACAGAAAAAGCCTCTGGTCTGACAAATGTAGATCGGCTCTTTGGGGGAGAGGAGAGGAGAAGCTCTTCTCGGAGACGGGGCTGGCGAGTCAGTTTGGCTTCTCTTGAACTTCGGGAGGGGCGTTTTCGCTGGATAGATTCTACTGCTTCTTCTTTCCTTCAGCCTTCTCCTGGATATCTTCGGTATGAGAACCTTTATATAGACTCTTTATTTCTGGATGCCAGCATAGAATGGTATGCTGATGGGTATCTATTTGCTGAGGTAGCAAGCCTCTGCCTAAGAGAAAGGCATTCGGGCATGTGGGTGCCTACTCTTCGATTCGTCCTTCAGGCACATCCTGATCATACAGAAATTCATCACTTCTATCTTCGTCTTCCTCGTAGTGAAATACAGGGTCAGGCTCACTTTCTCAAGGAGGGATTAGATCAGCTCTTTAGAAACACTGAAACGAAGTATTTCAAAGCAGAGCTCAACGGCAGCTTAGACTGGGAAGAAGTGGCTGCCTTTTCCGGTAGTCCTCTGCCAGTAAAAGGAAGATGGCAGGTTGATCTGAAAGTGCAGGGTGACCTATACCACTTCCAGATAGAGAAGTCTCTTATTACCCTTTCGCCCAAGGAATATGTAAGGGCGAGTGGGGAGATTGTACATTATGCCAAGCCTCAGCTTATGCATTGGAAAGCAGAGATTGCGGAAGCTTCCCTTTCTCTCCAGAAGCTAAAAGAGATTCTTCCCGACCTTATCATGCTTCCTCAAGAGGTGCGTTCAGATTATGTGTGGTCTCTGCGAGGAACTCATTCGGGACGACTTCACGAGTACGAGGCCAAGCTGGAGGTGGAAGGCTCAACCGCTTTTTCCTTCAGGATGGAAAGGGACTCTGGCTGGCGCTACACTCTCCAAGCATTCTTTGACTCCTGGAATTCTCAAGGTCTTTTCTCTTTCTCTCCTTTCCAATCGCTCTCAGGTACAGCCTCGGTGGAGGGGAGGGGATTTAGAGTGGGAGAACTCTCTGGCCGGCTCATTGCAAACCTGCAGGGCAGAGAGGTTCATGGTCATTCTTGGGGAGTGCGGGGAGCTTTTGAGTTTGAAAAGGGAATGGCTCGCGGAAGCTTTCATTTGAGTACTCCTTATGGGGGGATAGACTACGAGGGGATATTTCCCTTGCTTGCTGATGCCTTCTATGAAGGGACTGGCCGCTTTTCAGGGCTTAGGGCTTCTTTGTGGGGAGCGGAGGGATCGCTTACAGGCATGCTCCATCTCAAGGGACAGGGCATTCCTTGGGAGGCTGGGTGGAGTCATGTGAATATAGACTCGCTTCAATGGGAGAGAAGCGACTCTCTCTATGACTTAGGTTCTCTCTATATTGCCATGGAAAGAGGTGGAATATGTGAGGTACGAGGTCAGGGGCTTGCGTTTAGGGGGAAAGCCAAGGGAGACTGGCTTCACGGGGTTACTCTATTGAGCGGATATTGGCTCAAGGGTGATACTATTTCCCAGGATACGCTCTTTAGGTCGTGGGAGATTGAAGGCACGCTCTCTCTTCATCAGCCCTTCTGGGGGCATCTGTTAGGACTACCGCTTCCTCTTCATCTATATGGTTCCTCGCTCTATCTCCATCTTATAAGTGACTCGCTACCTACTCGGGGTATTCTTCGGTGTGCTTTAGACACACTCAAATGGGAAGGATGGCGGGTGGAGGGTTCTTTCTTTTCATTGAAGGTTGAAGGCGACTCCATATGGGCGGAGGCAGGCTCTACCCGAGGCAAAGCCTATGTCCCCTATGAGATGTTTGAGGCCCACACAGTAGGCACAATACGAGGCGGGCGGCTTCAATGCTCTGCCCTTTTCTCCGAAAGGCATGATACTATCAGTATAGCTTTTCACTGGCGCAGAAAAGGAAAAGAGTTTGAGGTGGAGATAGAGCCTTTACTTTCTACTCTGTATCTTGGGTCTCACCATTGGCATTTTGCTGAGGTTCATCCAGTTTTTGTGAATATAGAGACTGGGGAGTGGCAGCTTCACCGTCTACGCTTAGAAGGGGGAGCTTCGGAACTTGCTATAGCTCGGAAAGCCGGCCTTTTCCTTCTTTCGTTGAATCGTTTTCCTCTTGCCATTGCTGCAGAACTTCTAGGGATGGCGGTACCCATAGAGGGCTATCTCTCTATCCTTTGGCAAGAGCTTCAGTCAGGTCCTCGTTTTGCGGTTATAGCGGATAGCCTTAAGTATGAGGGTCTGAGTTATCCTCGGCTACAACTGATTGGGGAGCCTGTAGGCGATTCTATTCCCTTTCGTTTTTCACTTGAGCAAGGAAATCAGGTTTTCCTACAGGCACGTGGCAGCTATCGGAAAAGCGATACCTTGTCCCCTCTTTTTGTAGAGATGCGGGGGATTCGCTTGCCTACTCACTGGCTCAGACCTTTTCTTGCTGAAAACGTACAGAATCCCAGAGGCTTCTTTGTCTCTCAACGCATACTGATTCGCGGCACACCTGAGAAGCCCCTTTTCTATGGAGAACTCCTCTGCGATAAGGTCAGCTTTTATCTACCCATTACTCGGGTGCTCTATACTATGGATGGCGTGCTGCGTCTGAGAGGAGATACCATTTTTTTTCCTGATGTAGAGCTGCGAGAAAGTCGGGAAAAGCGAGGCTACATTACAGGACATATTGCTCTTCAAGGCTGGCGTCCTCCTTTTCTCAGTCTAATGGTGCGAGTACGGGACAAGCCGTTCCTCTTAGCTGCTTCATCGGCTGCTTCTGATGCGTATCTGTACGGTACAGTGGAATTAGAGCGAGGTTTCCTCTCAATCTCAGGCTCATGGGATAATCCGATGATTCGGGGTGAGGTTCTTCTTTCATCGGCAACAGACTTGACCCTTCCTCTGCGTACTTATGAACGCAGTATTGCAGCGGAGCATGTGCGATTTGTTGATGTGCAAGCTGATGCGGTGCCCGCCCTTCCACCCAGTGCCTCAGTAGGTGCGGATCTTCGGGTGGGTATTAGCTCTGTGCCTGAAGCCAGATTTAGACTGCTTTTTGATGAGCGAACCGGGGATGAAATTTCGGCTCAGGGCGCGGCTAATCTTCTCCTATCTATTGACCGAACGGGGCGAATGAGCCTTGCTGGATCCTATGAGGTTCGCAGTGGTGAGTATCGTGTGAATCTACAGGGTCTTGCTTCCAAGCGACTTCTATTAGAGCCTGGCAGTCGCATTACTTGGGATGGGGACCTCTATCAAGGCCAGATGGACATTGTCGCTACTTACCGCACTCTGACCTCTCTCCGAATGATAGACACTTCTTTTTCCTACACTTTGCCGGTGGAACTGAGAGTAATACTCCAAGGCAGCCTTCTGTCCCCTGTAATGAGATTTCAGATAGATATCCCTTCTTTGTCAGGGACTCCTACTCCCTTAGTTAACCTTTTCCTTCAGCGGCTCGCTACAGATGAGCAAGAGCGCAATAGACAGGTATTCGCTCTCCTTGTTCTGGGCACTTTTGTACCGGTGGAACAAGGATTTGGTCCTCAGCAAGTGAGCTCGGGTGTGAGTTCCACATTAGCTGAGTTTCTTTCGGCTCAACTTGCAAATTGGGTAGGACAGACCCTGGGTAGCCAGATAGGAGTGGCTTTCACCTTAGGTGAGTGGAATGAGCTGTCGGCTCGTCTTCGCCTCTCCCTTGGGCAGCGTTTTGTGTTAGAGCGAGATGGGGTGCTGATAGGACCTGGGCAGAATACCGCTGCTTTGGGGAATCTTTCTGCTCGGTATCGCCTTCTTCCCAAGCAGCTAACTCAACCGACTCAATGGCAGTTAGAGGTTGAAGGATTTAGCCGTCAGACCTTCTTGTGGGGTGCAGCGGGTGCTACAAGCCAAGGGGCAGGTCTGCGCTTGCGGAAAAGCTTTTTTCTGCCTGAGCGTCGAAGGAAACTCTCTGCTGCTCCATGACGAAGGCAGGTACTTTACAATGGCTCTCAGGAGTGCATACTGTGCTAGCAGCTGGCTGACGCAGAGTCAGCTTATATCTTCTGCAAGTTTATCAAAAAACTAAAGGGAATATACTATTGAAGGCGTATCACTTTCGCACACCTCTCAGCTAAGTAGCGCGCAAAAGCAGGATCAAACCAGAAAGCTAAAGTGAATTCATATTCACATTTTTTGGTCGTTTGCGCTCTATAGAATGGTTTGATGGCGGAAGGCTCAGTACCTCCTTCTTGCTGCTGACACCCTCCACCCATGGGTAAGGAAAAGAAGGAAAAGCAGAGTGGCTTGAGGATGAGAAGTCATGGAGCGGGCTTAAGGAGAGATTTTCGTTGTAAAAATAGGACGGGTGTAAAAGGGAGACTATTTTTCAAGAAGGCGTAGGTTTGTCTATGCTGTTGGGTGGAGAGTACGTTATAGGGCTGCTCATGCTGATTTGGATGGAGGTAGCATTAGGTATAGATAATCTTATTTTCATTGGGCTGCTGACAGGGGACCTTTCTCCTGCTGAAAGCCGCCGAGTATGGCGCTTTTGGATGGTGTACTCCCCACTTTTGCGAGTGATCCTCTTGTTGGGTTTAGTTCAGCTACTGAAAGCATCGTATCCTCTTCTTCGTTTAGCTTCTAAAACCCTGACTCTGCGGGAGATACTTCTTTTGATTGGGGGGCTTTTCCTCCTTTACAAGGCCGTGAGAGAGATTCACCACAGGCTTGAGGGGACGAAGGATGATGGGGTAGCAGGGCAAACAAGGGGAAGGAGTTTTCTTTCAATTTTAGGACAAGTGGCTTTAGTTGATCTCGTGTTTTCAACAGATTCTGTCCTAACAGCTATTGGGATGGCCCCTACTTTCTGGATGATGGCGGTTGCTGTAGTAGTGGCTACTGCTCTTATGCTTTTAGCAGCAGCTTCTATCCGACGATTTATCCAGCGTCATCCGACTATCAAGATGCTGGCCCTTGCTTTTCTTCTCCTGATTGGCTTTGCCTTAGTGGGTGAAGGCACTGGTCTCCACATTCCAAAGGGATATCTCTACTTTGCCATGGCTTTCTCCTTAGGGGTGGAACTGCTCAATATCCGAGCAGGGATGCGCGCTCAAGGCAGTTAGTTTTTATATTTGCTTTATGCAGAGATTTTCACTTTTCCTTGCAATTCCCATTTCACTTCTGGCTCAGGAGGAGCGGGCTCTTCCCGCAGCAAAGGGCAAAATTGGAGCTGAAGTGCCGAAAAGCATTGTGCTTCAGGGTATTGTCCGAGATGCGGGGACTCAGGAGCCGCTTCCTGGAGCTTACATTCGAGTCAAGGGCACAGTAGCTGGGACGGTCTCTGGTGCTGATGGTAGCTTTCGCCTCAGTGTAATAGGCACCTTTCCTGTGATTATAGAAGTGAGCTATGTGGGATATGAAACGGCTGAACTGCAGGTCAGCCAAGCAGCTCCTCTGGAGATTGCGCTAAAAGAGGGTGGATTAGCCATGAAGGATGTAGTTATTAGTACCAGTCGGGTACCTGAGGCAGTCTTAGAAGCACCTGTAACTGTGAGCCGACTGGGGATTCGGGAGCTTCAAATGGGTGCAGCCGCTAATCTCTTCCAGCAGCTTGCAACGATGAAAAATGTAGATGTGCAATATCAGTCTATCACTTTTCCAGTAATCAATACTCGGGGTTTTGCGAGTTCTGGTAATCCGCGCCTAGTTCAGCGGATAGATGGAATTGAGATGCTAGCTCCTGTGCTGGGCTTTCCGGTGGGACTCCTTTCTGCTCCTTCCGATATTGATCTTGAACGGGCTGAACTCACCACTGGTCCTGCTTCTGCACTCTATGGACCAAATGCGTTCAATGGAATGCTTGACATGTACACTCGTCTGCCTCGCCAATACCCTGGCTTGTCGGCTTCGATTCGGCTTGGCTTCAATCATTTGAATTCAGACATTTCGCCTCGTCCTTATTTCCATCTTAGTGCCCGTTATGCTCAGACACTCTTTGAGCGATTTTCGTATAAGGTCGTAGCGGAGTATCTACGAGCTACCGACTGGCTAGCGACAGACTATCGGGATGAAGGCTCGTATGTCGGTGCTGACTCCACTTATGCTATACCTGGACCCCAAAACCCTGGCTATAACGGTATAAATACTTATGGGGATGAAGTCAGGATTCTTAATGCGGATCTGGGTGCGCTATTTGGGATTCGGGAACGATTCTATGTAGCTCGCACAGGCTATCGCGACCGAGACCTAATTAGTCCCGAAGTCTTTATTCAGAAATACACTCTTCAAATGCACTATGCCCTTACAGATAGACTGGAATTGTCATGGAGAAGCTTTCTTACTAATGGAAATACGATTTATCAGGCGGCGAATCGGAATGTACTGCGCGATGTTCTGTTTCACCAACATAAGATAGAGCTCAGAGGACGGTCATTCTTTCTCCGCAGCTATGGAAGCTGGGAAGCGCCAGGCAATGCCTACGATAGCCGATTCACAGGTATTTTCCTCAATCAGTGGGCAAAGCCCGATGTAGCGTGGTTTATTCTCTATCATGAAGGATATGCCCAATATGGCTCCCATGCGGCTGCGCGCGTGTATGCTGATACAGTAAGGTTCTCGCCTTTCTATGAGGAGCTGGCTAATCTCCTTGCTCCGGCCCTTCCGCGCGGCCCTTTTCGCCGTCGTTTAGAACCTTCTGATCCACAATTTGACTCTGTCGTGAAAGCTATCAATGGCGGCTATCTCCGTACCCAAAAGCAGGCGGGATTTTTTGATCGTTCTTCTTTTTATCATACCGAAGCTCAATACGATCTCTCAGATCTCATCGGAAAATATGTCGAGCTTCTGATTGGAGGCAATGTTCGTCTCTTTCGGGTCAATTCTCGTGGGACTCTTTTTGCTGACTATGAGGGGCCTTTCTGGGTCCGTGAATATGGAGCTTTTCTTCAAGCGAATCGGTGGGTACTTAATCGGCGACTTCGGCTTTTAGGATCGCTTCGCTATGATAAGAGTCAGTACTTTCAGGGTCGTTTGACACCCCGATTAGCGGCTCTTTTTGCCTTTGGGAAGGAACGGCAGCATAATCTTAGGCTCTCGTATCAGACAGGTTTCCGAATCCCTACCCTTCAGGACCAGTTTATGGCGCTGGATATCGGGTTCAACCGAATGACTTTAGGCGGCACTTCACGGACTCGTCCTCTCTTTGGCGTGGATAAGATAGCATTTGACCCCTTTTCTGTGGAAGCATATCGGGCAGCAGCGGCAGGAATTGAGGATAGTGCGACGCTGGCTCAGTTTGCTCAACAGCTTCTCGTCCGACGAGTCATAGAACCCCTTCGTCCTGAATTTGTCCAGCAATATGAAGTGGGAGGACGCATTCAACTCTTTCAGGGATTATACATTGATGCAGAATATGCCCGAGTCTACTATAGAGATTTTATTCTTTATCGTGATGTTGTATCTTCTCAGCCTATTTATGAGACAGAGCTGCCTCGTCCTGTGAGCTTGACGAATGTGGACCCCTCTACCTACGAAGGGCTCATCAACTTGAAGGAAGGACGCTTCTATACATATAGCGCTGCTGTCAACCTACCAGATGAAGTATATGCTGATTATGGCTCTGTGGGTATAGAATACGCTATTACTCCCAAAGTGTTATGGACAGCTTCCTACAGTTATGCGGCGCTTGTGCTTCGGGGAGCACAGGATCCCTCTCTTTTCCCTAACTTCAACACACCGAGGCACCGAGTGGGAAGCTCCCTGTATGTGAGTGGGATAGGACGATGGGGAGGCGGCTTGAACTACCGATGGGTAGATGCCTTCCGAATGGATGGGATCATCCGAGGAGATGTGCCTGCGGCCCAGTGGATAGACCTTCAGGTATCTTATACCATTCCTCGATGGAAGACCCAGTTACGAGTAGGAGGGCAGAATCTTCTCAATGTGCGCTATGTTCAGATTCCAGGGGGGCCTCGGATTGGGGGTCTCTACTACCTGCAAGTTGTGTATGATCCTTTCCTGCGATGAGGCAGGCAGCAATAGCAGCGAAACTTTCAGACTTTAGACTGGCGCCACCTACGAGCCCTCCGTCTACATCCGCCTGAGAGAAAATTTCTGATGCATTCTCTGGCTTGAGGCTGCCCCCATAAAGAATAGGCATAGAAGCAGCAGGAGCCCCTTTTGCTTGGAGGAGGGAGCGGATAAAGGCATGGGCTTCCTGAGCTTGAGCAGGAGTGGCATGCACGCCTGTGCCAATAGCCCAGACGGGCTCATAAGCGATAGCCAACTTCTCCCATAGAATTTCACCTTGAAGAACTTCCTCTATCTGCTGAGAGAGTACATCAAAAGTCTGTCCTGCCTCTCGCTGAGATAAGGTCTCACCTACACAATAAATTACTGATAATCCGCGCCGTTGAGCATCTTTGAGCTTTTGCTGAAGCAGTTCATGAGACTCGCCAAAGTAATATCGCCGCTCAGAATGTCCTACTAAAACCCATTTGGCTCCACATGCGGCTATCTGAGCCATAGAGACCTCGCCTGTAAAAGCTCCAAATTCTCCTGGATAGCCGTTCTGTGCACCCACAGCTAAGGTCATCCCTCTGAGAAGGGAAACTGCTTCCCGTAGATAGAGAATAGGTGGAAAAATAACAGTAGGAAGGGTTTGCCAGCCATTTCTCTCCCAGAGGGAACGAATTTCCTGAAGGAGCGAGATGGCTTCTTCGGGGTACAGATGCATTTTCCAGTTTGCGGCTAAGAGTCTTCTCATGGGAGCAGTAGCATAAGGGGTTGGGGCAGGCGTCCAGAAGGAAGGAAGAGAACTGTCCCTCCTTTCTCTCGGACAAGTGCTACAAGGAGGTCTACCCCATCTTCTGAGGGCAGGCCCTTCTTTTTCCCAAGGAGCTCACTTGCTGAGAAAGAATATCCCTCTTCTACGAAGAGCACTGGTGAAGTAGGGAGCGAATCTTGAAGCAAAGTCCAAATTTCCTGAGGAGACTGTGCCTCAGAATACGCTAAAAAGGGGTAGTACATCTGCTCTAAAACCTGACGCTGATGAAGAAGGTGCTGCTGAACGTGACTTTGAAGGATTTCTACGGAGGAAGTTTCGGGGATTCCGCTGATAAGCGTTAGTGCTCTTTCTCCTTCCATATCCTTGCTGATCCCCTCCAGGAGCCATTCATCTCCCATGAGAATCACTGGAACATTCTCCTCATGAAGGTAGAAAAGGACTATGGAGCGCAGGATCTCTGTATACTTGACTAGCGCCATATGATAAGCGGAGCGCGCCATCTGAGTGAAAAGTTCGCTATAAGGGGAGGTATCAGCGGGTGCATTTTGAACCTGCTGTCGGGCTTTTTGAAGCTGAGAGAGGGCTTCCTTGACGCTGGGGGGGAGAGATATAGGAAATAAACGGTCGCCAATACCCTCAAACCACCGAGTTGTATGTTCAGATGCAAGGGCTACGAAGACAGTGGTAGTGCGATAGAGAGCATAGAGCGCCGGCTCTACCTTAAGAGACTTGCCGATGAAAATCTCTTCCTTCCAGACAAAAGGGAGGAAGAGAGCTTCAGCAAGAGTGGGGGTGGCAGCAAGAATCCAAGTTCCAGGGGGCGAAGCTTCGGTAATCTGTCCGAGAGCATAGTCCAAGTTCGTGCGAAAGCTCTCCGCTTCTTTACGGTCTGGGTGTTTGAGGATGGCTTTTTCAGCTTTTTCTCGCAATTTTTGAAGGGTTTCGGGACTAAGGGTGGCACTTTCAGGGGGTAGGGGCAGGTAGGCAGTCAACGCAAGGGAGGCACTGCTCTGCTCAGATAGACGACGTATTCGGGTCAGCCTTACGGGCTCCATAGTTGCACAGAATACCCTACCTTTACTGGCACTCCTGCCATGGAAGTGCAAAGTAAAGATTTTCTCCTTTTTCTGGGGTCGGTTGCGGTGTTAGGAACGCTCGCTACAATATGGCTTCCTCACTGGAGCGGCAGTCTATATGTCTTGATAATAGTGGGCTATTTCTTTCGGGGCGGGTGGCGCTATGCACTCGCTGGAGGTTTAGTGATGGCAGGAGTGTGGTTAGCTGCGGCCCTCTTTTATGATCTTCCTAATGAGGGTGTTTTGGCAAGTCGAGTAGGAATGCTTTTCGGGATGAGTCGGGCAGGGCTCTGGGGGCTGACTGCTCTAGTCGGATTTATATTAGGGAGCCTGGGTATCGCGGTGGGTCAAACTTTAGCTCATCTCCTTCCTCAACGCCCCCCACGCTGGCGTGAGCGCCGATAAAATCCTCTCCTTTCGCCTCCTCTTAGGCTTTTCTATCGGGCTGGGTCTGGCTCTTGTGTTTCAAATCTTCAACTTTCCTGTGAAGCCGCTTCTCTCTGGTGCTCACTTGATTGGTGAGGTCTTCTTGCGTGGCATATTCATGTTGATCCTTCCTCTGACTCTACCAATGCTTCTTTTAGGGATTCAGCGACTCACTGAAACAGGGGTAATGGGGCGGATCGGATTTCATACACTATGGACGGTGCTGACGCTGACAGCTATAGCAGCATTGATTGGATTGGTATTAGCAAATCTGATGCTTCCAGGGGCTCTTCTCTCTCCCCAAGCCCGAACGCTTCTATTTGAGCGCTTCGGTAGCAGCTCTCTTCAGCCTAAAGCCCTTACACCTGAATTTTTTCTGACTCTCCTTCCCAAAAATCCTCTCCATGAGATGGCTATGGCTTTTACTTCTGGTCAGCAAGGAGGGCTGTTAGCAGTGGTAAGCTTTACAATCCTGATGGGCATAGCACTTGCTAAACTTCCAGCTGAGCAGACCCAGCCTTTATATCACCTTTTAGAGCTTCTTTACCGAGCCAGTGCATGGCTTCTCTTTCTGATTATGCGATGGATAGCACCGTTTGGGATAGCAGCTCTCATTTTTCAGGCTGTCTTGAGTCTGGGATGGGAGTTTTTTCTGATTTTGGGGGCATATGCAGGGACTGTGGCTGTAGGTCTTCTGATCCATGGGCTAGGGGTCTATAGCATTTTTCTGAGGGTAGGGGCTCAAGTCTCTCCGCTCAAAACGCTGCGCGGCAGTGCTCCGGCTCTCTTGATGGCGTTTTCTTCCGCCAGTAGCAATGCCACGCTTCCCACCTCCCTGAAGGTAGCGGTGGAACGCTTAGGGATCGCCTCACCTGTAGCTCAATTTATTTTGACATTAGGGGCCACCGTCAATCAAAATGGAACAGCCTTGTATGAAGGGGTTACTTTACTTTTTCTGATGCAGGTGTTTGGAGTGCCTCTTAGCCTTCCTGAACAGGCGCTCGTTATAGCCTTGGCGATTCTCATAGCTATTGGAGCGGCAGGCGTTCCCGGTGGTTCTTTGCCTCTTTTAGCAGGGGTATTACCAACTTTCGGGGTGCCCTCAGCTGCTATTGCGCTCATTTATGGGATAGATCGTCTATTGGATATGATGCGGACTACGGTAAATGTGTATGGAGACCTCGTGATTGCTGCTTATCTTAATCGACTATACTATGGAAGTGCTGGAGACACGGGCAGCGCTTAGAAGCTGGCGAGCCAAGGTTCATGGAGCCGTCGGCTTTGTTCCTACCATGGGTGCCCTTCATGAAGGACATCTATCCCTTGTGCGTCAAAGCCTTGCTGATAATCCTTGGACGATCGTAAGCATTTTCGTCAATCCTCGGCAATTTGGCCCAAATGAAGATTACCATCGCTATCCTCGCACTTTGGAGACCGACCTTCGCCTTCTTAGGAACTTAGGGGTATCGGCTGTTTTTGTGCCTTCTGAGGAGGAGATGTATAGCTTGGAGGATGAGGTATATATTACTCTCACCCGACTGAGTCGTCTCTGGTGCGGAGGCTATCGGCTGGGGCACTTTGATGGGGTGGTGCTGGTACTTACAAAGCTTTTTCACCTGACAGCTCCTACCCGCGCCTATTTCGGAGAAAAAGATTTTCAACAGCTCCGAATCGTGGAAAAGATGGTAGAGGAGCTTTTTTTCCCGATTGAAGTGGTGCGGGTGCCTACAGTTCGGGAGCCGGATGGATTAGCGATGAGCTCTCGGAATACTTACCTCTCTCCTCGAGGACGCGCTCAAGCGGTAGCACTTTACAAGACATTGCAGTATATCCAAACGCTTGTACCCACATGCCCCCTTGCCCAAGACCTTCTCGCAGAAGGGCGCGCCTACTTGAGCGAAAACTATCCTGAGATTAAGCTGGAATATTTGGCTATTGTGGATGAGTATTCTCTTCAGCCTATTGAGCATCTGCGCCAATCCCTCAAGCTGCGCGCCCTCATCGCAGCTTATGTAGAGGGCGTAAGACTCATAGATAATATACCCTTAGTTGTCCCGGATGAGAGCTCGTAAATACCTATGGCCAGTAGGAGTAAAAGATAGATGCACCTCTGCCCAAGGCAGGGGTGGTGGTTCAGGTAATTTTTCTGCCCATTCAACAAAGATTAGGGGTGCTTCTTCCAAGAGAGTATATACATCTGCCCATCGGGAAGGGGACCCAGCGGGAAATCGGTATAAATCTACATGTACAGCATGAGAATAGTGATTGATGTAGGTGAAGGTGGGGCTAGCTACCTGCTCTCCAATCCATGCTCGAACCAGAGCGGTTTTCCCCACTCCCATTGGTCCATACAGAAGCCAACGAGAAATGTTTGGAGCCCACTGCTGCAGCTCACTCACGACTTGAGGCAGCTGCTCCTCAGAGAAGTATCGCTCATACACATGGCTTTTTGCCGAAAGCAAGGTCTAAGCAGTCTTGGAAGTGGGTATTTCTCCCTTCTGAATAGCGATTTGCCAAAGGGCAATATACTCTTCTACGCTCAGCTGATGGGGGCGGCGGGTGGCTTGGTGAGCAGGGCAGGGGAGGCAAGCCGAACGAAGATTGCGAGCTAAAGTCTGACGCGGCTGACGAAATGCCTGCCTTACCACCTCGGCAAAGCTCTCCCATGCCTCTAATGGAATCTTTGCCTTTCTTGTGAATTTAACTACCTCACTCTCAACGCGAGGCGGAGGTGAAAAAGCTCCCTTAGGCACCTGAAAAAGACGCCGAGTTTCATAGACGCTCTGAAAAAGCACACTGACTCGTCCATAAGCTGAGCTATTTGGAGAGGCGTACAATCGCTGAGCTACTTCTGCTTGCAGCATTATTACCCCCTCCCGAATCCAGAAACGATGCTCTAATATCCGAAAAAGGGTGGGTCCTGTAATGCTATAGGGTAAATTGCTTACAAAGTACAAAGGCTGTTGGGGAAGCTCTACCCGTAGAAAGTCTTGACAAATCCAGCGGATAGGGGCAGGCCCCTCCAGAAGGGCAAGCTGGTTTATACAGCTCTTGTCTATTTCTATGCCAATGTATGGGTGCCCTTTTTGTAGAAGGTACCTTGTCAAAGCTCCGGTGCCTGGTCCTACTTCTAAAATAGTCTCATCTGAGAGAGGGGAAACAGCTGCAGCAATGCGCCTTGCGTATCCCTCTGTCCGAAGAAAATGTTGGTCAAACCGAGGCATCAGGCGGTTGATACAGAAGAGGCACTTCCCTATACGCAGAGGGAAATTCGTAGTCCTGCCGAAGGGGATGTCCTACCCAATCTTCTGGGAGAAGGAGGCGCTTGAGATTAGGATGACCTTCAAACCTCACGCCTACGAGGTCATACGCTTCTCGCTCTTGCCATTCGGCTGCTTTCCATATGTCAGCGACTGAAGGCACAGCTTCGGTCTCTGGTATCAGAAACGATACAGATATGTCTATCAGATTCAGAAGGCTTCGCAGATCATAGCGGAGCTGTATCAGAGGGGGTTTATGCGTAGCCGTGAGGGCTACGAAATACTCTACCTCCCCCTCTTCTTTTAAGATCAAAGCAACTTCCCTCCAGCGGAGAGGCTCGCTCAGATGAAGGTGATAGCCAAAAGGCTTGGCCTCTATCTTCCCAAATCCTCTAAGATGCTCTAAGAAGGATGCGTTCCAAGTCTTGAACATGCCTGTTGAGCTCTTGATTGAGGTGAAGCATTTCTTGGACCCATTGACAACTATGGAGGATCGTAGAATGGTCTCGCCCACCGAAATATTCCCCGAGAGCTTTCAAAGCATGACGGGTATGCTTCCGAGCCAGATACACAGCCAGATGGCGGGCATAGGCTACTTCTTTTCGTCGGGATTTTCCTGTGAGTTCGTCGACATGAATCTTAAAATAATTAGAAACTACTTTCAGAATGTTCTCTACTGTTATCGCGCGATGGCGCATTGGCTTGAAGCGGCTCACAATCTCTCGGGCTAAATTCAGAGAGAGCTCTCGTCTTCGGATAGAAGTCTCTGCCAGTAATTGAATTACCACTCCCTCTAAGTCTCGCACGTGGCTTTGAACATTCTCGGCTAAATAAACTAAGATGTCTTCAGGAATATCTATTCCCTCCTGGCGAAGCTTGAATCGGAGGATAGCTAAGCGGGTCTCATAATCAGGTGGATAAAGAGGGGCAGCAAGGCCCCATGCAAAACGAGAAATGATTCGCTCCTCCATTCCTCGCAGTTCGGAAGGAGGGGTATCCGCTGTGATTACGATCTGGCGGCTTTTCTGATGAAGGTGATTGAAAATGTGGAAAAACATGTCCTGAGTAGCAGGCTTGCCCACTAAAAACTGAATATCATCTACAATCAGGAGGTCTATAGATTGAAGGCGCTGTAAAAAATCGCTTACTTTTTTATTGCGTACTGCCTCGGTGTATTCTTGAGTAAAACGCTCTGAAGTCAAGTAAAGGAGCACCTTTTCAGGATGCAGAAGACGAGCATAATTTCCTATAGCATGAGCGAGATGAGTCTTTCCCTGTCCGACCTCTCCATAGATAAAGAGAGGATTAAAGGCAGTTTGACCGGGCCTTTGAGCTACGGTCATGCCAGCGCTGCGAGCCAGACGATTGCATTCTCCTTCTATGAAGTTTTCAAAGGTATATTTGGGATTTAGGTTGGTGGGGAAGGGCTGTCCAGTTCGCAAACCTGGAAAGACAGTGGGTGGAGGAAGCTCTTGAGAAGGAAGGCGCATAGGTGCTGCTTCTGCTGCTGTCATGACATGATACTCTAATCGAGCTTGAGGACCCAGCAAACGACGGAGGGTTCGTACGATGAGCCGAGAAAAATGCTCTTCGATATACTCGTAGAAAAACTGGCTCGGTACCCGCAGGGTCAGGACACCCTCATTCAGGGAGAGGGGATGGACGGCGCTGAGAAAAGTGCGGATGGGAGCTGGATTGGAGCCGAAATTATTCTGGATCACTTCCAAGCACCGCTGCCACAGCTCCTCAGCGGAAAGTGAGGCAGGATTCACTTCGGCTGAAAGACCCATGGGCGTACAAAAAACCAGAGAATGCCTAATACAACTAAGATGGCTACAGCGACCCACAAGAAGGTCTGAGGAAGGCCCTTTGAGCTATAGCGGATGCGGGTGATGCGAGTGGCACTACCACTTCCGCTCGTAGGAGGAGGTGGATTTTTCAGAATCTCTTCCCAGTCTACAGCGTAGGTCCCCAACGTCAGTTTATCCCCTGTCTGAAGAATGCCAGTCATTACTCGCTGTCCATTGATGAAGGTTCCATTCGTAGAACCGACATCTCTTACTTCTACTTTGCCATCAGGGAGTATGGTGAGAAGGGCATGTCGTCCAGACACCTCTGGATGATTGAGGATTACATCACATTCTGAGGATCGCCCAAGCAACAGGGTTCGCTTCGGTATAGAAGTAGCCGCCATGGTACAAAGTTATACGATGGATTTCCGCTCGCGTGCTGAGGGGATGCCTAATTGCTCTCGGTATTTTGCCACTGTACGCCGTTTGATAGAGATGCCCCGTTCCTGAAGGAGCTCCACTAACTTTTCATCTGAGTAGGGCTTTTCATGCGGCTCTTGGGCAATTAAGTCCTGAAGGAGGCGCTTAACGGCTTTGTTTGAGACTTTCTTCCCATCTCGAGCAGTGAGTCCCTCCGAGAAGAAGTACTTGAGAGGATAGATACCGCATGGGGTTTCTATATACTTACTATTGACAACTCGGCTTACTGTAGAAATATCTACTTTTACGGCTTGAGCCACTTCTCGTAAGACGAGGGGGCGTAAGTGCCGCTCATCACACCCGCTCAGGAAGAAAGCCCGCTGCTGTCGTACTATTTCTTCTGCTGTGTGAAGAAGGGTGTATTCCCGTTGCCGCAGCAGCTCAATGAATCGCTCAGCTTTTTCTACTCGCTCTTTGAGATAGCGAAGCGCTTCTGCTGCTTCTCCCTCTGCCTTTCTTTGAGAATACTGATGGAGGAGGCGCTTATATGCAGGATTGATGCGCAGGCGAGGGGTATGCCACTGAACTAACTCAACCTTCAAAGTTCCATCCGCTTCAATGTGTAGGACAAAGTCCGGCTGAACCTGTGGTGCTGTCTCCTCAGAAAAAGCAGCGCCGGGTGAGAGTGAAAAGCTCCGCAGTCTCTCTATCAAAGCATTCCATTCAGACTCAGAGAGTCCATACTTACTGCGCAGCTTCTCAAACTTCCGCTGAGAAAATAAGTGAAAATCTTCCTTGAGAAGGCGAAGAAGATAAGGCTTCAATGGTTCATCCGAGGGAAGCGCGCGAGCTTGAAGGTAAAGAGCCTCTTGAAGCGAGCGAGCCCCGATGCCAGGAGGGTCTAAACCTTGAAGCTTCTGAAGAACCGCTTCCATTTCTGCTTCAGAGACAGCAAACCCCTCATTCAGACTGAGAGAAAAGAGTCGCGAAAGCTTGCTAAGAGATTCAGAGAGATAACCCCGTTCATCAAGATTACCAATGAGATATTCAGCAATCTTGCGCTCTCTCTCGTTTAGCTCTAATGCCGAGAGCTGCTCAAGAAGCGACTCGTATAGAGTGCGTGCAGGACTGAAGTTGTAGGGTCCATAATAGTCTTCGGAATCGTCAGCGGAAAGAGGCGCAGGAGATGGCTCGGGCGATTCTGTCTGATCTGACTCTGAAGAGGAGGGAATGAAGCTATTGCGTATGATAATCGGGGCCTCAGGGAGAGAAAGTTCTACTTCCAGGGCGTCGTTTTTTTCAACTTCTTGGCTAATGTATTTCTCCAGCTCCTCCGCTGGTACCTCTAAGAGACGAGCCAGTTGGATTTGGCGTTGGTTCTGGCGAATAAGCTGACGCTGTACCTGTCGCAGTCCAGAAGGAGTCATACCCTTCCAGCAAATATAAGAGATTGGGGGGATATTCTACTCTCCATAAGAAAAGTCCCTGAGGGGGGGCAAGATACATGCCCCATCTTCGATCTCCTTGTGTAAGGGCAGATAGGAAAGTCTCCCACTTCAATTTGCCTTGTGCGAGCCGAATCTGGGCTCCTACCAGCGCTCGTACCATTCCCCGAAGAAATCTATTTGCCTGAATCTCAAAAAAAGCGGAGCCTTCCTCCGCTTGCTCCCATGTGGTGTGAAAGATATGGCAATCAAGTCTTGTCTGACTTTTTAGGTCTCTGGTGAAAGCTGAAAACTCATGCGTGCCCACAAGGAGGCTTGCGGCTCCTCGTAAAAGAGAAAGGGGTAGGGGCTGGGGCAAAAAGAAACTGTAAGAACGTTTGAAGGGATTGGGCACCCAGTGGATGTAGTAGCGGTAGGTTCGCTTCTGAGCAGAATGTCGGGCATGGAACTCTGGAGCAGTTTGGTAGAGAGCTAATGCTCGGATGTCACTCGGCAGGAGGGCATTCAAGCGAGGAAGAAAAGGGTGGGGAAGAGGCCGATCGATCTCCCAGTGAGCTACTTGCTGGTAGGCATGAACCCCAGCATCTGTTCGTCCAGCCCCAGTCAATCGTACAGCCCTCCCAAGCAGCCGTTCAAGTACACCTTCTATCGTACCAGCTACAGAAGGAATTGCCGGCTGTCGCTGCCATCCAGAATAGCGTGTGCCATCGTAGGAGACCATCAATGCATACCTCTGCATCAGAAGGGACGAAAGACGCAAATACCTTTAATTTTGCTCTTTCTCCTATCTAAATAAGCACAGAGATCTTCCCCGTAGACCCACTTTTTTGCTCTCAAGGAAGCATGAGCAAATGTAGGCCGGTCTTTCTCCCAAAAAAATACCCCTACATGCGACACATCAAGTCCCTCTTCTGAAGAGACAAACGCAATCAAGTCGCCATCCTGAAGAAATGGAAGCCATTCTCCAATCCTTTCTGAAGAGATGCAATACCTGGGATGAGAGGAGAGGCGAGCCTCTATAGCCTTGATGAAGTGCCAGTCTGAGAAGCCAGAGTAGTTTTTCCGATGTTTGGTGATATAAAAAACCTCTCGGCTTTCTGGAGAACCAAATGGGAGCCAGCTTCCCCAGCCTTTCTCTTCCCATTCTATGAATGCATGAGTAAGATAATGATATCGATCTTCCCATCGGCAGGGAGGCAGAGCTTGGTATCGCACCTCTGAAAGGAAGCGAATGAAGTCCTGAATGGAAGAGGTCTGGTGCTGATGGGTCAAATGAAGCGCCATTAGATTCTCTACGGCAGTCATACAGTCCATTTGCTCTAAGTTGAGGAGAAGCTCTTGAGGACCGAGTCCTTTGCCCCCACTACCATAAGGTAGGCCTTGCCATTGGCGAGCTATTTCTCGTGCCCACCCAGGGTAGCTCCGTCCCGAGTGCAAGGCCAGCGCATGCCGCACCCGCTGAAGGCTACTGCCTACAATCTTGACAGGCGGTAGCAGAAGCTGAGCAAAAGCAGGGGTATCTACCTTTTCCCCTACTGGGAAGCTCCAAAGAAGATTCAGCTTCGTACTACTCGTCAGAAGGGAAAGTCCTATACAGCTTCCAAGCAGTCGAAGACCCATTACTCAATCCAGTCGGCGATGAAGAGATTCGTCTCTCTTGGACGATGTCCTCCCCGATTGCTTGCCCAAATCAGCTTTTTTCCATCAGGAGAGAACATGGGAAAGGCATCAAATTGAGGATCAAAAGTAATTTGCTCTAACCCTGTACCATCCACATTTATCATGAATAAGTTGAAAGTGCGACCGCCCGTGCGAAGGGAGTGATGATTGCTTGAAAAAATAATCTTCTTTCCGCTTGGATGAAAGTAAGGAGCCCAGTTAGCCCCTGGCAGCGTGGTAACCTGACGAGGTATGAGGCTGTCTATATGCATGATGAAGATTTGCATTTCGGTCGGCTCTACCATTCCTTGGGCTAAAAGAGTGCGGTAGATGTCTGTCTGGGGTCCTTTTGGACGACTAGCGCGCCATACAATCGTCTTAGAGTCAGGTCCAAAGAAGCCCCCCCCGTCGTACCCTATCTCGTTCGTAAGTTGGCGCAGCGTCTGTGTCTCAAAGTCATACAACCACAGGTCTAAATCACCTCCCCGCTGAGAAGTAAAGAGTAAGTAGCGTCCATTTGGCGAAACGACCGCTTCAGCATCGTATCCTTTTGCAGGTAAAAAGGCTGTCAGTGAATCTGTACGAGGGTCATAAATATAGAGATCATACTCGTAGAGGGGCCATACATACCGTCCCTTATAAGCAGGAGGGGTCGGGCAACTGTCTCCCTGAAGGTGAGTAGAAGCGTAGATAATCCGCCCATCGGGTAAGAAAAAGCTGCAGGTGGTGCGTCCTCTCCCAGTAGAAATGCGGCGATACCGAGGGGGGTCATCGGTGAGTTCCATTAGAAAAACTTGATCGCATCCTTGTGGATTGATTTCTACCCAGTCGCTCTGAAAGACAATGCGCTGACCTGTAGGATCAAAGTAGCCCTCCGCGTTGTTGCCGCCGAAGGTGAGCTGACGAATACGACCTAAATGCTTCTCCTGAGAATAGCGGAGGGAAGGAGGCGCTCCCTCGGGAAGAGGTGGCTGAGCACAAGCTGAGAATAGAAAACTCCCCACAACTATATGCCTCCACATGCTCCCAAAAATACAACGCTACTTTGCACCAGTGAGCCGAGTAGCTGTCGTCATTCCTACTTACAATAATCTTTCGGAGCTGCGACTTTGCTTAGCTGCCCTTACTCAGCAAACCTATCAAGATTTTACAGCATATGTATGTGTGGATGGCTCAACGGATGGAACCCAGCAGTACCTTCAGCAAGTTTCCCATCCTAATGTAGTGATGCTGCAGCATGGAGATGGGCGCAATCATGGACGAAATGCTACTCGGAATCTCATCCTTCCCTATTTGGAGCGGCATGAATGGGTAGCTTTTTTGGATTCTGACAGTCTTCCTTTGCCTACTTGGCTGGAGGCGTTCTTTGCAGTTCAGCCCCTTCCTTCTGAAGTGCTGTTGGGGAGGATACTTTACTTTTCAGAGGATAATCCGCATCCTTGGGTGATATATCTTCGCTGGAGAGAGCAGGTGCGTGCCAGTCAGATGGCAGGTCCTCGCCACTTTATTACAATCAATGCCTTTATGCCCGCAGAGGTCATGAGACGCATAGGAGGCATGGACCCTAATATAAAGCGATACGGCTTGGGCGATGTAGAGTTTGGCTATCGCCTTGCTGCAGCAGGGATGAGGTTTCGGTATATAGCGGCTGCTACGGTATGGAGTCGAGTTCAGCAAAGCCTATCGGAAGCCCTTATACGACTCTACGATATGGCTCAGCATAACCTACCTTACCTTCATCAGAAGCATCCTTCAAGCAGGGATGAGCTTTTTGGGGGCAAATGGCTTTACCAGAGCAGCCGACGCTTCTTGCTCCAGCTATTCATGCAGCCATTCATAGCTCGGTGGATTCTTCAGAAGGTGGAGGGGAAGCCTGCTTTCATTCAGCGTTGGCTGGTTCGGTACTTAGTCTTTTATGCTGTAGCTCGCGGATTTTGGAAGAGAAAACTTGGATTGCCCCCGCTCAAGCGCTTGCGTCCATTCCCATAAAGAGGCATAGACCGCCTCTGCTAAATAGGGCGGCTCTGGCGAAGGCTTCCGAGAGGCAATCCAGATGGTACGCATGCCCAGAGCTCGACCGAAGTACATATCGCTCTCTGTATTGCCGACCATGATAGAATATTTGAAGTCAATCTCAGGAAAGTCTCGCTTGGCTTGAAGAGCCATACCGATATTTGGCTTTCGGCAGGGACTTTCATCTTCTGCATCTGTGCAGGCATAAATAGCATCTATTCGTCCTCCTGCTGCCTCAATGTGAGCCCGCATCTGCTGATGGATCGCTTGGAGCTCCTCATGCGTCATGAGTCCTTTACCTACTCCCCGCTGATTTGTTACTACGATGATTCGTCCGAAAATGCTCTTGAGTACCTTCAGCGCTGCTTCTACACCTGGCAAAAACTCAAAATCAGCCCATCTCAGTACATAACCGCCCACTCTTTCTACGTTAATCACACCGTCTCGGTCCAAAAAGAGAGTCCATCGGTCATCAAATTCAGCCATACTTACGGGTGAAAATCTTTCTGAGTAGGAAAGATTTCTATTTCTGTCTTCTGACTGAGAAGTCGTCGCTGATAAGGGATAATGATATCCGCAGCAGAGCCATCCCTATTCACACTCAGAAGAATGGCTTCCCCATCGGAAAGCCTTTCCCAGAAATCAGAGGGTAATTCATTAGCCTTATGAGGGCCGATAGTCAAGAGAAGGTCTCCTGCCTCAATTCCTGCATTATCTGAAAGGCTGCCTGGCAGGACTTGCTCTATTAGGAGTCCTCTCGTCTCTCGGCGGGTTCGCACGATACCTATCTGAGCGAGTCCCGAGTATGGGGTTCGGCGGTATCTTACTCCCAGCGGCAGTCCTTTCAGAAGCGACTCATAGTCAGGAGAGTCTCGCCCATTCACATATCGTCTAAAAAACTCTTTCATTACAGGTCCTGCTAATAGAATTGCTGCTTTTTCCACTCCATCCTCGGGTATGCCTTTTCCCCGAAGGTAGTAGGTCTGATACAGGTATCGTAGGAGAGAGTCTAAGGATACTTTTCCTTGAGTTTCTCGTCTCAGAATCATATCTAAGAGAAATCCTATCCGTTTGCCCGCTGCATAAAATGACCCCTCATAGATGGCTGGGCGATAGGGAGAAGTGGCTAGCCAGCTGTCTATACTCATTTCACTCGGGGAGAAGAGCTGATAAGCAATGGTATTTTCTATCTGGGTCAATTCTGCACTGAGCCGCTTCCAATACTCGCTGGGAGACATGAGTCCAGCTCGGACGAGCGTAACGCTAGCATAGTAATCTGTAATGCCTTCTGTAAGCCAGTGTAAGCTCGTATAGGCTTCTCTCTCATATCGGTAGGGTAGGAGAGCCGCTGGTCGCAGCCGCTTGACATTCCATATGTGAAAAAATTCGTGCGCTGAAATCCCTAAAAAGCTTCTAAGACTTTCTTCAGAAGAAGCTCCCTCTTCTGGAAGGACAAACATCGCACTGAATTCATGTTCTACGGCATGTCGAATCTGAAATGGGACCAGAAGATAGATGAAGTGATATTCGGAGAGGGGGAGGCTGCCCCAAATGTGGGTCTGGGTCTGAATAATCTTGCACAGGTCTTGGAGGAAGCCGGAGAGATCGGAGGCACCCATCCTACCACAGAAATGAACATGGATGGTGGCGCCCATGCAGGTCATTTTTTCACTGCGAAGGGTAGGGGCGCTCAGGAAGGGAGAATCCGCTAACTCATGGTAGCTTTTTGCAAAGAAATGCCCATTAGGAGTGCGTGGGAGAGCCGTCGCAATCTCCCAATCTTTCGGCAGGGTGGGAAGCTGAAGCTCACACGGTGATTCTATTCTGTCAGGGAGATACATCAAGAGATTAATGGGATTGAAATAGACCAGCGATTCTGAGAGATAGCTTGAACCTGCATCTATCTGACGAGCATGAAAGCGATATGAAACCCTAAGGGAGCCTCGGCTGGGATTCTGGACTCGCCAAAGGTCTTTGGTAACCTTAAACCATGAGAGGGGTTGTCCTTGCTCATCATAAGCTGTGAAATGAGAAACCGCGGCTGCATAGTTTTGAATGATATAGCGTCCGGGACGCCAGGCTGGTAATGCAAAATCAGTATATCTGCCTTTCGCTGGAGTGGCTTCTATCTCTACTATGTAAGTGTAGCGGGGAGGAGTGTCCCACCGGAGACGATAACGAGTCGGCTCAGCCTGCATAGCCTTAGTCAGTAGCCAGCTCTGCCACAGCCGCAGTAAAAGCCTCCACTTCATCGGGAAGATTGTAAAGGGCAACGGGTGCAGCCCGAATCACATTCGGTTCTCGCCAATCTACAAAAAATCCCTTCATCAGAAGCCTCTCAAACGACTGCTTTGGATCAGACAAGTGAAGACAAAAAGACACTTGGGCTCCATGAGAGTCGGCGGGGGTGAGAATCTCCACATGAGGGATTTCTGTCAAGCGGTTTCTGAGGTATTGATGAATTCTCTGAACCTCTTGATAATAGGTCGGAAGGTCTATCTGAGCAAATACATCTAAACTCGCCTCTAAGGCAGCCAGAAGGAGTGGGGAGGGATTACTCTGGACCCATGCTCGGGCATCTGGTTCAGGGTCAAACCGCTCTCTCATAAGGAATCGGGTCTCTCTGCGATTGCCCCACCACCCTGCGAATTGAGGACCCCGAGTATGATACTTCGGATGGATGTAGAGTCCGCCCACAGCCCCTGGTCCCGCATTTAGATACTTATAGCTACACCATACAGCAAAATCTACTTCCCATGCTTCTAAGGCAAGGGGGATATTCCCTACGGCGTGAGCAAGGTCCCATCCCGCCCACGCTCCCACCTCATGAGCAGCCGCAGTGATATTAGGAATATCAAATGCTTGACCCGTCAAATAATGAACCCCACTCATCCAGACCCCTGCTAACCTTTCCCCAATAGAAAGAATCACTGCTCTTACTTCTTCTGTAGTAGGAGTGAGCGTAGGAAGTTCAATCACAGCATCGGGGTAGCCGTAGAATTCGGCCCAACTTTGAAGGGCATAGCGGTCAGAGGGAAAGGGAGACTTTTCAGTCAGAATAAAATAGCGATGGGGCGTAGGACGATAAAAGCTTGCTAATAAGAGGTGAAGATTTGTAGTAAGAGTATGGGCAATGGCAATGGAAGGTGGCGAGCTTCCGACAAGGGGTCCTAACTTAGAGCGAAGGCGATCTGCATAGTCTACCCACTGTGCTCGCTTAGAGAAGTAGGCCCCTACCCCTTCCCATGACCATTCCTCTAAGACTCGGCGAACATAGCTCGGAGCAGAACGAGGTTGTACCCCTAAGGAATGTCCGCAGAAGTACACCCATTCTCGTTTCTTGTCTATGCGAGGGATAGCGAAAAGAGAGCGAAGCATATCTCTAAGCTACAAGTGTAAAGCGGCTCCTTCACTGGCAGCAAGGGCCGCTTCCTTAAGGGCTTCGCTAAAAGTAGGATGGGCTAAGGGTAATCGGAAGAGATCCTCTGCTGAAGCGCCATAGGCGAGTCCGGCGACCCCTACGGCAATCAGATCAGCGGCTCGAGCTCCTACAATATGCATGCCCAGCAGCTGGTCGGTCCGAGCATCTGCTATCACCTTGACAAATCCACGGGTCTCATGAGCCGCTCGCGCTCGTCCAAGGGCTCTGTAGGGAAACTTACCCACCCGATAGGTGCGACCAGCCTGTCTCAGCATCTCCTCAGTGTATCCAACGCTAGCGATTTCAGGCCAGATATACACTACTGTGGGAACCTGCAAGTAGTCTAAATGAGGCTTGCGTCCAGCTATCCGTTCAGCTACATAAATTCCATCCTCCGAGGCTTTATGAGCAAGCATCGGCCCTTGAATCACATCTCCAATTGCGTAAATATGAGGCACAAGTGTCTGAAGGTGTTCATTTACAGGGATGCGTCCTCGTTCATCGGTCGCAAGTCCAGCTTTTTCTAGCTCAAGCCCCTCTGTATAAGGACGACGTCCCACCGCCACTAAGACGTATTCTGCTTCTATCATGAGAGGGTCTCCTCCCTCTCTGGGCCTGACTGTAAGCCGAACTTCCCCTTCTCCCACTTCGGCTGACTCTGCTATGTGCCCCAAAAGAAGACGAGCGCCGTACTCTCCAATCAAGATTCGGCGAGTCTCTTCGCTTGCATCGGTATCCATTCCGGGCAAAAGCCTATCTGTGTATTCTATCACTGTAATCTGACTTCCAAGTCGTCCATATATCGAAGCCATTTCTACACCAATGACTCCCCCACCGACAATAGCAAGCCGTTTTGGCACCTCAGCTAAGCTAAGGGCTTCCGTAGAGGTAATGATTCGCTTCTTATCAATTGGTAGATTAGGGAGCTGCGCTGGCTTAGAGCCAGTGGCAATAATAATATTTCTTCCGTACAACTTTGGTCCCCCATCTATAGTTACCTCATTTGCTGACACAAAGCGTCCATGCCCATGAAAGACACTAACTTTATTTTTCTTCATAAGATATTCAATGCCACTGATAGTTTGCTTAACTACTTGGGTTTTGCGAGCTAGCATTGTTTCCCAATTCAGTTGGATTTGATCTATGAGGATTCCATGTTCTTTGAAGTATCTTCGGGCCTCGTCATACTTTTCAGAGGAGTCTAACAGAGCTTTAGAAGGAATACATCCTACATTTAGGCAGGTGCCACCGAGTGTAGGATATCGCTCTATTAGGGCGGTAGAGAGTCCGAGCTGACTCGCGCGAAGGGCAGCTACGTAGCCGCCAGGGCCGCTTCCGATTACAATGACATCATATCGCTCCACAGAAACGAAGGTACACAGATTGAGGCTTTAGGGTAGGCGCCTTAGCGCTTCACGAGCAGGTGTGTAGTCAGGGTCAGCTTGGAGGGCTGCATGGAGATGCTGCTTGGCTTCCGAATATCGCCCAAGCTGAGCTGCAAGGACAGCTGCATTATAGTGGAACTGGGCATTCCAAGGTTGCTCCTTCACCAGAGTCTGAAGGCTCTGATAGGTTTCTTCTGCAGAAAACTTTCCTAGTACATAACTCAAAATCACATACCGAAAAGCAGCATCGGGATAAGCCGGAGCTCGTGCTCGGAGCCTTTTCCAAACCTCAAGAGCCTTCTCAGTCTGACCTGTCAGCTCAAGAAGGTATCCATACAGCTCTAAAAGATGCAGCGTAGTATCCTGTCTAAGAGCTTTTTGGGCAAAAGAGAGGGCTTCATTTGGTTTTCCTTTCAGGAGGAGAGCCTGAGCATACGAGGCTGGCCGTTCCCCTCCCGCTAGTAGCCGAAGCGCCGTATCCAGCACCCAAGGCTCGTTTTTCACCTCTACATACCACTTAAGATAAGCTTCGCCTAAAAGTGCTGGGTCTGAGCTACATCCCACGGCACACAGGAGTCGTATAGCCTCTTGGGGTGCTTGAGCTTCTGACCTGACTACTCGAATGTAGTGATCAGTGAAGCGAGTATGAGGAACGTCGCTGGATTCTCCTTTCGGCATATGGCAGCTCACACACTGATCAGAGGGATGACGAGGATTTTGACAGCCACGGGTATGACAGCTCAAGCACTGGTTATTGTAGGAGGGAGGGGGAGATGTTGGATGGGGGTGATGGCAAGTCATGCAGGTGGCTCCTCCTTTTTGATAGCAGGCAGAGCGCATGAGCCGTTCGCTATGAGAAGCAATACCAAAACGTCCGAGCTCTCCCCGCTCAGGTAGAAACACTGACCAGTGCGCTGCAAGCGCTTTTCCTGGTTCCCATCCTCCTTGTCGCTCTATCGCTATTCCCTCTAAATGGCAACGGTTACATGCATCCATCTGTTGATTCGGCGTCCATCGCCGCCAGAAGTAGGTAGTATCAAATGGATTTTTGACATGAGTGCTTCCTGGTCCGTGACAGGATTCACATCCTATGGCTCCACCTATGCGGTAGTAACGATTGTGTGTCCAAGGAACCGCTATCCAGCCGCTGGCATGACAAGCCAAACAATTTGGCTGAATTTCTCGGCTCCATCGGCTATTTTTGCCCTCTGTATACCCTGGTGAGAGTCCCCATCGTCGAGTGCCTTCATACCAGGTGAGAGGGGCTTGATATAGAAAGCCATTTCGCCAAAGAAGGTAAGAACGTGTCTGATGTCCTGACCCAATCACGAAATCTAGCCGCTCCCGACGCACATACACTGTCTCTTTGCCGCTTAGCCGATACTCATACAGGAAAAGGGAGTCAGATTCCCAAACGGCTCTATAATAGAAGTCTTTCCAGGGATCATACACAGCCGGCTGAGAGAAGTCTTCCATGCGAGGCAAGTCAGCGGTAATGGGTATAAGGGAGCGGGCTTTCCAAGTAGAACGGTAAGCGCGGCTGACCTCTGCATGACACTGCTGACAGACCGAATCTCCGACATACCTCGTTTCAATCGGGGGGGAGTTTTGAAAACCTTGACATGAGAGATAGAGAGCCACCCCAAGACTCAGGAGGGGCCAACCCCACCGCACGAGCCATCTGGCGGATTCGAACCGCCGACCTGCTGATTACGAATCAGCTGCTCTACCGCTGAGCTAAGATGGCGTGGGAACTGGTGGATTCGAACCACCGACCTCCTGCTTGTAAGGCAGGCGCTCTAAACCCCTGAGCTAAGTTCCCCCCCCTTGCAAAGGTACAAATCCACCCTCTATCTACAAGTGTAATCTACTCTCAAACTATTTGCGCGGTTTTTGTCGTATCTTTGCATCAAATTCAACTGGCTGGGGCAGATGACTGACTTATTCTCTCGCTTCGAATGGGATGAACGCACACTGAGTTATAGGCGAGTGAGATGGTCGTTTCAACGGACGCTGCAGGTCATTCCTCGGATTTTCTTTTGGGGACTTCTGGTTGGAGGAGGCTCGGTTCCCTTAACCTATTCTTTCTGGGAGCGCTATTTTGTATCTCAGATAGAAAAGAAAACGAGTCAGCTTCAGGCTTATCAAGCTCAACTCCTTCTCCAAGTTCGGCGTTGGGAGGCTCGTCGGCAGCAGCTTTATGAACGAGTTCAGCGGTTCTATCGTCCGCTGCTTGGTTTGCCGCCGCTCTCTACCAGTGAGTGGGAAGGGGGTATGGGGGGCGCACCCGCGACCGCTTTGGAATCTTCCCTTTATCAAAGTCAGCGTCTCTACATGGAGTATCAGTCCTTAGAAAGACAATTCAAAGAAGTGAATGCTCGCTTGACTCGTATCCCTTGCATTCTGCCTGCAGTTGGTCCTATTTCAAGTGGGTTTGGCTTCCGAACCGATCCCTTCACAGGTGAATGGCAAATGCACCATGGTATAGATATTGATGCCCCCTTTGGAGCACCGGTACGCGCTGCAGCCGCTGGGAAGGTTATCTCTGCAGGGTGGGAGGGAAGTGGATATGGGATCCAAGTAGAAATAGATCACCTCAATGGAATAGTTACGAAATATGCCCACCTTTCTCGTACCACTGCTCAAGTTGGGGAAATGGTCCTTCGGGGGCAGGTAATCGGCTACGTGGGGTCTACAGGCCGCTCTACAGCCCCACACCTCCATTACGAGGTGATAGAACGAGGGGTCAAAGTCAATCCTCAGAAATACGTACTTTTACCTTAGCTTATGTATCTACGCCTCATTGCAGTAGGGCGGTTGGGACGGGATGCTGAATTACGCTCGCTTTCTTCAGGTCAAATTATTCGGTTTTCTATTGCTCACTCTCAGCGCCTTCCTACTGGCGAAGAGAAAACACAATGGATAGAATGCTCGTATTGGCGCAATCCGGGTGATAGTACTGAAGTGCTCAAGCATCTGAAGAAGGGGACTATGGTTCTTGTAGAAGGCACGCCGGGGGTCCGCCTTTACACCCGTCAAGATAACACCCCTGGGGTCAGCTTTGAATGCCGAGTAACAAATCTTCGGGTTCTTGTCTATACTACCCTTCCTGATCAACCTGAGAAGGTGGTCCCTGACGCCCCTTCAGAGATGGTGGAACCCCTTCCACCAGACTTGTCAGGTGAAGACGACCTCCCCTTCTGACCATCCCAAGTGCTCTAAATAGGAGTCAGCCCCAAGGGGCTAAGGATAATCTTAGGTCTTCGGGCGCATTACTCTTTCTTGTAATCGTAGAATCCTTGTCCTGCTTTTCGTCCTGTATGACCTGCTGCGACTTTTTGGGCTTGAAGCCAAGAAGGACGAAAGCGAGGCGGATGCCAGAGTCCCTCCCATACTTTGCAAGTGACAGCATGATTGACATCTATCCCGATAAAGTCCATGAGCCGAAAAGGCCCCATCCGAAAACCTATTCCCTCCAGAAGTTGGTCTATGACCTCAGGTGAAGCCTCGCCTCGCTCGGCTAAACGAAGTGCCTCTATGTAGTAAGGACGCGCAATCCGATTGACAATAAAACCAGGCAGATCAGGAGCCAGAAGCGGGGTCTTCCCTACGAGTCTAAGAATCTCCATACTCTTTCTTACAACTTCCCCGGCGGTGAAAGTGGTAGGGATTACCTCTACCAGCGGCATCCGAGTAGGAGGGTTGAAAAAATGCCATCCTAAGAAGCGTTCCTTATATCCAAGGTCATGAGCTAACGCATGCACAGAGAGCGAGGAAGTATTTGTGGCAACGACCGTACTTGGGCTAAGACGGGATTCCAACTCTATAAAGGCTTGCTTTTTCAGCTCTAGCTCCTCAGGAATAGCTTCAATCACCACTTCATGCGAGATGAAGGAAGGGAGAGTATCCAAAAGATGGATCTGTTCTCCTTTGCTACTCAGAAGCTTTTGGGCTTTCTCGTAGGCATGAGAGTGAGGTTCATATACCCATGTGGGGAATCCTTTACTCGCAAATACCTCAGCTATGCCTCTACCCATCGTCCCGGCGCCGAGGATGAGGACATCCATCGCTCCAAAGGTAAGTTACCTTCTTGGCTTGCTGCTCTGCCATCCTACTATAAGAGTGAGTGCAGCGATAGGCACATACGTCGTCAAATACCGATGATCCACTATACCTATCGCTAAATGAGCCCACATCGGACAAAAACCAAGAGAGGCTGTAACTAGACTAATCCAAGAGGATAAACCTAAAATTACCCTCAGTAGGAGCCACATAAAGGCTAAGTGAAGTCCGACAAAAGCGACTGCGCTAAGGGTATGAAGAGGATGATGCCAGGCGTATAAGAGCATATTCAGAAAAGAGGTTTCTTGATGAAGATGGGCAATATCTCCTAAGAAAGCATGCCGAAGGCGATTGTAAATTCTAACATGTGGAGGAATCGCTATTTGGCAAGCCAAAGTGCGTTGGGCTATTTCTATCTCTAAGAGGTATTCACAACTTTTCTGGGAATCAGGCACTGCTTGCTTGCTGATAATACTCTGGAGAAGTTTAAGGCTTTCGGATGAGAGGTATTTTTGAGGGACAAAAGTCATGAATATGCTGCTATCTACCCCCCTTCCATGAGCAAAAAGGTTGGAGAGAGTGTTATCTGTTGCCATTCCTAAACGAATAAGGAGGGGGTAGCCCTCTCGAGCAGGGGTATCGTGACACGGCTCATTGAAGATGGTACGAGTGCCATGAAAAGGTCTTAGGTCTGCGTAGTGATAATAGTTTCTCATGATCCAAGCACTCTCCATAAGGAGAAAAGGAAGGAAAGTAATCCAGATTGCTCTGAAGGAAAGCCACTGCCAAGGCAAAGGAAATCCTCTCTCGGCCCATATGCGAAGTCCAACGAAGGGAAGTATGACTCCTGTAATCGGCCTGAGAAAAATAGTCAGGGCCAAAAGCAAGCCGCTGAGTAGATAGTGGGCTCTGAAGAGCGCTAAAAGACCAAGGGAAAAGGTGCCTATCGCCATGGCATCAGTCTCTACCCACGGCCAGCGATGAACGATGGGATTCGTTGCCCACAAAAAACCTATGCAATGAAGAATCCATACCTGCTGAGTCCTTCTGAGGACATACAACAGGCTTATTCCTATGGAGAGGAGAAGAGTTCCGAAACAAAGAAGAACATAGGCCAAATTCGCAAATCTCTCAGAGCGAGTCGGAGCATAAAATAAAGAATAGATAATTGCAAAACCAGGCATACGGCAGTCTGTCCAGTAGCGTCCCTGCTTGAAGAGATATACAGTGGCACCGATATACTCATACTCTGCATCATAGGACTGTACGATTGGAAATCCATAACCCATCTGTATAGCGTGCTTATAGGAGTAGAAAAAGGTGACGCAGAGATAAACCCCTAACCATAGGATAATAAATAGCCTTGCTTGTGTCATGCTTCCCTAAAGATAACTCCTCAGGAGAGTCCAACCGCTGCAGAAGAGTTCAGCTAGCAGAGTTAGGGGCGGTATTAGCACAGGATGAGCCAGGACTACCCGAAGGCTATATCACCAGGAGTTCCACATCCAGAGATTCCATTTGAAGGAGGCGAGCGAGCGTATGATTCGTCAAGTGTCGTCCATAGGTATAAACACCTGTTTTTAGCATATGCCCTGCAGCTAGGAGAGAACGGATACCTCCGTACTCGCTCAGGCGCAGAAGCAGAGGCAGGAGGACATTACTAAAAGCAATAGAGGCTGTGCGTGGGACCCGAGAGGGAATATTGGGAACGCAGTAATGAATTACTCCATACTTGACGAAAGTAGGTAGGTCATGAGTGGTCTGAACACTGGTTTCTATGTTTCCGCCTTGATCAATCGCTACGTCTATGATGACGCTCCCTTCTGCCATCGTAGAGACCATATCAGCAGTTACAACGAGATGAGCGGGAGCGCCTTTTCGGTAGAGGGCACCAATAAGGACGTCTGTTTGAGGCAGGAGCTCACGAAGCAACTCAGGCTGGATGAGTCCTGTTGAAATTGGATGACCGAGTGCGGCTTTGAGCCGCTGCAAGCGATACACCTCCTCATCTAAGACGGTAACGGAGCAGCCAAAGCCAAGGGCAGCTCGGGCGGCATTGAGAGCGACTGTACCCGCTCCTAAAATCAGAACCCGAGCGGGGGGAATCCCCGTTATTCCCCCTAATAAGGTCGCTTGCCCCTGCTGAGCCAAAAGTCCCGCCGCAATCTGAATCGCTGCATATCCTGCTATCTCGCTCATCATCCGCATAATAGGTAGGCTGCCATCTTTCGCTTGCAGAAACTCGTATCCAATCGCTGTTACATTTTTGTCCAAAAGGGCTCGGATATATTCTTGTCTTACAGAGCCCATATGCACAGCGGAAAAGAGGATTTGTTTGGGGCGGAGAAAATTCAGCTCTCGCTCCGTGGGTGGGGCGATCTTCACAATACACTCAGCTTGAGCGTAGACTTCTTCGGGTGAATATACCACGAGAGCACCTGCTTCTGTATATTCTCTGTCTGAAAAAGAAGCATACTCGCCTGCTCGGTGCTCAATAAGTACTTCATAACCGCGTGCTGTGAGAGTGGCTACGGCTGAGGGAATGAGAGGCACGCGGCGCTCCTGTAGATGGCGCTCCCGAGGAATACCTATACGCAAGGAAGTTGGCTTAGTTAGCAAGCGCTCCGCCTGCGCTTGCGGCTGGATTGAAGTGGCGGTTGCTCCCCCCGCCATACCCCTCCCTTTACTCTACTCTCAGTATCTCCACAGTGTAAGTCAGCGTCTTCCCTGCTAAGGGATGGTTCGCATCCACTTGGATCGTTTCTTCATCTACGCTTAGTACATGTACTTGCACGCTGTCTCCTTCTGGCGTGGAGAGGATTAACACCTGTCCAGGATAAATAGGTTCTTCACTACATCCCTCCAGTTGGTGTCGGCTCAGGCGAAAGACCCACTCAGGCTGATATGGACCAAATGCTTGCTCTGGCGTTAGAGTGAATGTCTTTACTTCCCCTGCTTCTCCCCCTATCAGTGCTGCTTCAAAAGCTGGTAGGATGTCTCCTGCTCCAACCGTAAATTGAAGAGGCTCATCCCCTTGATACAAAATGTATCCAGTTTCGTCTGATAGAGTGTATCGCAGAGTAACTGCGCTTCCATACTGAATAGGCATACTTCCCTAAGGTACATAAAATTTATTCTCACTTTCGTTTTGTCGTAGGCTGAGGAATTTCCCTCTCTATAAGGGGCATGCTTGATAGGTCTGGGATATCCCTGCTTACTTTTGTAAGATGCGACTAAGCCTTATTATACTTGCAGAAAGCCTTGTATGGGCTCAGGGACTACGAGTGGTGGGGTATGATTTGTGGCTGGACTCAGTGGACTTTTCGGCTCGGTGGTGGCAGTGGCGGGCAGGGATTGTGATAGAGGCTCAAGGGGCTTCATCCTTACAACTTACCCTCCAAGGTTATACAATAGACTCCGTTTGCTGGCGACTTGGACCCCTTCCTTTTTCGTATAATGATAGTCTTTTAGAGATTTCTTTACCCTCTGGAATTGGCTCACCTGAGACCCTTGTAGTTTTTTACCGAGGACAAGGGCTCTCCGATCCTCAAGGCAGAGGGGGGCTCTACTGGGATAGCCGAGGAGTATATAATGTAGGAGTCTCATTTGCCTATGTTCCCCATAGTTTTGGGCGAGCGTGGCATCCATGTGTAGATACATTTGGACATAAAGCTTTTTATCGCTTTCATCTCCGAGTGCCTGAGGCTTTAGCAGGCACAGCGAATGGACTTTTGGATAGCATTACTATAGCCGGCATAGGGTGGAGACGATGGCACTGGCACGTCCCCCATCCCCTTCCTGCTTACCTGGCAGGAGTCGCAGTCGGTGAATATGTGTTAGCTCCTGATACTTTTATCCGAGCTGTAGGTGATACCATCCCTATCCAGTATTGGGTGCGTCGTCAAGACAGCGCAGGGGTCTATGTAACCTTTCAGCGCCTCAAGTCTCTGCTTAGAGATTGGGAGATTAAATTCGGTCCCTATCCTCATCGACGAATCGGATTCGTTGGAACCGGGGTTACCACCTTGGCGATGGAGCACTCCACCCACATCGTCTATCCTAATGTTATCATAGCAAATACGAACCAGTATGACTGGCTCTGGGCTCATGAACTCTGTCATGAGTGGTTTGGCAATTCCGTTACGGGCAGTAGTGAGCAGCAAATATTTCTGAAAGAAGGGTTCGCCACTCACGGAGAAGCTCTTTTCTATGAGCTCTTCTTTGGAAAAGATCGCTACTATCAGCACATCCGAGAGTTCTTGGAAGGAACTCTTCGCCTTCTCAAGTGGGAAGAAGGATTATTTCCTCTTTCGCAGATTCCCCTTGAGCATACTTATGGTATAGCTACCTACCAGAAGGGGGCCACGGTGCTTCATACGCTGCGTCATCAAATAGGAGACAGCTTATACTTCCGCGGGCTGCGGGCATATACCACTCGCTATAAGCATAGTCTGACAACTCTGGACAGCCTTCAGCGAGTCTTAGAAGATAGCACAGGGATCGCTCTCCAAGACTTTTTTGATGATTGGCTGCGTCAACCGGGGGAAGTTCATTTTCGCATAGATTCTTTCGGACGCCAGGGACTGGATAGCATTTGGGTGGTATGGCGGCGGTCTCTACGGGACAAGCCTACTTATCGCACCCCTACTCGCCTCACTCTCTTCATGAGAGGAATAGGCCCGAGCGATACTCTCTATGGACAGTTTTTTACTGACGGAAACTCAAGCGGACGGGCGGTTGTGTTTTGCCCTTTTGAACCACGCTTAGTTATCCTCTCTCCAAATGGCGAGGTGAGCGATGCTTCTACCCATGCTGTCCGATGGCTCAAAAACACTGGAAATACCTTCCTGAGCGGTGTCTATCTTACTCTACGCCCTGTCGGACTGCCTGCCACCGATTCAGTCTGGGTTCATGTGGCTCATCATTGGGTAGGGGCCTACGATGCGGGCGAAGTCCCTCTCTCCCTTTCCCGGTATTATCAAATAGATGGGTTATGGGATTCTACGGTTGCTATGAGAGCTTTCTTTCCGTATAATGGAAGTGATGCGGGAAGTGGAGCCTATTTGGACTATGGATGGCTGAACTTTGGGGAAGATTCTTTGGCTCTCTACTGGCGCCCTTATGCAGGAGCTTCTTGGCAAGAATGGCGCTTCTACACTATAGAACCGGGTAGCAGCTTGACAGACAAAAGAGGACGCATCATAGCCGATTCTCTCTTGCCAGGAGAATATGCTCTGGGGAGAAAAAGAACGGTTCCTGCCTCTATAGGTATAGCTGCTCCTCCTTCACTTTGGAGCGTTAGGTCAGAGAGTGGAATGATATATGTAAAAAATGCTTCCCAGGTCAGTGGTAATTATGCAGTCTATGACCTTTTAGGGCGCTTGCAGAAGAAGGGCAAATTACTCCCTCAAGAGGAGATAGGGATTCCGCTGCCTTTTGGCTTCTATCTCATTCAGACCCCAGAAGGGACTCAAAAGGTACCTCTCCTTCGGTAGAGCGCAAGGGACAGGGGAAAATGCTCGCTTTTCTTGTTTTCAAGCACAGGAAAAGGAGTAGAGGTGGGTTGTCATAGCAAATGCAGCTTTTCCTCGGGCAGACTCGGCGAGACGGATAAGTATGCTCTCCTATTCTCTTTCTACGCTAATAGAAGCTTTCTGACGCTGAGAAGAATCAGGAGGAGACCTTTTCCAGTCCTTTCAAGGTGCGTTGATAGCTCAAATCGCACCGACTACAGTAGTATAGATGGTCTGGGCTCACTTCTTGGAGGGTCTCTCCACACTCACAGACCCATCCAACCTGACGAGCGGGATTACCAACTACAAGGGCATAGTCTGGCACATCGTATAAAACAACTGCACCAGCTCCTACCATTGCAAAGCGTCCAATCGTGATTCCGCACATGATGGTGGCATTTGCCCCAATCGTAGCTCCACGACGAACTCTCGTCTGTAGAAATTCGTTTCGACGCTCTATGAAAGCGCGTGGATACTTATCATTTGTGAAGACGCAGGAAGGACCACAAAGCACTCCATCCTCTAACTCAACACCATAGTATAGCGATACATTATTCTGGATTTTGCAGTTGTTTCCCACCTTGACATACGGTCCGACGACTACATTCTGTCCCAGCACACAATTTTTACCTATTCGGCTTCCTTTTAGGATATGACTAAAGTGCCATACTCGCGTACCTTCTCCTATCTCTACCTCTTCATCTACTATAGCGGTGGGGTGGACGAAGTAGGGGAGGATAGATTGAGGCTCTGGCTTGAGTTGGCGGTGGAGGCGCTCAGCTAAGGCAGTAGCTGCGAGGAGTGAGCGGGCACTTGTAAGAGGCTCCTGTCGGGTAGAAAGACACTCTAAAAAGTGATCTATTTCTTTAGCCAAAGGCTCTTCGGCTGGAAAAGGAATAGGTTCAGCTCCTTCGGCTGGGAGAAGAAGGGGGTGCTGCCCCCGCTCCCACTGAATTCGGTGTCTATAAAGGAGGAGAGTGGGTTGCGTGCCTTCTTCAGAGAAGACTACCATTCCTTCCGTGCCGATCAAAGTAAGCTTGCGCTTTCGCTCAGGGTAGAGCCAGCTCGCAAATATGTCCCCCTTTATACCAGACTTATACTGAAGATAAATCCAGACGCTTTCTGCTTCATGAGAAAGGGAAATCTGTGCTTGAATGTGACTTTGGATTGGTGCTTCTCCTATGAGGTAAAAGAGAAGGGCGATGTCATGAATAGCCAGGCCCCATAGAGCATCTTCAGCGAGGGGGAATCTACCCAGGCTTGCGCGTTCAGCTCGAAAAGAGAGTAGCTTTCCGAGCGTGCCTTGTTGGAGCAGTCTTCGCAGGCTCTGGATAGCGGGATGGTAGTGAAGGACATGGCCGCCCATCAAAAGCTGTTTTTTTGTCTCTGCTATTTCTATCAGGTGCTGAAGCTGCTGCGAGGAAAAGGCGAGAGGCTTCTCACAGAAGACATCTTTGCCTGCTTGGAGGGCCTCTTCTATAAGAGAGGGATGAGTAGAAGCAGGAGTAGCAATAACTACCGCTTTACATGCTGGCTCGCGCCATAGGTCTTCTATTTGACTTGTCCATATAAGCTCCGGGTAGAGAGACTGAAGATCAGCATGCTTTTCTAGCGAGCGAGTCCATACCCACCTCACTGCTTGCCGCTCTACGAGGAGGCGAAGCAGTTTAGCACCCCATCTTCCAACTCCCAGAAGGGCAACAGACTGATTCACAAGCCGCTAATAGGTCTCTGGCGAGGGTACTTCACAACGAAACGAAAGGATCGCTCCCAAGCCTGATTTGGCTCCAGATTCAGCTCCCATCTTAGTAGGCCTTTGTCCGCTTCAAGCAAGGCTCCCCCTAACTCTATCGGTTCTACCTTAATGTCGGAGTGGCGACTCACTGGCAAGTGATCCCAGAGGGTAAGAGGAATAGGTTTGGGATAGGTATGAGTAAGGCGCAGTTTGTATTCGAAGAGGTGATGAATGGTGCCGAATGAACGCTCTTCACGGCGATTCTGGATTTCGGTTCGGCTGACTTGCACTTGAGCAGATTTGCCCATATCTAGCCAGACTGTGTCCTCCGAAAAAGAGGGCGGCCATACACTATGTCCTACCTCTGTCCCATCTACTTCAATCACGGCTGGGGCTTTTTCCCAAAGAAAGAGGCTTTCTAATTTCAAGCCTGCACGCAAGTATGCCGCTTCTTCGGCGGGTGCATTCACAAAGAATCGGAAAATTGCTGAAAGTGTGTCTGCTTTTAGCAGAAAACGAGCCATGCGTTCGCCAGCTGGAATGCGTTGAAGCCCTATTTCGTAAGTACGAGAGAGCGTCTGCTCGGAGAGAAAGACAGGGTTCGCATCTGCTTTTTCTTCGGCGGCACCTTCTTCTTGGAGAAGAAACGCTTTTCTCTCTGCAGTCGGTTGAGGAGGGGAAGCAATATCCACATACCAAGGGGAGAAAGGCGGCATTTGAGAAGAGAGCCAGGGAATGGCAGTGGAAAGAGTAACCTGAACGGGTCCCCAATCTTCACCGGAGCGATTCTGAACAGCTGCCCACCGCTGAAAAATCACTTGTCCTTGACCAGGAAAAGCTCGCACCCGATAGGTCAAGCTCCAACTTGCACTGGGTCCGCTGAGTTCTACTCGGATTGGCACGACCTCTGGCTCTGGCGCCCAATAGCTCATGACTAAGACAGCTCGCTGGCTCTCTAACCCCCCCAGCCGCGCTTCATAAGCCTTCTTGTACCGCTCAAGGCTCTCTGCTATAACTGCCCGTCGCCTCTCTATCGAGAATCGCTCCTCTAAAATCTGAGAAAGCTTTTTCTCTATGAGAAGGAGATACCTCTCTACCTCTTCGGGACAGGTCGTACCTTCCTCTCCTCCTAACTGAATATTGTCTGAGAGAGTCTTCTCTTGAAGGCTGAGAATGGTGAGCCGATTTTGAGCTTTTGAGAACAAATTCTCTAAAGAATCCACTTTTCGACGAAGATATTTCACATCTTCGGGCAAGTCCATTTTTTGGGGGGTGAAAGGTTCTATAGCTGTTTGAGCGATAAATCCTTTTGCGGAGCCTGATAAAGAGACCCGCAGGCTCTGAGGATCGGTGGTGGGGGGCAATTCTGTCCATATAAAAGTAGTCCATCCTTTGCGGGCAGAGATTATCCCAGTGTAGCGGTACAAGGCGCCCGTAGGATACACTACTACATGGCTAAGGGAAAGTAAAAGCGGGAGAAGGGTATCCACGAGGACAAAGATAAGCTAATATAACCCCCTTCTCTGTATCTTCGCTTTATGGGATTGGGACTTTTAGAGTGGGCAAAAAAGGAAATAGAAGCTATCCGAGCCGCTGGCTTGTATAAAGAGGAGAGACTTATAGCTTCTCCCCAAGGTGTAGAAATTACTCTGGCAGATGGAAGAAAAGTGATTAACTTTTGCGCCAATAACTATCTTGGCTTAGCTGCTCATCCTCGGGTAATAGAAGCGGCTCACCGAGCGCTTGACCGATGGGGATACGGAATGGCGTCGGTGCGATTTATCTGCGGCACTCAGACAATTCATAGGGAGCTGGAGCAGACAATTGCTCGGTTTTTGCATTGTGAAGATGCTATTCTGTATGCAGCTTGCTTTGATGCAAATGGGGGTATATTTGAGCCTTTTTTCGGTCCTGAGGATGCTATTCTCTCAGATGAACTCAATCATGCCAGCATCATAGATGGTATTCGTCTCTCTAAAGCTCGGCGATATGTGTATAGGCATTTAGATCTGGAAGATCTGGAAGCTAAACTCAAGGAAGCTCAGTCGGCACGATTTAGGGTCGTAGTTACTGATGGAGTATTTTCTATGGATGGAGACTATGCCCCCTTAGATAAGCTCATGGAGCTAGGGCAGCGATATGACGCTCTTCTCGTAGTTGATGACTCTCATGCCATGGGTTTTGTTGGGCAGACAGGGCGCGGTACTCCTGAGAAGTTTGGAATCTTGGGCTCTCCTCGGCTGGTGATTACAGGGACTTTGGGCAAAGCTTTAGGAGGTGCGATGGGAGGATTCGTAGCAGGTCCCGCCCCCCTTATAGAACTCCTGCGTCAGCGTTCCCGTCCCTATCTTTTTTCTAACTCCTTGAGTCCTGTGATAGTGGCTACAGCTATAGAGATTTTCTCGTGGCTCTCAGAGACGACAGAGCTGAGGGATCGGCTAGAGGCAAATGCTCGCCGATTCCGAGCAGGTATGGCAGCCGCGGGATTCACGCTCAAACCCGGAGATCATCCAATTGTTCCGATTATGCTTTATGATGCAGTACTTGCTCATCGTATGGCAGATGCCCTCCTGCAGGAGGGGATTTATGTGATTGGATTTTCCTATCCTGTTGTTCCGAAGGGACAAGCTCGAATTAGGGTTCAGCTGAGCGCTGCTCACACTGATGAGCATATAGATCAAGCGATAGCAGCTTTTGCCCGTGTGGCTCATCGCTTAGGAATACAGTCGGTGGTGTAGAGTTTTACTGAGTTTCAGTCTAAGGAAAAGTCCCACAAGGGAAGAGGAGTATTTTTTTCTCGTGCGACACGGGTTGAGCATTCATGGAAAAGGAAGAGGGGGTGAGTGGTAAGCCGGGTTCTGTTTCTACGCCTGCATTTCTCTAAGCGGCTTACCCGCCAGCTCTGGGAGCGGTCATCGCTGGCTGCTTAGCCTTGCGTCAGCTGGGGGTTGCCTTCGGGACGCTCTTACCGTCCCTTTTCACCCTTACCCCAAAGAGGGGCGGTATATTTTCTGTGGCCCTATCCATCTACAGCCCTTGCGAGCTGTAGTCTTTCCTTTCGGAAAGCAGCTTTGCTCCCGACGCCCGGACTTTCCTCCGAAGGATAACCTTCGGCGCAGGCGCCCTCACCCCCCTTAGAATATACTCATTTCTCTGCAAAGTCCAGGCTCAAAATTCGAAACTCTGCTCGGCGATTCGCTTGCTCATCCGCATCCGAAAGTTCAGGATAAATCAGGGGCTGAGATTCCCCATATCCAATTGCTGTCAGACGCTGAGGATTAATCCCCTTCTCTGTTAGATATTTGACCACGGATTTAGCCCGATTTTCAGAGAGTACTAAATTGTACTTTTCACTGCCATTCGTATCTGTATGAGCCCCTATCAAGATGCGTAAGAATGGATTATTCTGCAGAAGCACTGCCAATCGGTCTAGCTCAGTCGCTGCATCTGGGCGAATATCATACTTATCAAAGTCAAAATAAATGTTCTGAAGTACAATCGGACGAGCGATTTCTATGCGATCCAAATAGATATCTATATCTGCTTCCAGTTCCATGGACTTAGTGGCATCTCTTGTTGAGACACTTACTTCATTTGCAAGGTACTCAGGCGCATTTCCAATCAACCGATAGTCTTTACCCGGCTCTAAAGTAAAGCGATATCGGGCACTTTGATCTGTATTGAAAGTATCTAAAGGGAGCAAGCGATCTCCCTTAATTTCATAAAGAGTAACTGTAGCGAAAGGAATAGGAAGTTTAGTGGAACCGTCCCGAACTGTGCCCTGTACAGCCAATTCAATCTTGATACGAGGGATACGCTTCACTACGTAAATGTCATCTCTTCCCTTCCCCCCTGGGCGGTTAGAGGCGAGGAAACCCAGAGTATCCTGTCGGACCCAGTAGAGAGAGAAATCATCATAAGAGGAGTTGATGGGAGCTCCCAGATTTTGGACGGATTGCCATGCAGCTAAACGCCCCTCTGCTCTAAATATGTCATAGCCTCCTAGTCCTGGATGTCCATCTGAGGCGAAATATAGCGTTTTGCCATCTCGTCCGACATGAGGGTAAATCTCATTGAAAGGCGTATTGATAATCTTGCCTGCATGAACGGGAGCACTCCACTCGTTACCTACTTTTTGAGCATACCAAATGTCAGTGCCTCCCAGACCTCCATCCCTATCGGAGATAAAATACATGATATTGCCGTCCGGGGTCAGCGTGGGCTGGGCATCATAAGTAGGAACAAGTTTCTTCTTTCCTCGGGAATTGACTACGACTTCCCTCTTTCCTGACAAAGCTTCTATTTTTTCAAAGGGTCCCCACTCTTTTTTCTGAGGGTCATAGGTGCTTTGATAAATGCTACATCCCCATATCTTTCGGTACTTACCCTCCCCGCAGATGCTGTAGTACATAACAAGTCCGTCGGGTGAGATAACAGCTCCTCCATCATTAGCGGCAGTATTCACTTTCTTGCCCAAATTTTGAACTTTGCCTACCATTCGTCCCATGAAAAGAGTATCACTTTTCATCTGAGCGACCCAGAGGTCTGAGTAGGAAGCCTCTCCATATTCTGAGAAGCGAGCTGTGCCTTGACCGCCTGTTCGGTGGCTTGTGAAGATGATAAAGGTATCACCTTTTACTACGAAGAGAGAGGGGGCATAGTCGCTGGATTGAGAGTTGAGAGCGGAGAGAGCCCTTAGCTCATAATCTGGCTGCTCTGCCAGGAGGCGCTCAGCCAATCGGCATCCCTCCAGCTCCACTTCCGCTTGCTTTCGCAGAATATCCTGGGCTTTATGCCGCCGAAGAAACTCATTGAAAGATTCTCGGGCTTCTGCATATCGCCCCGCTTTCTTTTGAGCAATCCCTAAATCTAAATAAATCGTGTCATTTGCCTCCGCATTCATTGAGAGGGCTTTTTGATATCCCTCTATCGCTTTCTCTGTCTCATTAGTGTACCAGTAGCAGCGGGCAAGGCGATAAGCTGCATATTGATTATTTGGGTCTTGGGCTAGTACTTTTTGGTACAATTCAGCAGCTTTTTCGGGGTTGCGATAGACGTAGTACTCCTGATCAGCTTCAGCAAGAAGCTTTCGGACCTTAGCAGTCTGTGCGAGCAAAGTAGCCAGCCCAGCACTCCAGAGAAGTGCATACTGTCGCATGCCGCCACAAATATATGCAAAGGGGGTTGATATTTGCCCTTTGATAACTTTGCTTCCATGTGGAGCACAACTCAGGTGCGAAAAACCTTTTTAGATTTTTTCAAGAGTAAAGGTCATTTAATTGTCCCTTCTGCCCCCTTAGTAAGTAAAAACGACCCCACTCTCTTTTTCGTGAATGCTGGCATGAATCCTTTCAAGGAAGTATTCATGGGTTTCAAAGAGCCACCCGCTCCTCGTGTAGCCAATACTCAGAAGTGCCTTCGGGTCTCTGGCAAGCATAATGATTTAGAAGAGGTAGGACACGATACTTATCACCATACTTTCTTTGAGATGTTAGGGAATTGGTCTTTTGGGGATTACTTCAAAGCGGAAGCCATAGAATGGGCATGGGAGCTTTTGACTGAGGTATATGGTATCCCTGCTGAGAGGCTTTACATCACTGTTTTCGGTGGGGATGAGGAATGGGAGCTTCCTCGGGATGAAGATACCTTTCGGTACTGGCAGCGATATGTGCCGTCGGAGCGTATCCGATTTTTTGGACGAAAGGACAACTTTTGGGAGATGGGGGAGACGGGTCCTTGTGGTCCTTGCACAGAGATCCACATAGACCTTCGGCCTGATGCCGAGGGAAGTGCTGCTTCTCTTCTCAATACAGGCAATCCTCATGTAATTGAACTCTGGAATCTCGTCTTTATTCAATATCATCGGCGCGCCGATGGAAGCTTGGAAGTACTTCCATTTCAGAGCGTAGATACAGGGATGGGACTTGAGCGTTTAGGAATGGTTTTGCAGGGGGTAACCTCTACATATGACATAGATATTTTTCAGACTTTGCGTGCCGCTGTAGAGCAGCGGACTGGTCAGCGGTATGGACAAGGCGGACAAATAGATGTAGCTATTCGCGTTGTGTGTGACCATATTCGGGCGCTGAGCTTTGCTATTGCGGATGGACAGCTCCCGAGTAATGTAGGTGCTGGATATATCCTGCGACGACTCCTTCGCCGAGCCCTTCGCTATAGTTATCAGTTGCTCAATAAAAATGAGCCTTTTCTCCACGAGCTAGTTCCCGTTTTAGCTGAGGTGTATGCTGAGGCTTTTCCTGAGGTGAAAGCTCAGGTTGAGACCATACAGAAGGTGATCGCTGGAGAGGAAGAGAGCTTTCTGCGTACCCTAGGGCGCGGAATGGCTCGATTAGAGCATTTTCTTGCCCATTCCTCAGAAAAGGTTCTGCCTGGAGAGGTAGTATTTGAACTCTATGACACTTATGGATTTCCCGTGGACCTGACCAACCTCATTGCTAAAGAAAAGGGTCTCTCCATAGATTTGGAAGGTTATCACCGAGCTCTCTCCCTGCAGAAAGCTCGTAGTCGTCAAGCCACTTATCGAAGTGTGGGGGACTGGTTAGAAGTGGAAGAGGGGAGAGAGTCTGTCTTTGTAGGATATGACACTTATGAGGCTCGGGTGCGGATCATTCGTATGCGGCAGGTAGAAGGGGCAAAAGGGAAACAGTATCATGTGATCCTGGATAAAACGCCTTTCTATCCAGAGGGTGGAGGACAAGTTAGCGATACAGGATATCTTCGGCGAAGTCAGGACCAGCTGGAAGTAGTTCATGTGTATCGTGAGCAGGAGAGTATTATCCATGTTCTCTCAAAGCTGCCCGAAAATCCAGAAGGTGAATGGCACGCAGTAGTGGACATTAGTCGGCGTCGGGGAGCTTCTCAGCACCACACGGCGACACATCTACTACATGCAGCTCTTAGGCAAATCCTTGGCTCTCACGTTCGTCAAAGTGGTTCATTTGTAGGGCCAGACCGACTTCGCTTTGACTTTACTCATCCCCAGAAGCTTACATCCGAAGAAATCATGCTCGTAGAAAGGCTTGTCAATGATAAGATTGCGGCGGCTCTGCCCCGACGAGAATATCGGGATGTGCCATACGAGGAGGCAATAGCCAAGGGAGCTTTGGCTTTTTTTGGCGAGAAATATGGTGAGCGGGTGCGCATGATTGAATTTGGGGGTAAATTCTCTCGGGAGCTGTGTGGTGGGACTCATGTCAGCAATACTTTGGAGTTGCGCTACTTCAAGATTTTGAGTGAAAGTGCGAGTGCGGCTGGGATTCGGCGCATAGAGGCGATTACAGGGGATGCTTACCTTCACTGGGTAGAGGCACACATGGCTGAAATGCAGCGTTTATCTGCCCTTCTCAAAGTGCCAAGCCAGCCCCTCCGAGCCGTGGAAAAGCTTTTGGTAGAAAAAGCTGAATGGGAATCCCGAGAAAAAGAATGGATTCGCTTATATGCCCATAATCTTCTCTCTAAGTGGGGAGAGAAAGAGGCGTATGTTGTAGAAGTTGAATTGCCTCAGGGCACCCTTCTTCGGGATTTTCTTCAGGCTCTTCAGCATTTGCGACCGATGGCTACCTTTATTGTCGTTTGGTCCAAAGCGGATGGGGCGGAAATAGGCGTGGCAGCACCCGCTGAAGCTCAAACCATCCTGTCTCGCATTCTTTCTGTGATGGGCGGACGTGGCGGTGGTCAACCCAAAATAGCTACCGGTAAGCTAAAGCCCTCCTTTGTTTCTCTCCAGCAGCTCATGGACTTCCTTCCCCTCTCCCAGAAATGAGTCTCTATGCTAAAGAGGAGAAGAGGTAATGCTGAGCGTTCGTGCTTTGGGCGATTTAGTAGGGGAAGAGTTTCCTCTTCGTCTCTTGGAAGAGCAGCGGCAGTTCTTAGCAAAACCTTCTATTCGAGAGAGAGGGATTCAGCGCTGGGGTCTCTGGCTGGATGAGAAGCTTATTGGTATAGCGGAGGTAGTGGGGCGGCCTCCACTTGTGTGGATAGCCAGGATAGCAATAGATGCAGAGTATCAGCGATGTGGGTATGGAAAAAAGCTCCTAAATGCAGTCATAGAAGCTCTGCGGCGTAGCGCCCGAACCAGAGAGGTGCGCGCCGCTGTGCATGTGAAAAACACGACGGCTCGCTCCTTTTTTGAAAAGGCAGGCTTTCGCCCACTTGCAGACCAAGATGCCACAGGGGAGCTGGTCTATACCCTCTTTCTATGAGGAAACCTGTATTCTCTCAATTTCAGGAAAGCCCGCCGCATGAAGAAGCTCTAATAGAAGGGGAGCGCGGTACTGAACTTCCATCCGAAGAAGCGGCTCTCGGATTTGGACGATGCACTTTTTGCCCCTAATTCGGATGCTTGCTGTATGCTTTGCCAAGTCTGGGCCAACGATACGCTGCCACGCCTCCCATACCCGAGCCTCCAGAGGCGCCTTCTGAGGGAGTTTCCCTGAAAAGAAGCTCTCCAGCAGTTCGCCAATAGACTTAGACATGCTGCAAAAAAGAATGGAGACTTTCTCCTCGGCGTTTGCCTAAGATACGACATAGGTCCTCTAAAGAGGCGGTGCGTAGCCGCTCAAGAGAGCCAAATTCGGTCAGAAGTTTTTCAGCGCACTTTGTGCCAATACCAGGGACTGAAAGAAGGAGCGTACGCAAAGCTGCTGCATCCCGTCGCTGCCGGTGAAACCCCACTGCTGTCTCATGGCTCTCATCTCGGATGCGCTGCAAGAGTCTCAGGACGGGACTGCGCTTATCTATGAATAGAGGAGATTTGCGATCGGGACTGAAAATTTCCTCTTTCTTTTTGGCTAAGGCGAAAACGGGAACATTCAAACCAATTTCCTGCATGGCTTCGCAAGCCGCAGCAAGCTGGCCCTTCCCCCCGTCAATCAAGAGGAGGTCCGGCAGTGGCATGCCTGCTCGGAGCCGTTTCTCATACCTGCGGCGAATAACTGCCCGAATCGCTTCAAAGTCATTTCCTTCAGAGAGATTCTCATGAATGTATCGTCGATATTCACTTCGGCGAGGCTCTCCTCGAATAAATACCGCTACCCCAGAGACCATATGGCTTCCCTGAATATGAGAATTATCTATGCACTCTATCCGCAAGGGGAATTTAGGGAGCTTGAGAAGCGCAGCTAACTCTTGAAGCGTAGCCTCTTGTTTGGAGGTTTTTTCAGTGAGAAAAGCATTTTTCTGTTCAACAATAGAAAGAGCTGTTTTCCGACAGAAGACAGCCAGGGCTGTGAGCGCCGAGCTTTCTTCTGGAAAAAGGAAAGTGAAATTATGCCATTCAGGTAGAGCTTTGTCAGAAGGCCATCCATCTAAGAGGATCTGATGAGGTGGGTGGGGGTGATCTGCTGCGATTTCCCCGATAATCCGTTCTAAGACTTCGTAGGGAGTCTCCTCCCAGTCTCGTGTAGGGAACTGCCAGGTGTGGCTTGCCACCACTCTCCCTTTTTGCACACGAAGATGATGAACTACACTTATCTTGACCCCTGTAACGAAGCTCAAGACTTCTATATCTCCGAGAGCTGCATCGGCAATGAGGCTGCGCTGCTGATAAGCTCGAAGCTGCTCTAATCGCTTCTTAAGCTCATGAGCCCTCTCAAATTCCAGTGTCTCTACTGCTTGCTGACGCTGCCGATCTATTTCTGCTAAGACCAGTTCCCATTCCCCCTCTAAGAGCCGCTGAATCTCCTGCACTGCCTCTAAATAAGCTGAATGGCTCTGCTTCCCAATACATGGGGCAGCGCAATTGCCAATATAGTACTTGACACATGCCCGAAACCGTCCTGCCGCTACTCCTTCAGGCGTGAGCTTGAGGTCGCAATCCCGCAGCCGATATAGCGTCTGAAAGAGCTCCATCAGAGACCGTAGCATTCCTCCCCCAGGAAAGGGTCCATAATATTTTGCATCTGGATACACTTTTTGCCGAAGAAAAAGCAGACGAGGATAGGATTCTGCTGTGATGCAGAGGTAGGGATAAGTCTTGCCATCCTTGAGAAGGACATTGAAGCGAGGATTGTAGTATTTGATGAGATTATTCTCTAAAAGGAGGGCGTCCCATTCAGTATCTGTGAGGATCCACTCCACTTGAGCGATATGCCGTACAAGATTTCTCGTTTTATAGTCGCATTTAGGGTCTTCGGCTCGGCTAAAGTAGCTCAGGACCCGACGACGCAAATTGCGTGCTTTCCCTACATAAATCACCTCCCCTCTCGTGTTGAGAAACTTATACACGCCAGGCGCATCAGGAAGGGTCTCCTTAGCTGCTTCTATGTCCACACAGACAAATAAACGTATTTCGAGAAATGAAGTGCCCTATTTTGTGCTATCTTTGAAGCATGCCAACCTTTATGGAGAATGTGGCGTTAGGCACACCTATGCCTAAGTTCAAGCTCATGGGCGTCTGTGGGGAATATATAGAGAGTGATATGTTTCATCAGAAGCCAGTAGTGATTGTATTCACCTGTGGTCATTGCCCGTATGTAAGGGCAGTAGAAGAGCGTATGCTGGCTTTAGCTCGAGAATTTATTCCAAAGGGGATTGCATGGATAGGGATCGCTTCAAATGACCCCACCCTTTATCCTGATGAGGACTCTCCCGAAGCTTTATGCAGACGAATTCATGAAAAGAATTATCCTTTTCCGATTCTTTTTGATGAGACCCAAGAGGTGGCGAAATCGTTCAAAGCAGCTTGCACGCCAGAATTTTTCGCATATGATTCCAATCATCGGCTGTATTATCATGGGCGTTTGGATGACAATTGGAAAGACCCTTCCAGTGTTACTCGTGAGGAGCTTCGCGAGGCTTTGGAGTCCCTTCTGAGCGGGAAGCCAGCGCCTGAACCTCAATATCCTGCGTTAGGCTGCTCTATTAAGTGGAGGTCTTCTTGAGATGGGTTTTCTTTCTTGCTATTAGTTCTGCGTTAGGGCAGCGGCTTCTTATCGGACCTACGGGGCGAGACACGGTTTTACCTGCGGGAAGGCTTGTCATTCGGTACATAGCGCCTGAGCAGTGGCGGCAGGATACTTTTATACTGATTGTTCGAAACGCTCTGGGCGTGGTCAACCGAGGCCGCCTTTTTCCCCAGAAGGGGTTGCCCCACCAAACGGAGATTAGCATTCCACGAGCGGGGTTTTACCTTTTTCTTGTTCAGCATCCTCGCACTCCTGCTCGCTTGTGGAGCAGTGCCAGAGTGTATCTCTTAGCCCCTCCCCATACAAGTGTGGCTCAGGTTCGTGCCTATCACAATGCACTCTTGGCTAAAAAGCCCTCTTCTTCACCCCCTCTTCCTGCTGAGCTTCTTCCTCTCTCAGAGCCTTTTCCAAATGTGCCCCCTCTACCCTCTGTAGACATAACAGAGGAGGAAATCCTTCCTGAGGAAGAGCTCCTTCCCTCTGGAGGAGATGCGGAGGAGGAGCTGAGCGGTACATTTTTAGAGGAGGATTCGTTAACGGATGAATGAAGCTATGGGAGAGAAGGTTGCCATTTGGCTTTTGAATGATCTTCGTCTGCATGATCATCCTGCTCTGCAGGCTGCACTGGAGCGCCGACCAGCTCGGGTAGAATTTGTTTATGTGTGGGGTCCTCCTGTCGCTGGATGGGGTAAGTATTCTTATCCCTCTCAATCTTTAGGGTTTAATCGTCGGCTGAGTCCTGCTCGGGAGCGTTTTATTTTAGAGTCATTATTGGATTTAGCTGAACGGGTACCGCTCACCCTTTTAGAAGGAGAGCCGCAGGAGGTTCTTCCTGTATGGGCCGCCTCGCAGGGAGTCTCTATAGTCTATGCTCATCGGGAATGGGCCCCTGAGGAGATCAGCTATCAGAGTGCTACTGCTTGCGCTCTGGAAGCAAAAGGGATTCCTCTTATCCTGCATGAGGGGAATTCCCTTTATGAAACCCACCAGCTTCCTTTCCCTTTGGACTCCCTACCGATGCTTTTCACTCGGTTTCGTCAGCTCGTGGAGCGGACAGCTCGTGTGAAGCCTCCACTTCCTTCTCCCTCTCTCCCTCCAGCGAGTCAGCCAATTGAAGAGACTGCTAAGATCCTTCGGCAAAGACTCTCAGCTCTTCCTCCTCTGCATGAAAAAAGTTTTCCCTTCAAAGGGGGAGAGCGAGCAGGGCAGGCTCGAGTGGAAGCCTATTTTGAAAGGGCTCTTTTTACCTATAAAGAAACTAGAAATGGCTTTTGGGGCAGCGATTTCAGCAGCCATCTCTCGCCGTGGCTGGCGGTGGGCTGTCTGTCGCCTCGATGGATCTGTGAGCGTCTGCGAGAAGCAGAGAAAAGGCATGGAGCAAATGACTCCACTTATTGGCTCTTCTTTGAACTTTTATGGCGAGAATATTTTCGTTGGCTTAGTGCCCGTTGGGGATGTCGCCTATTTGCAGTAGGTGGGCTCCGCAACCTCAAGCTGCCTTGGCGCCATGACATGCAGCTTTTTCAGGCATGGATAGAGGGAAACACAGGCTATCCCATTATTGATGCAGCGATGAGAGAACTCAAAGCGACTGGCTGGACCTCCAATAGAGCTCGACAAATCGTAGCCAGCTTCCTCACTAAAAACCTCTTCATAGATTGGCGATGGGGAGCCAGCTACTTTGAAGTGCAGCTCATAGACTATGATGTATATAGCAACTGGGGCAACTGGCTCTATCAAGCAGGTGTGGGGACAGATGGACGAGGGTTCCGTTGGTTTGACCCTGTCCGACAGGCAAAGCTCTATGATCCGGAGGGCAGCTTCATCCGTCTCTGGGTGCCTGAGCTTCGGTCTTTATCTGCACCAAGGGTTTATATGCCTGAGCCAGAGATTCGCAGGTCCTTAGGTTATCCGCCTCCCCTTGTTGATTGGCATGTCAGCCTCACTGCTGCTAAAGATGCTTACTGGACTGCAGTCAAGGGCAAGCCTACAGGTAATCAGCTCCTCAAGCTCTTTCAGGACGAGGAAGGCTGAGGAAGGAGTTTTGTTTCTTATACAGAGGATGGGGAGGAAGATTTTAGGGCTGGCTTTGGGCTTGCTTTTGTTAGATTGCAAAAGAGAGAAACCTGTGGCTCCTACCTCTGCTTGTGCTGGTTTGGACACGATGATGGTCACGTATGGGAGATATGTAGCTGAGGCGATGCGCCGCCACTGCACAAGCTGTCATGGAGGCTCTAATCCCTCAGCAGGGGTGCGACTGGACTCCTATCAGGAGGTGCGCCGCTCAGCAGAAACGGGAAAATGGTACCAAGTCATGGAAAATGGCTCTATGCCGCCGACTGGGCGCTTGGACGACTGTACCCTCGCCCACCTGCGAAGGTGGATAGAGTTAGGCTATCCTCAATGAGAATCCTCTTTCTCTGGAGCATAGGTGTTATAACCTTGCGGGGGCAAGAAGAGCAATATCCTGTCCTCGCTACATTCAAAGGCACACGCCTCTATAACTTCCACACTACAGAAACTTTAGCTCCTCATCACTTTGAGTTTCGGGTTGCCCATCGTTTTGGTGACTTGACTCAAGGATATGAAAACTTTTTCGGAATAGATGCAGGCGCAACTGTTCGGCTGAGCTTTGGGTACTCATTTTTTCGGTGGGCAGAGTTCGGAGTAGAAAGGACTGGAGCGGGAAAGTGGTGGAATGGCTATTTCAAGGGGCGCCTTCTCCGTCAGACTGAGCCTAAGGGCATTCCTTTCTCTCTCACCGTGATTAGTATGGCTTTCCTTACAGAAAGGAAAGACCCTCTTCGCTATCGGCGCTGGGATGACAGATGGGAGTACCTTCATCAGCTTCTGCTGGCTCGGAAATTCTCTAGGCGATTTTCGCTAATGATAGGAGGGATGCTTCTTCATCAAAATGTGGCTTTAGCAACGGAGCTTCCCAATACATGGGGATGGATAATGGGAGGGGCTCGATTCAAGATTGCTGCTCGCTTTACGATTTTTGGAGAAGGAGCCTTTCCTCTTTGGCAGCCGAGTCTCCTTCCCGATTACCGCTTCCCATGGAGTGCAGGAATAGAAGTGGAGACAGGCGGTCATGTCTTTCAAATAGGAATCACTAGTGCAGATGGATTGAGTGAAAATCAGGTTCTTTTTACTCGTCGCCCTCTCCTGCGCTTGGGCTTCAATATCTCAAGGATTTTCTCTTTCCAAATGCCTGAGCAGGATGAGGCAAGTTAGCATACTCTTGTTTTTCACTTTATATGCATGGGGGCAGCGCTATGTTACAGATACCCTGATCATTTCCTTCTATTCCGATGCTCCATTGGAGAAGATAGCTGCGGAAAATCGGACAGGTTGTACAAGTTGGGTTGATTTCGCCACCGATTCTGTGTATGTACGAGTGAAGGTGCGCAACTTTTCTTTCCCAAATAAGCTTATGGAAGAGCACTTCAATGAAAGCTATTTAGAGACTGACCGGTATCCATATGCCTTTTTCCGAGGGAAGTTAGTAGCTCCTTTTCCTTATACACAGGAGGGGACTTATGCTGTGAGTGCAAGAGGAATAATGGAGATCCATGGGGTTCAAAGGGAAGAGATTGTGTCAGGACTCTATGAGGTACGAAAAGATCAGCAACTGGTTCTGACGGGACGATTTTTTGTTCGTCCAGCAGATTATAAGATTAAAGTTCCTCGGATGCTATGGGAGAAAATTGCCACTGAGGTGGAGGTGAGCTTTCGGGGGATATATCGGCGGCAATAGTAATGCAAGACATCTATTATATGATGACTATTATGAAGAAGCAGTCTGCGAAGGGTCCTGCCTGACCTTCGCAGGCTTCCATGGGATCTCCTCTACTCCAAGCCGCCAGCTCAAGTAACGCCCAAAAATGAAGAGCCAATCGCTAAGCCGATTGAGATACTGAAGGAAGATGGTCTCTCCCGGTTCGCTCAAATACAAAGCTACAAGTCGTCGTTCTGCTCGACGGCATATTGTCCGAGCGACTTGAGCATAAGCTTCGGGCTCACAGCTCCCGGGGAGGATAAAATGTCTCAAGGGCGGAATCTCTCCAGTTCGTCTATCTATGTCGTTTTCCAGCCATTCTATCTCTGAGGGTTCCAGTATAGGAAGAGGTACAGGCTTCTCTGCGCGTCCCGCTGCTAAATGAGAGCCTATCGTGAAGAGGGAAGATTGGATGCGTCGGAGACTATCCTTTTCCTCTGCCGGTACGTATTGAGCCAGGAGTCCGATCATTGCATTTAGCTCGTCTATGGTGCCGTAGGCTTCTATTCGAGGATCTGCCTTTGAGACTCGCCCCCCTCCCAAAAGCCCTGTCTCTCCCTTATCCCCTGTTTTGGTGTAGATTTTCATCAGACAAAAGTAAAGATTCCTCTACCGAGGTAAGAGTGTCTCGCCTAAAAAGCTCAAGATGAGGAGCTATTTCCTCCTATGCAGAAAGTTATGCCTCCTTACGGAGGTGGAGGATAGAACCCTCAATCAGAGGTAGAATCTCATGATGCAAGCTATAGGTATAGAGCCCCCAGGAGCCTTCCTGAAGCTTGAGAAAAGTATATCGGCGAATCCAATCGCCCAGCAGGACTATATAACTAGAGCCGATCCGCTCAACTAGCGCTAAGTGTCGGTGTCCGAAGATATACCAGTCAGCTGGTGCCTTTCTTTGTTCTGCTTTTACGAAGAGACGGAGGTATTCTTTTTCGCCTAGGTCTATGTCATCCATGGGGAGGTGCGCTTGTCGGCTGCGTCCCGAGAGAAAGCGTCCTATGTACAAGCCGATATCAGGGTGAAGCCATCGGTATAGCTTCTGAAGCAGGCGACTTTCCATCAGAGTGTAAGCTAGTTTATCTGTCCATGGTATAGGACCGATCCGATGTCCATGCGAGAGGAAGTAAAGCATGCCTTGCCAAGTGGCTCTGAAAGGGTCTGATAAGCGCTTCAATCCGATTTCTTGGGTAAGGTAGTCAGTAAGCCAGCAGTCATGATTGCCTACTTGGAAATAGATAGGAATGGCTGCTTCTACGACCTCGGCTAAGGCCGCAAGCAGTCTCGTATGTCCTTTTGGTACTGCGTGTCGATACTCAAACCAGAAGTCCCATATGTCGCCCAGCAAATAAAAGGCAGCAGCTTCGGGTGCATGTCTTTCAAGCCACTGGATAAAGTGTCTCTCACGAGTTTCACTAGCTTGACGCGAGGGGGCACCTGCATGCAAATCGCTCGCAAAAAATAGCGAACGGCGAGGGGGTGCTCCTTCGGGGTAAAGAGAGGGAAGGCTCTTTGCTTGATTAGAGGGCATGTCTCAAGGAATTGCTTACTATTTTGCCAAGGAGATTTTATCTGAGCGAAGGTACGATTCAGGAGAAACCAAAGAATCTATGCTTATGAGAGTAGTTATTTCTCTCCTTAGGTGTGTGTCGTTTGTACTATGCGGGCAAGTGTGAGCATCAACCCCAAATGCCTTGGAAATCCCCTACGACCTTTAGCTTGAGGAAGGACTTCTGTGCTATAAGGGAGCTTAGAGACCTACCATAGAAAGCTCAGTCCTATATTCCATGTTCGCCCGAAGCCGTAGAAGAAGCGAGCGGTTCTTCGGTCATGAGTAGGTCCATCTAAGGCTGTAACGATATAACGGGTGTTGAGTAGGTTATGAATGTTGCCGAAGAGGCGAATTCGCATCTCACTGCTTACTGCTACTTCATACCCAGCGGCTGCATCTAAGAGACCATATGCGGGTAGACGCCAAGGTTGGGCTCGGTCGTTTGGGTTAGTGCGTCCCTCAGGATCAAAAGCAGCCCAGAATCGGTCATAGTAGAAGTAGTTGAGACTCAAGTAGAGATTCGGCAGAGGTGCCAGCCGAAGAATGCCTCCTAATTGAGTCTGAGGGGCACTGCCCACTCGGAGTCCCTCTACAAAAAGCTGAATGGTATCAACAATCTGCTGATTATTGTCGCGGACAATACCAAATATGTCTTTTTCCCATCTCCAATCACCAATGTTTCCGATAAATGAAACTCTCAGCCAAGAAAGGGGCTGTGCTCCCATCTCTACTTCTATTCCTCTATGCAGGGCAGAGAGTCCATTCAGGCGCACTTGTGTAAAGCTTCCATCAGGGAGAGGAATAGGGGGGGACATGAGTACTTTATCTTTCCAGCGGATCCAATACGCAGCAAGTTGTGCTGAAAATAGGCTGCTTTGCCAGCGGAACCCCCCTTCTGCCTGTAGAACCTTCTCTACATCATAGTTCTGAGCAATTTCATTTCCCGCTCGGTCATTGATAAAAACAAACTGGAAAAATGGTGGACGTGTAAAATAGCCTCCGCTTACATACAACAAGCTGTTTTCCAAAAGTCGTAGGCCGACCCCTCCTTTGGCAGTGTAAGAGAAGATGCCAATCGTAGGGGAGAGCAAGGCTCGTTCCTCTGGACGGTAGCGGAAGTTCTCTCGCCGTTGGTAGGTAGTATTAGCAGCTGCTAAGACAAGAGTGGCGGCAAGCGGTCCACCTTGATACTTTATCTCTGAGAAGCCGCCCACCCATCCGATGAAGGAGTCATAATCGTAGTTTACTCGATCGCCCACTCGGGTAATTCTTGCGTGACGTAGGGTCCGAGCTGTGTCCCGAATAATAACCTTCATGCTTTCACCCCGACGAACGTCAAAAGTGTCTATCCAGAAGTCAGCCCCGAAGAGATTAGTAATTTCTCTGTAATGATAAGCTACATAGTAGCGTAGGTCTATGCCTGAATTGATTTCCAGCCTTCCTATATTGAGGTTGAGCGCAGAGACAAGCCCATACCAATTGTGCGAATTGATAGAATTCCGATGAATGAGATTGGCAGCATAGCCGATAAGGGTGTCTCCGTTGGCTCGGATGAAGGTATCTGGTCGGCTACGGTTGTCTTGTCGGACCTTCTCCCAATCGATTAGCCCATCGGGACGGAAAGGCAAGGAGTAAGTGGATTGTCGCGAGTCCCACTCCCGTCGAATATTTAGGATGCCAGAGCCGCCCCCTCGCCCAAATGAAGCATAAGCCGCGCTCAGTAGATTGACCTTGTCTGATAGAGTCCAGAAGTGACTCAAGCTAACCAGAGGCTTATGATAAAAGTTGCGAAGGTTACTATAGCGCTGTCCGTCTAAGTATCCATAGTCATAGTTATGAAAGGGTGAACGATAGAGGGTATCTATGTCCCGCCAAGTAAGGTAACGAAAGCGCTGATAGTGCCACTGAGGTGCCCCGAAGCCTTGCAGGAGAAACCGATGCCGTTCGCCAACTTGCTTTGAAATAGCGAGGTAGTAGGTCCAAGAACTGAAGTCTGTTCCAGGAATATAGCCTGGCCCCACTGCTCGGTTTCCTGCCAAGGTTACCGCCCATCCGGTTGAGCTCATGCCCGAGTGGTAGATTAATCCTAACCGAGAGGTATAGACATTTGAAGCCTCGCTGGTGAGGATAAAGCGGCGGTCTGCTTGCGGAGGAATAGTGCGTAGATTGAGCGTGCCACCGATGGAGGGCAGTACAATTCGGGCATTTCCCAGACCTTTCTGCACCTGGACTTCTTCTAACACCTCAGACAGACCAAGCCAGTTTGACCAATAGACGCGAGAATTTTCCATGTCATTGACGGGAATTCCATTGATTTGAACAGCGATATTCTCTTGTTCAAAACCTCTGATGTTGATGCGAGAGTCGCCCCATCCACCGCCTTCTCGTGAGGCATACACTGAAGGCGAGAAACGCATGCTTTCGGTCAGCTCCTGGGAGCCTCGCAGCTCAAGGATTTGCTTAGATTCTAAACGAGTGAAGTTGAGTGGGGTCAGAAGAGAGTTCGCCACGGAGGACAAGATGAGAATCTCTTTAACTGAGACTCCGAGAGGCATTAGCTGTACCTCGCCCCCTGCTTCTAGTTCTTTTAGTGAGAGGCTTTTCTCTTCATAGCCAATGTAAGTGATGGAAAGAATTGCATCAGGAGAGGCCTCCTCTGGTCTGAGTGAGAGGGAGAAGCTCCCATCTAATTGGGTCAGGCTTCCTTTCTCTGAATTCTGAAGGCGTACAACAGCGCCAATTAAGGGCTCTCCTGTTTCTTTATCCCGAACGCGCCCTTGAATTAGCACTGTTTCTTCCTTTCGGATAAGGGTAGGTCGGCGCTCGGCTGAAATTAAGCTGCGTGTAAGTCGTTCTTCTTGGGCAAAAGCCCACCAGCTTACTGCAAGAGTGATTCTCAGAATGGAATTCATAAACCCTCCCTTGCCACAAAAATAGGAAAATTTCAGAAAAGAGTCCATATTAGGACTGAAGGAAGTTTTTACCTTTGGATGAGGTATGATACCAGAGAGGAAGGCTGCTCCTTCGGAAGAGCGTCAGAGACTTCTTCAGGCGACCCTTCAGAAGCTGGAGAAAGAATATGGTAAAGGCACTGTAATGAAGCTGGACGAACGGTCGGATCAAGGCGTAGAGGTGATTTCTACGGGGTCATTGGCTTTGGATGCAGCCTTAGGAGTGGGGGGGTTGCCTCGGGGACGCATTACAGAGATATATGGCCCTGAAGCCTCTGGCAAAACGACGATTGCTCTTCATGTGATTGCTGAAGCAAATAAACAGGGAGGGATAGCCGCGTTTATTGATGCGGAGCATGCTTTTGACCCAGTCTATGCTCAAAAGCTGGGTATAGACACTCACGCGCTCATTATTTCTCAGCCTGACTATGGGGAGCAGGCCTTGGAGATTGCTGATTCACTCATTCGTTCTGGAGCGATAGATGTTGTCGTTATAGACTCTGTAGCTGCTCTTGTGCCTAAAGCTGAGCTGGAGGGGGAAATGGGAGATGCCAAAATGGGCCTACAAGCTCGCCTTATGTCTCAAGCCCTGAGGAAACTCACAGCTAGTATCTCTCGGACGCGCTGCATTGCTATTTTCATCAACCAGCTTCGGGAAAAGATTGGGGCTATGGCAATGTACGGTCCTACAGAGACAACCACAGGGGGAAATGCTCTCAAATTCTATTCTTCTGTGCGTCTGGATGTGCGTCGGATTGCAGCTATCAAAGAAGGTACAGACGTCATAGGACATCGCGTCCGAGTGAAGGTGGTCAAGAATAAAGTGGCTCCTCCTTTCAAAATGGCGGAATTTGATATTCTATACGGGGAGGGTATCTCACGGGTAGGTGAAATTATAGACCTGGGAGTTCAATTAGGGATCATTCAGAAAGCAGGCTCCTGGTTTAGCTACGCCGGCCAGAAGTTAGCCCAAGGGAGAGAAAATCTTCGCATCTTTCTCAAGGATCATCCAGAATTGATGACAGAGCTAGAGAAGCAGATTCGTCCCCTTCTCCTTCAAAGCGATGTCCTTCAAGTAGCAGCTACGCCCCTTGAGGAAATAGCCGAAGGTGAGTAGGGATTGGAATAAAACTTTAGCACGTCCTACATAGACCTCATATACTGGACGCGGGGCGTGCCCCCTATGCTACTGCAAAGAGATTAGACCACCAAGCGCGGGGTTATAGAGAAGGGAAGCTATCAATCGTTTGACAGTAAAGACTTTTTCATGAGCTTCTAAGGGCTCCATGCTGATATTATAAGATTTCTATTTCTACTCGGCGATTTTTCTGTCGTCCTTCTTCGGTGTCATTTGTATCTATGGGGCGGCTCTCTCCATATCCCGCATAGGAGAGTCGGTCAGCGGGGATTCCTCGGTTCAGCAGATACTCATACACTGCTCGGGCCCGATTCTCGGATAATCGTTGATTGTATTCATCCGAGCCCATACTATCGGTATGTCCAGCGATTCGGATGCGCATAGTGGGATTTTCTTTTAGCATTTGATAGACCCGTTCCAGCTCTGCTTTGGATTCGGGACGAAGCGTAGCCTTGTCAAAGTCAAAGAAGATATTGCGAAGGATAATCACTGTGCCGCTCTTGTATTTTTCTAGGCCTATATCTTTCCGCACCTCTCGGTAGCCGTGAGCTTCTTCCACAACGAAATTTTCAGAATGGAAGGCGTAACCTTCAGCGGTTACGGCGATGCCGTAGTTACGTCCCGCTGGAAGGGAGATCAGGTACTTCCCCGTGGCTGCATTTGAGATAAGTGTGGCGACAGTGTCTCCTTTGAGATTATCTATGATAGTGATGGTAGCTTCTAATGGCTTTTGGGTTTGAGCATCGTAAATGATGCCTGAGACTAGAGTCAGATTAGGACGAAACGAGGGAGAGGGGGTCGGTTCAGAGGAAACTTGGAGCTCTTCTTCGGCTGGCTTCTCAGCCACGGGCTCTTGAAGGGTGGAGAAATCTATGAGATAGATGTCTTTCTCCCCATAGGAGTCCTCTCGCTCGCTGGCATAGTAGCCATGAAGCCCACTGGCGGAGAGAACGAAGTAAATCTCATCTCCAGGGGTATTGATGGGATATCCCAAGTTGATGGGTGGAGCCCACGTACTGTCGGCTCGCAGCTCTGTTCGGAAGATGTCGAAGCCGCCAATAGAATTAGGTCCGTTTGAGGAGTAAAATAGGGTCTTTCCATCAGGGTGAAAGAAGGGACCATCTTCATCGTAGGGAGTATTCACGGGCGGTCCGAGGTTAATGGGAGGGCCCCACTTCCGATTAGGCAGGCGGCGACACATGTAAATGTCGCGTCCCCCCATCCCCCCTGGCCTATCGGAGACGAAGAAAAGCGTCCTTTCATCAGCAGAAAGACAAACTGACGGCTCCCAGTATTTAGAGTTGATAGGGGGGCCTATGTTCTTGGGACTCGTCCATTTTGTTCCACGCAGTTGGCTTATGAAAATATCCCCTCCATTCTCTGAATTGAATAGAAAAAGGGTCTGTCCATCTGCTGAAAGGGCAATACAAGCATCATGAGTAGGGGTGTTGAGTGGCGCACCCGCGTTTCGGGGTAATTTCCATTGTCCATTTGGGTCTTTCTCACTCACATAAATATCCTCGTAAGGAAGACCGTCTGTCGCTATTTTACCGCCTGTGGAGCCAGCTCGCCGAGAGGTGAAAAAAAGAATGCTCTCATCTGCGGAAATAACAGGGGCATAGTCGGGTTGGGGTGAGTTAATGACTCCGCCCAGATTTTGAATGGTTACCTTCAAGGGTTTTTCTACATACCGTTCTGCATTTTTGAGATGATGGAGAGTCAAGCGGAGTCTCTCATAGAGAGGGTCAGTTGGACGAGTCTGGTCAATCAATCGCTCAATAATAGGGCGCGCTTTAGCTGGTTGTCCAGTCCGCTGAAGAGCATCTGCATAAGCCAGAGCCAGCCGAGGAGTCAAATTGACTCCCATTTGCTCTGCTTTCTTGAAGTATTCAACGGCTTTAGTATTTTGATGAATTCGCCATGCACAGTAAGCGCCATTTGCATAAGCCTCAGCGCTGTAAGGATTATACCTTAAGGCTGCTTCATACTCTCCGAGGGCTGTAGCAAAGTCTTCCATCTCCATCAGCTCCCCACCTCGGCGTAGATGCTTCTCTGCCTTTTGGGGCTGTGACCAGAGAAAGGCTCCTACGAGAAAATAGCACCACCACCTCATCACCTACAAAATTATACCTCTCTCTGAGAAGAGAGCTTCCAGAGGGATTTTCAGTATTGCTCTCTCCTTATGAGGGTTTTATTCAAGCTGCCGCGCACTGGGTCTTAGTTCTGCAAAGTAGGAATGGGCCTTATGGAGGTCTTCTTGGATCTTTTCACTGATTTCCTCAATAGAACTGAAAGGAATATGAGGACGCATATATGCTAAGAATCCTACAGCAATAGAGGTTCCATACAGATTAGAATAATGTCCTTCTAAGAGATGGACCTCTAATTCCCGTGCAGGGGAAAGGTAGAGGAGAGCTGGGATGCCCTGAGAGACAGGGAGGGGCTGAATCTCATGGAGGGCAGCCCATCCCACATACACTCCGAAAGGAGGGCATGGTTTCTCAGGAGGGTAAGAGAGATTGGCGGTAGGAACGGCAAGAGTGCGAGCTTCACCTTTACCGGGATGCACTGTCCCCCGAACCGTGAATGGATATCCTAAAAGGTTATGAACTTTTTCCATCTTCCCTGTTTGAATCAGCTCTCGTATCCATGAGCTACTGATAGCTCGTCCTTCCCTCTGCTCAGCTTGTTCTTGGTGAATGGGAATCCCTTTCTGGATAAGAAGGTTGGCATTTCCTTCCCTATTACGACCGAATCGGTGATCATGCCCCAGGACGATGCCTTGGGGATTAGCCACAGCTTTAATCCACTCTTGAATGAAGGCTTCCGCTGATAGATAAGCTACTGCTGAGGTAAAGGAAATGACCCGAGTCACCTGTATTCCTTCATGATGAAGCAAAGCGATCCGCTCTTCTATGCTTGTAATGAGAGGTACTTGCTCGTTTCTAAGCACTGTACGAGGATGGGGATGAAAGATCCATGCTTCTGCGAAAGTGCATAAGCGGTCTGCCCATGCTCTGGTTGAGTGAAGGATGCGTCGGTGCCCGTGATGGACGCCGTCAAAGGTGCCCATAGTGAGGATACCTCCTTTTGGACCGCGTTCCTTATTGTAGTAAGTAACCATCGGGTTGAAGGGCTTTAGAGACGAGATGAGTCCCGATCCGAGTGCGACGCAGCGCTCCCAAGTACGCTCCCCATCCCGTAGCTTCACCAATGTCACGAGCAAGAGCACGGATATATACCCCTTTTCCGCATTCTATCCGAAGAAGCCAACGATAAGGGGCTTCATAATGTACCTCTTCTATGTCGTGAATCTCTACGGGGCGGGGAAAGAGAAGAGGCAATTGTCCTTGTCGAGCCAGCATATACGCCCGTTGTCCCTTCACCTTTACAGCAGAAAAAACAGGCGGACGCTGTAAAATACATCCAATGAAGCGCTCAAGGAGGTCTCTTCTCTCTCCTAAGGAGAGAGGGCGAGGATCAGCCCCTTTTTCAGGAGGATATTCCGCATCATCTGAAAGGCTCCGATACCCTAAAATCACTAATGCATAATACTCCTTACTCCATCCTTGGTAGATAGGGATTTCTCGTGTAGCTTCATCGGTAGCTACTAAAAGGAGTCCTGTGGCAAGTGGATCCAGGGTTCCTGCATGTCCCGCTTTTCGCACGCGAAAGTGGCGCTTGACCCACTCTACCACTGTAAAGGAACTCCAACCGTACGGCTTATCCACTAAGATAAGCTCACCCATATAAGGACTCCACTACCCAGTATTATCCTATAGACTCCGAAAGGCAAAAGCCCATATCGTCGCCAGAGGGTAATCAAAAATTGCATAGCAAAAGTAGCTACTCCAAAGGCTACCACTATTCCGATTCCGAGCAGAGGAAGAGTCTCGGGGGAAAGAGCCACGGGGCTTTTGTATGCCTTATAGGCTGAAGCAGCGGTCAGCGTAGGCACTGCCAAGAGAAAAGAGAATTCGGCAGCATCGCTCTGAGAAAGCCCAACCAGTCGTCCCCCAAAGAGAGCGGCAGCTGCTCGAGAGATGCCAGGCATTAAGCTCAAAGCTTGAATAAGACCTATTACGCCTGCCTCCCACATCTTTAACGATTCTATAGGCCGATGAGCCTGCAAGAACCATCGATCCATCTGGATCAGTATCACACCCCCCAAGATGAGATTGATGGCTACGACCGCCGGCGAACCTAAAAGTCCTTCTATGTACTCTTTGGTCAATACACCAATAAAGGCAGTGGGGCAGAAAGCCGCTAACAAAAGAAGATAGAGTCGCCACTGATAGAGCCTTCGGTAGCTGTGGAAAAGTACTGCCAAAATAGCCCCTCCCTGAATAATAATCTCATAATCCTGAACGAAGGCTTCTTTTGCCCGTCCCAGCCATGCACTCAGAAGAATCAAATGGCCAGTAGAGGAAATAGGAAGGAATTCTGTGAGCCCCTCCACTACAGCTAAGAGAACTGCCTCCCACCAGCTCATTTTTTGAGAATAGCGTAGATAAGAGCTAAAAATCCGCCAAGTATAAGCCAAGGTGCTACATACAAAGAGATGGAGAACTGTTTGCTATCTACAAATTCATTAGGAATGAGAAGCCCACTGTAGCCCATCAAAAGGAGGAGGATGCCTCCCATAAGCCAGCGGTAGTTGCCCCGATGAAAGGGCATATCGGGCGTGGGGCTTTTAGAAGGAAACTTCCGAGAGGATGATTCTGTATGCTGCTTTCTGCTCATATAAGCCTTTCTAAAGTCTGGTTTAAAAACCGCTGGATAGCTAAGCGGCTGGCCGCATATCCAACAAGGATTCCAAAAATAATCAGCCCTCCATATAGGACTCCTAAGCGCCAATCCTGAAGCAGGAAGTCCAGAGGCAAAAGAAAAGAATGTATAAGAAGAAGCCCAATATGCAGGAGGATAATAGCTAGAATAGACCCCAGAAGCCCTTGAAATAGACCTACTAAGAGGAAAGGGCGCTGGATGAATGCTCGGGTGGCTCCAACGAGTTCCATGGTTCGGATCTCTAAGCGCCGTGCAAATATAGCCAGTCGCACATTATGGAATATGAGGAGGAAGACGATGATGACAATAAGCGTGCCAATAAGCAGACCTACCCATCTGAGAATCTGAGCTCGTTTTTCCAATACCTCTAAGAGACGGCGGGGATAATCTACTTCTTTCACGATTTCCCATTCTAAGACTCGCTGGGAAAAAATTAAGACGCTGTCGGCGGTCACGAGTTCGCCATGGAAGCTGACTTGAAAGGTAGGAGGGAATGGATTGAAGCCTTCCATAGCTTGGACGAACTCTTCTCCTGCCACTTGGGCAAAGCCTTTCATAGCTTCCTCCGGAGAGACGTATCGAGCCTCACGGACGAGGGGCTGACTTCGCAGCCACCGAAGCACGGCTTCCACCTGCTCTGCTGAGATAGGAGCGTAGAGATGAATTCGGTACTCCAACCCTGACCGAGCTTGCTCTAAGACAAGCTGCCCCGCCAGCAGGAAAAGACCATAGATTCCTAAAACGAATAAAGAGAGCATGAGGCTGATAAGGGAATGAGTAAGTGGCAAGCGCGCACCCCTCATCCCTCAAAAGTACATTAGAAAACCTCTATCTTTGCTCCATGAGCCGCTCAGAGATTGTCCTGCTTAGAGAGGCTTTTGAAAGCTCTAACGCGCTAGAGGAAGCTCGTTCCATTCTCTCCCAAATGGGAATATTTTATCGTGAGGAGGTTCTGCCGATCCACCCAACGATAGGTGCCCTGCGTTCAGTGATAGAAAATTTAGGTGCAAGTGTTTGTGTATGGGCAGCTGGACGCAGTGCCTATTTGCTTCCCGTTATTGTTGCTTCTGTAACTATACAGCAGCCTCTCATTATTATGCCATGTCCTAATGAGAGTGCTCCAGAGACCTATTTGGAAACCATATTTGAGACGGTGCGTGGCTACCCTGTAAGTTTCACTCGTCCTTATGATGCTCAAGGGGCTGTCCTCCTTGGAGTTCAGTTTCTGGCCAGTCGTCATCCCAGCTACGGTGATATTCTTTCTGCTTTCGTTCAAAAGCGTCAGCTTCAGCCCACCTAAAAGTTTAGCTTGTAATATGCCCTTTCTGTCCTTTGGCGCGCCCCAAGGGGGGCTTCTTTTTAGTGATGAGAAGAGGGAGAGGGAGGCGTTTCTGAGCGAGGAGTGAGTATCTTATGTGTAAGGGAAGGCAGCAAAGGGTGGACCTTCAAGAGACCTCGGGGGAAAAGAGGATTAGGCCATCTGGCCAGCTGAACGGAAAAAAGGGATTACATCTCGGACATTGGTCATTCCAGTAAGAAAAAGGAGAAATCGTTCCAGGCCCAGTCCGAATCCGCTGTGAGGCACGCTGCCATAGCGCCGAATGTCTAAGTAGTTCTGATAAGGGAAGGGGTCCATACCCCTTTCCTCCATGCGCCGAAGGAGCTGTTCGTAGCGTTCCTCCCGCTGAGATCCTCCAATCACTTCTCCAATCCGAGGGAAAAGCACATCAAAAGCAGCTACAGTGCGTCCATCATCGTTTTGACGCATATAGAATGCCTTGATCTCTTTTGGATAGTTATAAACGATGACTGGCTGCCCCGCATACTCCTCTACTAAGTAGCGCTCATGCTCAGCTTGAAGATCACTGCCCCAGCTCGTAGGAAACTGAAAGGATTTCCCACTTTTATTCAGGATATCTATAGCTTCTGTGTATGAGAGGCGGATGAAACGGCTCTCTGCCACCTTCTCAAGCTCATGGATGAGCTTTTCTTCGTAGTGCTCTCTTAGGAACTCCAGTTCTTCTCTATGTCTTTGAAGAATTGCTTTAGTGAGAAATTGGAGAAAGTCCTCTGCTAAGTCCATTGTCATGTCAAGGTCATAGAATGCCATTTCAGGTTCAATCATCCAAAATTCAGCTAAATGCCGAGGGGTATGAGAAGGTTCAGCACGGAAGGTAGGCCCGAAAGTATAGATTTTGCCAAGTCCCATGGACAACATTTCTCCCTCTAATTGACCGCTGACGGTGAGATAAGCTGGTCGTCCGAAGAAGTCCTTTTCATATGCAATCCGACCGTCAGGATGACGAGGGAGAGCCTCCAAGGCCAGCGTGGTTACCTGAAAGAGCTGACCCCCGCCCTCACAGTCAGAGGGCGTCAAAATCGGCGTATGGACATATACGAATCCTCGTTCTTGGAAATACTGATGAATGGCAAAAGAGAGCCCGCTGCGAATACGAAAAATAGCTTGAAAAGTGCGTGTGCGAGGACGCAAATGGCTGATCTCTCTCAGAAATTCTAAGGAATGAGCTTTTTTCTGGAGGGGATAAGTAGTAGGGTCAGCCTCTCCGTAGAGGATAAAGTCTTCCACTTCTATCTCAAAGGGCTGAGGACGATCAGGCGTGCTGCGAAGAATGCCCCATACAGCTATGCTGGCACCTGTATGAAGGGTAGCTTCTATTCGGTCTAAGGAGATCTTTTCATGGGATAGGACCAGTTGGAGGGCTTTGAGTGTGGAGCCATCTTGCAGCTCTACGAAGCTCACAGTTCGAGTCGTTCGGCGTGTGCGAATCCATCCTTCTACTTTGAGAAGCTGACCTATTGGTGGAGAGGCGTAAATTTCTGCTATAGATGGCACGCTGCAAAAGTAAAGGATGCCCCCTGCAATTTTCCATAGGTTTGAATTCCAACTGAGCTCTTCGCATTTCCCTCTCTGGAAGAAGAGTCTTTGCCTCCTTCTGGACTGCTCCAAAGGCTTTTTCTGTATATTTGTCTAATCATATGCAGGCTGTTGTAACTGCTCCTTCTTCTGGGGAAGGGGTCAGGGTCCTTTCCATATGGGTGGGATGGACGGCTGAAGCCGATTCTACCCGCCGAGAGGTGCTCAGCATTATGCTCAAGAATGCGGGCTATGAGGTGGAAGTGGGTGGAGAGTATAATCCGATAGTTCTTTCACAAGTGGGGCAGCGCTATGATGCGGCTTTCTTGATTATTGGCACTACTAAAGGACCTATTCTTCCTGATGGGTCGCTTCTGCTGCGGCGCCAATATGATGCGCTACTTCAGCAAGTCTCTCCGACCTTCAGACTGCTGATTTGGGCACCATTGGATGAGACTGCGCTGTATGATGTGGAGGTGCAAGAGCTTCTGACTCATGTTGAGAATACCCTGACAGAGCGGGTAATGCTCACCCGTACCTCAAGCTTACCTCTTTTAGTTGGTGAGGTCCGAGCTTTTCTCAGTGAAGCCGTAGAAGCTCGACAAGCGGTCAAGCAGTATGAAATCGGGTTTATTCACAACGTACGAGATGCAGCGAGCTGCTTCTCCTTAGTAGAGACACTTTCACAACGCTATCGCCTGCAATCTCTCTCTTTTCGGCCAGAAGTAGCAGAAGCTGATACTGCAGAAGCTCTTCGTCTTTATCAGCAGAGTCAGCTTTTAGTCCTCTTTTTTCATCGGGCAGGAGACTGGGCCGTCTCCCTTGCACAGCAGATCTGGAAGGCAGGCGGCGGGCTAAGCCGACCAACCCCTATGCTTCTTTTAGGATTGCCAACCCCTGTGCGGAATCGTCATCTTTCTATCCAAGTGCCTAATATTCGTCTTCGCCTTACAGAGCCTGAAAATTTGGAGGAGGAAATAACGACTGCTCTGGCTGAAGCCCGAAGCACTTCTGTCTGGCCAGATACACCCCACCTTTGTCCTTACATTGGTCTGCGTCCTTTTGAAGAAAAAGAGGCAGTCTTTTTCCATGGGCGTGAGCGGCACATTAGTAAAATTTTAGAACAACTGAGGGAGAAAAAGTTCATCATGATAACAGGCTCTTCGGGGGACGGGAAGTCTTCGTTGGTCTTTGCTGGCGTACTGCCAGCCCTTCGAGCCAATCTCATGTCAGCTCCCTATCCAGGGTGGGCTATTGCAGCTTTTCGTCCCGAAAAGCAACCCCTTACAAACTTAGCGAGTGCCCTTGCCAGCGCTCTTGGCTATAGTGATGTTGGACGAGTAGAAACTCGTCTATCTTACGGCTTTTCTGCCCTTGTAGAGTTGTATAAAGAGTCCCAGGCTTACATAGACCCAACAGCTCCAGATTTCTTGCGGCTTCCAGATGAGGAAAAGCTTCTTCGCCTGCGAGAAGGTCAGAACCTCCTTGTTTTAGTGGATCAGTTTGAGGAGTTTTTCACGAATGAGGAGAATTACTCGGCTGGAGTTGCTTCTCCTCTTGCGCAGATCACGGTGAATGTGCTCTCTGAAACGATTCGCATTGCCCAGCGCGATAATCTGCCGATTTGGGTGATTTTCACCATGCGTTCTGACTTCATTGGTCAGTGTGTGGCCTTTCATGGTTTTGCTGAGCTGATTGGAGAGAGCACCTATTTTGTCCCTCGCCTGAGTCGGGAGGAGTTTCAGGCGGTGATAGAGAAACCGGTGGAACTGAATGGAGAACGCATCACTCCCCGACTCACTCAGCGCCTTCTGAATGACTTAGGAGATGGGATTGATCAACTACCTGTGCTTCAGCATGTACTTCATCGAATCTGGCATGCCGCTCAGGAAGGCAAGGAGCCCTTGGACCTCCTCCATTACGCTATGGTAGGTGGACTCAGCGCTAATAAACTCTCTGAACAAGACCGCCCTCTTTTTGAGAAGTATCTTGCAAGCCTCCCCCAGGTGGAGAAAGACCTCTACGAGAGCCCAAAACTTCGGAATGTACTTAACTTTCACGCAGAATGGCTTTATTCCCATCTTGATGTTTTATATGAGAAGCAGTATGGAGAGGCGCTTTCCTTGGAGCTTCTTCAGGTGATTGCTCAGACTCTTTTTGTCTCACTCACTCGGATTGATGAAGGGCGAGCGGTTCGGGCACGACTTACCCTTCAGCAGATTACAGACATTCTGGGCATGCAAGGAATCACTTCAGCAGTGGTAGCACGGGTGGCAGCGCTATTTCGCTTCCCGCAAGTCAGCTTTCTTCAGCCTATCCTTCTGGAGGGAGCCTCCTATGAGCTCAGTCCTACAGATACTCTGACTATTTCCCATGAGGCTCTTATTCGGAATTGGGATCGGCTCATTCGGTGGGCAGAGTCAGAGGCGCAGAGCGTTCGGATCTTTAGGGAACTCAAGTTTCAAGTGCAGCGTTGGCTTGCTGCCCAACAGAATGTTCGGCTGCTTCTGAGTGGAGGGGCATATCAGTATTTCTCTGAATGGTACTATGAGCGGCGCCCGAATCCGGCTTGGATGCGCCGCTATATTCCTCCTGAGGAGTTTGTTCCTGATGTGGAGCCTCTCACTCAGGCGATTGCGCTACGAGATGCGATTGAGCTTTACCTTGCCAGAAGTAAGGCTCGCATAGAGAGGAATCGGCGCCTTCTGCTCTTGGCTCTGGCGGTGATTACAATTCTTTTCCTTCTGAGTTTGATAGCACTTTATTATGCTCAGACTCAGCGGCTCTTAGCGGAGAAGAATGCAGCTGAAGCTCGTCGTCAAGCTCAGATTGCCCAAGAGCAGCGAATGCTTGCTGAAAAAAACGCTGCCGAAGCCCGCTATCAACAGCTTGTTGCTGAAAGAGAGCGGCTTATTGCCCTTCAACAAAAGCTTTTAGCAGAGAATGCGTTACGCATTGCTCAGGCAGAGAGGTTGAATGCAGAGAAGCAGCGTCAAGTGGCTGAGACTCAGCGCCGAATAGCCGAGCTTGAACGTGAGCGGGCTCTCATCCAGCAGCGGATTGCTGAAAATCAGACTCGGCTTGCCGATGCTGCTCGCATCAATGCAGAGCACGATCGTCATCAAGCGGAATATCAAACTAAACTTGCTGTTATCCAGCGCAATAAGGCTCTAATCCTTCAGTCTCTCTTCTTAGCGGCTCTCTCAGAGGATCAAACTAGGCAGGGTAAGCCCGAGATTGGGGCTCGGCTTGCTATGGAAGCCCTCCCCCGTACTATCGGTGCTCCTGAGGAAAGACCTTATGTAGAAGAAGCGGAAGCGGCTCTCTACTACGCCCTTCACGCTCTTCTCTACCCTAAGCCTCTGAAACGATTCATCGGGCACAAGAATCGCGTAGTGTATGCTGTTTTTAGTCCAGATGGCAAAAGCTTGGCTACTGCCAGCTGGGATAAAACCATTCGGGTGTGGGATGTCCAGACAGGTGCTTCTCAAGAAGTGCTCAAGGGACACACCCATATTGTGGAGAAAGTATATTTTTCTCAGGATCTCCGATTCTTAGTTTCCTTAGCAGAGGATTTCTCAGCTCGGGTGTGGGACTTGAGTAAGGGTCAGAGCACAGCTCGGTTGTGGGGTCATAGAGATAATCTGACTCATGTTGCTTTATCTTCAGATGGTAGTGTAGTTCTGACCACTTCTTTGGACAAGACGGCTCGGCTCTGGCAGGGCTCCTCAGGGACCCTTCTTCATACTCTCAGAGTGGAGAGTGAAGTATTGCACGGGGCTCTAACTCGTGACGGCAAGCGCGCTGTGATAAGTACTCAAGGAGGGGTTTTGTATCTGTTTCCATCAATATCCGAGCTGAATCAGACCCGACTACAGGCTCATGATGGGCCGATTTCCCAAGTCCTCCTTTCGCCAGATGAACAGGCTATTTTAGCTCTGAGCGAGGATGGGACAGCTTCTCTCTGGAGCTGGGATGGACGTTTCATGGCCCGACTGCAAGGGCATCGGGGAGCTCTCAAAGCTGCGGCTTTCAGTCCCGACGGTACGAAAGTTGTTACTGCTGGGGTTGATTCTACCCTTCGTGTATGGGAGGTTCCCACTGGACGGCTTCTGAGTACCCTCCATGGGCATAAGGGCATTCCTTATGCGGTCCAGTGGAGTCCAACAGGACTTCATATTCTCTCTATTGGTACCGATCAGCGGGCGCGGCTTTGGAGTGGTCGCTCCTTCCTTCAACTGACAGAGTATCCTTTCCCTCTTCACATTTATTTCAAGCCAGCTTTTAGCCCAGATGGAAAGCTGCTGGTCGTGCCAGGGGCAAAAGGTGCAGTCCTACTTTATCCTCTCCTTCCTGATAAGCAGGCCCTGATTGATTTTGCCTATGAGCAAAACCTTCGCCTCCTCACAGGAGCCGAGCGGCGTCGCTTCTTCTTAGAGGATCCTAGAATCACATCTGAAATTCCTTCTCATAAGAAGCTCCCTCGCGCTCGTATCCATGAGGTGCAAGGGGGGGAAACTCTCTTCTCAATTGCTGAAAAGTATAATGTCTCGGTAGAGCAGCTTCGCATGCTTAACCGACTCTCTTCTGATGCTATCAGACCAGGAGATAACCTTATTATTACCTATCAAGAGGAATAGAAGCAAACTACAAAGGCTAAAGTAACTTAGAGACTTGCCTCCGATTCTACGCAGGGTAAATTTTATCTGAGCGGTGATGGTTATACCTAAATGCGTGAGATAAGAGCATGCAGGACTCTGAATAGCTGGTGAGCCCACGCCGGCGGGTAGCTCTCTCCTTTTGGGACATAAGCAAGTCTCTATTTGGAAAGCTATCTGAGAGGATACTTTTCCCTCATCTGCGGTAAAGGAAGGGTATGCCCGCACTGGAAATGGCTTAGGGGACAGGTTCGTCGTCCGTGGATGCCGCAGGGGCGGCATGCAAGGGGTAGCGGAGTTTCTACTACTTCACTTCCAGGGGCGAGTGGCCCAAACCCGAACGCTGGGAGGGTTGAGCAGTATATGGTCGTTGTGGGCACATTCAGGGCAGAGCCAAAGTGAGTAAGCGCACTATCTACCGTGTAGAGCCGTTCGGCTCCAGCTACTAGGGCTGCCACCTCTCGGAGAGACAGTTTGCCTGCCACATTTTCCACTTTAGGATGAAAAGCAGTCAGCTTCTCCAGCTTAGCCCACTGCGAAGCATCGGCTGTAAGATATACATGATAGGTCAGGGGTACCTGCTGAAGGAAGCGAGCCCAATACTCCAGTGGGGCTTCCTTCGTTGCCCAACGGGAAGCAGGAGCCACTACAATGTAAGGCTTCTTGAAGAAGGGTAACTCAGAAGGAAAAAGCCATGGCGGAGGAGGAAGTGTGGGAGAGAAACCCAGCGGACGAAGAAGAGCTAAAACCCGAGTCGTCTCGTGAACCCCTTCCCTCACTTCGTGGGGCACAGCATGAGTGTAGAGAAAGCTCAAAGGGCTTTTATCATAAGCGATGCGCCACCGAGCCTTTAACAGCCATCCAAGCAGTCCCATCCTAAAAAAGCGTTGAACTACGATAATCCCCTCCCACTCAAGCTGTGAAAGCTCTCGGTATAAACGAAGAAAATCACGCCAGCTTTTATCCCAAGTCCAAAGTCGGAACTTCCACGGATGCTGCTCAAATAGTTCTTCGTTCCCTTTGCGAAGAAGCCAATGAACTTCTGCCGATGGAAATGCCTCTTGCAAACGTCGGATAAGAGGAAGGGTCAGTAAAGCATCTCCTAAAAAAGCCGTCTGAATTACGAGGACCCGCGCCACTGTCTTATCTTTTTGCGCCAAAAATCTAAATAGAGCCATCGGGCTTCTGTAGTGACTAAAAGCAGGAGATAAAGTGCAACAGGTATAATCACGAGAAGGGGTAAGAAAGCGCCAATAATAGGCAGCAGGACTCCCTCTCGCGCAAGCTTTTTGCCTTGGGCATTCAAAATGTAGAATAGTATGAACAAAGCCGTAGAGACCACAAGAGGCATTCCTAATCCCCCTTTCCGAATGACTCCCCCTAAAGTAGCCCCCAGGACAAGAAAAACAATCGTAGCTAAGGGGTAGGCAAATTTATACCACCACTCAAGCTCATATCGCCAGAGAGTCTCATGAAGCTGTCTTAGCCTCTGAGCATGATATTCAGCCAAGCTTCGGTCGCGACGCAGAAGATTTTCCGCCTCATAAGAAAAAGAAGTAGATTGAATACCCTTAGGGACTTCAGCAGTACCTTGGCGAGGGGAAGGAAAACTTACCTTGAGGGCGGCATATATCTCTTCTTCAGTCTGACGGCAGGTGCGTCTCAAGCTATCCACTGCTTTTCTCAGAGCACCGATTGGAAGCATATACTGGTGTCCAGCAAAGAGCTTTTCATCTGACCGGCGCAAACCTAATCCGGAAATATCTAAGCGCAGCTCTAAGCTATCAAAACAGCTTTCACTCCAAGCTGGTGAGTGTTGAGGTTTGAGGATTGTCTCCACCTGACAGCCCCCATATAAGACAAACCTTAGGAAGAGCCATTCTTTCTCTATGAAAGAGATTCCCGAATCGGCTACAATCGTTCGCTCTATACTTCCATCTGGAGCATACTCGTAGATAAGAATGTCGCGAAGGTGAGACTCTCCCAGAATGCGCCCAATCCGTATAGCATAGCCATCTATCCACCGATTGAAGAAGCCAGGCTTGAGGGCTAAAGCTGGCTTGGCCTGTTCCATGTCATAAAGTAGAGTATAAAGCTTTATGTTGGCTTGAGGAATGAGATACCATGAGAGAATGGCGGCGAGGAGGATGCTTCCGCAGCCGCTCCAGAGTAGCGGAGAGAGGATACGAATAAAAGGCACTCCAGCTGTTAGGAGAGCAGTAATCTCTAGCCGTTCCCCCAGATTGCCCATCGTCATAAGTCCTGCCATGAGAAGCCCCATGGGTAGCGCCAAAAGCACTAAAGAGGCAGAAGCATAAAAGAAGAGTTCAATCAGCACCGAAGAAGGAAACCCCTTCCCTAAAATATCCTCCTGATACCGAGAAAGAAACTGAATTACTAAGATCACCAGCGTGGTGCTGAAGCTTGCTGCAAAAGGACCGATAAAACTTTCCAGAATATACCTGTCTAGCCGCTTTATACCCATGTCTCGGGCAAACTAGCGTAGGTGGGTAGCTGCTGGACGATCCGCTCCCCTTTCACCAGTAAGAGGAAAGGGAAGCGCTGGCTCAGCTCCCCAGCTTTTGCATGGCGAAAGTAGAGGGGGGCACCTATTCGCAGGAAGGGAGGAGGAGAGGGAATCCGAACAGGTGTCTGAATTTCACCTGCTCCTTCATGAGGAAGGAAATAAGCCTGAGGAGGAAGCCACGGTTGAGGCAGCTTGTCGCTCCCCACAGCCCCTGAAGCAATATAGCCTCCTCCATGACAGGTAAAAATCTCTGCTGCTGGCTGTCGTACAATCTCTAAACTAAAGCCAGCCGCTGGTACAAACTCCACCTTCTCATAGTGGTCAAAGAGGGCAGGGGCAAAGAATGCAGAGCCTGCCGTTACCTCGGTTACGGTTTCATCTGCAGAAGTATCTGGTAGGCTCCCTGTGCCACCTCCATTCACGAGAGAAAGATCAAAACCTTCTCCCTCTAAGGCTTTCACTACGGCTGCGCGACGGGTTACAACTTCCTGCCATGAGCGAGCTTTGAGTATGCGTAAAATCGGGCCTTTCCATCCTACGCCTCTTTCTCCTACGCCCGCTATCTGAGCTTCATAGGCCATAATTCCGACAAGGTCTAAGTGAGCACATCTTTTTATAAGGTGCGCCAGTTCTATCGCTTTTTCAACCGAACGGATCGGTGAGCGTCTCACTCCGAAGTACAACCATCCCCAATCAGAAGAGACATCTACATCCATGCAGACCGCTGCTCGGAGGTTAGTACCCGACAGTGCTTTTTCAAGAACCTCCACATGAGAAGGGCTATCCACTAAGGCTATCGCTTTTTTCCCTTTTTCCAAGAGCTGACAAAAGGCTGCTACCTCCGAGCTTTGATAAAATGGATATCCCATTAGAAAGTCATCTAATCCTTCATGAGCAAGGTATAGGGCCTCACGGGCACTCATGCAAAGAAATCCACAGAATCGACTGCTCATAGAGCGGAGGAAATGGAGAAGCGGTACGCATCGCAAAGACTTCGTAGCAATGCGGACAGGCTTTTCAGAAGCGTAGGCAAGAACTCGTTGGGCATTTTCATAAAAAGCCTCCTCGTCAACAAAAGCCAGCGGACGAGAGACCCCTTCTAAAGCTGCAGTATAACGGTGATAGGTCTCTACCCACTTCATCTTTTTCAAATTTAGGTGGCTATTTCCTTAAGGGCTGTCCATATAGTAGCTACGACATTATCCCATCGGAATCTTTGCACATGGAGGCGACCAGCTTGAGCACGACGCTGGCGTTCCTCCTTGCTCTGCAGAAGGGCTGCTTCCATAACTTCAGCTAAAGAGGAAGGATCAAACGGGTTGGCATAAAAAGCTGCTTCACCTCCTACCTCAGGAAGCGAGCTACAGCTGCTTGTTACCACAGGCGCTCCGCACGCCAGTGCCTCTACTACTGGATACCCAAAGCCCTCATACAAAGACGGATACACTACTACTTCAGCTGCATTGTAAAGAAGCCTAAGTTCCTCATCCGGTACAGGCTTATGAAAAATCACTTCAGATTTATACCGCATGCTTTCATATGCAGAGAGCATCTCCCCCCGTCTAAATAAAAACCGTCCAACGAGAAGAAGTCGGAGAGGTAGATGGTACCTCTGACGAAGGAGGTCATATGCCATGAGTAGGCGCATTATATTTTTTCGAGGATGAAGGCTTCCCACATACAGAAGGTAAGGATAACCCTTGGCATATCGCTGTCGTACGGATGACACATCTAAGTGGGGGAGAGGATGAAAAAAATCTATGTCGCATCCGTTGTAGGCGACTCTGATTTTATTAGGTGGGGCCTGAAAAAGTTCTATGAGGTCTTCCTGGACTGATATACTATTGGCGAGGAGGAGATGAGCGGCTTGTACTGTCCGCCGAAAAGCACTTTTGTAATACCAGCTCCAGTCTCGGGGGAGGAACTCGGGGTGCCGAGCGAAGGCTACATCATGAATGAAAGCTACAGTCGGGGTGCAGCGGGCTGCTGCACGCGAGACAAGTCCATATGTAGCGAAAATGGCATTTGGACGACGAGAGAGAAAGTAGAGAGGAACAGAGAAGCGCCACCAGACTTCGTATAAGCTCCAGTGGCGAGTCGGTGGAGGAAGAACAAAGGCATGCTCTCTTCCACTGAGGTCATAGCCAGGAAGGGGTTTCCGATCGAAAAGGAGGTCCCATTCTACCGCTGGGTGAGCTTGAAGGAGTCTAGAAACTACCTCTTTTGTAAATCGTCCAAACCCTTCGAGCGGGGGGCGGAGAAATCGGCTGTCAATGGCGATCCGCATACACTCTCCACCGAAAAAGACCGAGGGCCCACGCCCAGAATAAGAAAAAGCAAGCCCCACTTCCTACAATTGCGATAAGAGGTCCTCCCAAACGCCCAATCCCATATGTGCTCCCCCCATACAGAATGGCAAAAAAGAGAAGGCGCAGAATAAGAGTATGGGGAAAAGGAAGAGGACTTAGATGATAAAAAGTCCATACAAACCCAGCTGCTTGGACGCAGTAGCTGAGTCCCAGTGCTATAACCGCCCCTTCTCCTTGGAGAGTAGGAAGGAGAAAAAGACAGCTTAGGGCATTTACGCCAGCTGCCCCCATCGTCAGCCAAAAGCCTATCCACTCATAGCCTACGGCTGTAATGTAGGTGCTGTAGATTGCTGTGAGCGCATTCACAGTCAGGGGAAAGGCAAGGAGTTGGAGCATGCGACTCATTGAAGCCAGTTCTTCGGGAGTGCTATGAGTGAAAAGGAGTAAGAAAAGCTGCGGCGCTCCTAAGAAAAGTCCAGCTACGCCTATGGGAGGCAGGGCACTTATTACTTGCCCCCAGAGAAAAGTCCGCCACAATTCCGGGCTTCGCTGACGCCCCAGCTTTGCAAAGCGGGCAAAAAAGAGAGGAAGGATAATCCACAGGTACATTGTAGCCGCTGCAAACCAGCGGTAGGCTCCCCAGTAAAGTCCATTTGCATAGGCACCTACCCATCGCTCTAAAAGGAGTTGATTGAGCCGCTCATTGAAAGCACCAGCATATCCCATAAGGGCAAAAGGCGTCATTTGATGAAACGCTTGCCATAAGGCACCCCTTTCCCAACTCCAACGGGGCATGCCATAGCTTCGCCATACACTTATCCCAGCTCCGAGAGAGGTACAGAGCCCCCCCACCACTAGAGTCCCTACATAGAAATTTCCGTTCAGCACCGACCATACTCCTGCTAAAAGGAGCAGAACTACCGCTTTCTCAGAAGCGGATAAGAGGGCGTCTATACGAAAGCGTTGAGCTCCCTGAAAAAAAGCTCTGAAGTACTGGAGATAACTCAAAGCCAGATGATAAGCTAAGAGCCCCCCCAGCCAGATAAGCTCTTTTCCTCTATAGCCTATTATCCATCCAAGACACAGAAAGAGAGCGCTAACAATACAAGTGAGAAGGGCCTTGAGGGTAAAAGTGGTACTACTGACGGCGGGATAGGCGGTGGGGCTGCGAGCCATTTCTCGGGTCACAAGCGCATACAAGCCCCAGTCTGCGAGGTAGGCTGCCCACTGAGCAAATCCTAAGAGGGCGCCAATGAGTCCATACTCCTGATGACCAATTCGGTTTTGAGCCAAATTATCTACGACAAGCCAGATGGGCTTAGAAACCAGATGAGCCAAGACCACCAGTAGAAGGTCTCGTTGAAACCCCTTCATTCTACCCCTGGGTAGCCTCTTTGCCAAAGATTGAGGAGAACTGCAGCGCCACTCTCTATTACTCCCTTCCATCCGAAGTGCTTGTAAATGATCTGGGTGCGTTCCCAGATATAGCGGTAGCGCCTTCGGGCTGAGACTCCCCCTTCTAAGTATCGGATCAGTGTTTTCCCAGTATCATAACATGATGGATTGTTTTTCATCAGTCGGATAGCCCAATCTAAATCTGCAGCAAGAGGGTAGCTTAGATCGTAAAAGGGGGCGATGGAGCGGCGCACGAAAAGCGCTTGATGAGCTACTGCCATCCCAGTTCGGAAATGTTTGATTTGTAAAGTACCCTTGGGATATGGACGCGGACGCCGCCTTTTTAGAATCTCTAACTTTCCATTTACATACCGATGATCCCCATAAATGACTTCGGCTTCAGGTGGAGCGCAGCTGAAGATCTCCTCTAAAGTCGTCTCCCGCCAGAAGCTATCCCCTGCATTCAGAAACACTACATAAGTCCCGCGGGCAAGCCTCAGGCCTTTATTCATTGCATCGTAAATACCCCGATCCGGCTCACTGATATAAGAAAGGGAGGGGGCTTCTTCTCGGTAGGAGCGGATGAGGGACATCGTTTCATCCGTTGAACCCCCATCCACAAAGACATGTTCCCAATCCCGCCAAGTCTGCTCAGCAGTGCTGCGAAGCGTTAGAGGAAGAACCTGAGCCGCTTGATACGTCACCGTGATGATGGATAGCGTAGGGGGTTTATCCATGACTTACCTGCTTGCAACAGGCTTGCCTTCAGGGTAAGTAAGATAAATATCCCTAATGATATGAGGAGGTAGAAGTCCCTCCAAATGCCCATGAAAACGAATAACCTCACGAACCAAAGTGGAAGATACGAAAGAAGTCGCTGGGCTACTCATAAGATAGAAGGTCTCTATCTCGGGATCTAAGTACTTATTCAGAAGGTCAATGTTGCGTTCATATTCGTAGTCGGGAGCGGAGCGCAGCCCTCGTAAGATGTATCGGGCCCCGATCTCGCGAGCAAACCGAACGGTGAGTCCTGTATAGGCTCGCACTTGGACTCGGGGCTCATTCCGAAAGGCCTCTTCTGTCCAAGCGAGCCGCTGCTCTGGTGGAAACATTGGCTGCTTAGAAGTATTGAGACCAATCCCAACAACAATCTCATCAAAGAGAGTCAGTCCCCTCTGGATGATTTCTATGTGTCCATTCGTGATAGGATCAAAACTCCCTGGAAAAAGGGCTCTTTTCACGAGGCGAAGGTAGGGGAAATCAGCTACCTTCGGGAGGGTGTCAGTGCAATGGCTTCTGAGCCGCACCGACCGGCTGGGGGACCTTCTTCTAACGCTACCGATGGGGAATTTTCTGCGGGCTCATCTACCTGAGGTACAACCTGTGTTTCTTGTAAGTCGGTATGCAGCGCCGCTATTGGCTCATCATGTTCCTCCTTTTGGTTATGTGGTGTGGGAGAAGCAGCGTCTCTCCAGACAGTATGAGGCTGTAATCCATGCTTTTCCACGCTTAGATATTGCTTGGGCTGCCTATCGGAGCGGGATTGAAAGGCGTATAGGCACTTACCGAAGATGGTATCATTGGCTTCTCTGCACGGATCTCGTAAATCTTCGTCGGCGCTCCAGCGGCAAGCATGAAGCATGGCTTAATCTCCAACTCCTTCTTCCCCTTTTGCCCTCCTCCCTTCAGGAGAAAGTTAAAACCCTTGAATGGGAATCTCTCCTTTTATATCGGGCACGGCTGCAGTCTCAAGCTCCCTTGCCCCTTCCTCTTCTGCCAGAATGGGAGAAGAGAAAACCTAAAATCATCCTTCACGTAGGGACAGGGGGGGGAGCGCCCCGCTGGCTTCACTGGAAGCAGCTGGCTCAGCTCCTATTAGAGCGATTTCCAGAAGCCCTTCTTATTCTGACAGGAACGCAAGCAGAGAAGCCCCTTACCACCTCTCTTCAAGCAGAATTCCTTTCAGAGTCTCTCTTAGATACGGCAGGGCATCTCTCCTTGCCTCAGCTTATCACCCTTCTTTCTCAAGCAGATGGGCTTATAGCAGGAAGTACTGGCCCTCTTCATATCGCTGCAGCGCTGGAAACACCAGTTGTAGGCCTTTACCCTGCTACTTCAGCCACAGGGCCATGGCGCTGGAAGCCACTGACCCTCTCTGCCGTCATCTTAGGAGGCCAATCTCTCTGTCGTCAGTGTAAGCCCCTTGCTTGTCCCTGCCTCAACTCTATCTCCCCCTCTGAAGTGGTAGAGGCACTTGAGTCCCTCCTAAGTCGTCCCAGAGCGGTCGCAAGGTAAGGAGTAGGACCAAAACCTGTCTTTGATTACGCTTTGTTCTCCTTCTTTGAGACTCACATCTTGACGCTCCAAAAGGAAAAGAGCTGCATCACTGCGAATGTATCTCTGAATAACCTTATAGGCGTAAGAAGAAGATAAAACTTCAAGGATACTCTCCAGCTCTCCTGGGTGAATGTGTGAAGCAATTATCCAGAATTTCCTTGCGTATCTTACGGATTCAAGAATCTCTATGGTTTTCTGGGAAGGGGGAAGTTCTCGAATCCATCGCCCATATATAAGTCCCTGAGCATGACAGAATTCTATTTTTCTCCCTTGCCAGCAGCTATCGTACCAGTGGGCGGGTAGTCCTTCCGTAGAAAATTCGCTCGGTGCGAGCTGAGCAAGCTGATATCTCAATCCTGGTACAGCCCCATAATACACATAAGTCAAGTCTGAAGGGGTGCGGCGCTCAAGCCAGATTTGAGTGATGCTTCGCAGATCTTCCGCTGGTCCAGAGGGAAACACCATATGAGCAAGCACAATGCCGACCATCGCTAATACGCTGATCCCTTTACCTGCGAAGCCGCTTTTCTGAAGAAGGGCGAAACTCAACCCCATACTGAGCCAAAATTGAGGTGCAAATACCAGCGAATACCGAGCTCCGAAGGGATAGGCGTGGAGTTGATTCAGAGCATAGTTGATTATAAGCCCAAGCAGAATGGACAAGTATATCCAGTGAAACTGACTCCGAAAAGCTCCCCACACCCATAGACCCACCACAGGAAGCCAGATAAGCCATTCTGCATATTGACTCAGCTGCCAACAGTTTTCTACATGACTCATAAAGCGGCAAAGCATATGCTCTCCGATGAACTGATAGAGAATAAAGTCTTTCGCAAGCCGAGGAAAGAGTCGGATATCTTCCCAGCCAAATGATGCAGCTTCTATCTGAAAAGGGGGAGGGGAGACACCCCGAAAAAGCTGTTCGGGAAGCCACTCAAGGACGAGGGGAAGAGCCGCAATAAAAATGAAAATGCACCCTGTGGTTATTAGAAGAGTTTTTTGGCTTTCTCGTTTCCACAGTTGAAGAAGGAGAAGGGCTGCTATAGCAGATGCAAGAGACACTGCACTTCCATAATAGGTGTAAAGAGCGAGGACGCTACAGCAAATCCATCCTAAAAAAGAAGCCCACCTCCCTCTGAGCGCAAAGTCACTTAGAAATGCGAGGCTCCATGCAATGAAAGCTACTGCTGGTGCATATTGTCCTACTTCCTGGGCATAGCGAATATCACTCTCTGCTAATGCCATGCTCCATGCAGGCAGCCATCCCCATTGCCAACCTCCCACCTGCACTCCTGCCCACATCACTCCTCCGATCGCTGCTATGCTAAAAAAGAGAGAAGGAAGTCTCAGAAGGTATTCACTCTCACCCAAATAAAGCCAGAAGTGAAGGAGGAAAGAGTATAAGGGAGGATCTCTCAGGGCGCTCTTGACACTCGGAAACAGCTCTTTAAAGGAGACCTTTGCGGTCCAGAATTCAATCGCCTCATCAAACCAAAGCGGACGAGCATCAAGTCCCCAAAGACGAGCGCCCACCGCCCAAACCAGGACGAGACCATATACCCAATACACCTTTCGCACTAAGTCAAAGCTAAGCATCTCTTACTTTTTTGGTAGAGAAGACGAAGCTGTTCTACCCCTCCATTTCTGCTTCACTGCTTAGAAAGAGTCGATTCCTCAGGTGGCTCGTACCTTCAGTAATTTGCTTGGAGATAATCTTCTTCTCTCCCATGCTCAGAATTTTGATTCTTTGGCTGATCCTGCTTCTCTCCCAAGAAGGAATAAGGTAGAGATGCGTGAGTTTCTTCAAATTTCCCTCTGCCAAACCATGGAAAAGCGTCCCTGCACTTTTCCATTTCATTTTTACACGGGATTTATTTTGTATAAAATCTTCAGCTTATGAGAGGAAGGCACAAGGTATTCCTTTTGATTTGGGATGGGTGGGGACTTGCTGTGGATCCTATGTTGAGCGCTATAGATGCTGCTTCTACTCCCTTTTACGATAAGGTGCGTAAGAGTTATCCTTTTGCTGCTCTTGAAGCCTCTGGGGAAGCGGTAGGGCTCCCTCCCGGGCAGATGGGAAACTCAGAAGTAGGGCACCTTCATATAGGGGCTGGGTATGTAGTATGGCAGGATCTGCTGCGCATTCAGCGCGCTATACAAAGCAGGGCTATTCTTGAGAATCCGGCATTTCGGGAGCTTCTGGCATATCTGAATCAGACGAAGCGTCCTCTTCACCTCTTAGGGCTCGTCTCTGATGGGGGTGTGCATAGCAGCCTGTCTCACCTTCTTGGCATTTTGTCTATTCTCAAGGAAGCAGACATTCAATCCCCGATTTACCTGCATGCCTTTACAGATGGACGCGATACGGCTCCTCAGAGTGCTCTTTACTTCCTAAAGGCAGCGGAAAAAGCACTTGCCCAACTTCCACAGGGAAGGCTTGTTTCGCTTATTGGACGATATTACGCAATGGACAGGGATCGCCGTTGGGAGCGGACACGGCTGGCGTATAGACTGCTTGTTTTTGGCGAGGGCGAGACTTTTCCCTCCGTAGAGAGTGCTCTCCATCATACCTACCAGCGAGGCATAACAGATGAGTTTCTACCACCGATCGTGATAGGAGAAGCGGCTTCCCTTTCTCCTCAGGATGCGGTTTTCTTCTTCAACTTTCGCAATGATCGTCCTCGCCAGCTTGTACAGGCGCTCTACACAGGGGAAGTGGAAGAGCCTCAGAGTGGACGAGCGCCCGTTCCTATGCCAGCTGACCTTGCTCCACTTTTCCTGTATTTCCTGACGATGACAGAGTACGATCCCCTCTTCACTGGGCGAGGTGTTCGGTTCCTATTCGGAAAGACTGTGATTGAGCACCCCTTAGGAGCTGTCATAGCGGAAGCTGGGCTTAGCCAGCTGCGTATTGCCGAAACTGAAAAATATCCTCATGTAACCTACTTCTTGAATGGGGGACGCGAAGAGCCTTTTCCAAGGGAGCAGCGGATTCTTATCCCTTCGCCAAAGGTTCCTACCTATGATCTCAAACCTGAGATGAGTGCATATGAGCTGCGAGATGCTCTTTTACCCATTCTTCGTCAAGGTGAAATAGACTTCATTTGTCTCAACTTAGCTAATCCAGACATGGTGGGTCACACGGGTGTGTGGGAGGCAGCTGTCCGAGCTTGCGAAGTGGTAGATGCATGCTCTGCCGAGTTAGTAAAAACAGCGCTTCAGGCAGGCTATGTAACCCTTCTTATATCTGACCATGGGAATGCCGACCAAATGCGGAATTCTGATGGTAGTCCCCACACAGCCCATACTTTGGCTCAAGTCCCTTGCATTCTTATTAGTCCCACTGCTATGCCGTACCGATTAGAAGGAGGAATTCTTCCCCAAGTGGCTTCTACCATTCTCACGCTTATGGGGCTTAATCCCCCCCCTGAGATGCTTCCCAGCCTCCTAGAGCCTCTCTCCGTCCTTAGATGAAGCTCCTATGGCCTATTTAGGAAAGGAGGAACAAAGACGAAAAGGCTTTCGCTTTCACTTCTTTCCAGAGTTGGATTCTACTCAAGCTCTCCTCCACCAATGGGCTGAGGCTGGCGAGGTGCCTACAGGAACCCTAATATGGACACTTTATCAGCGGAGCGGATATGGACGAAAAGGGACGCCCTGGCATGCCACTCCCGGCGAGAGTTTGACTTTTAGCTTCTTATTGAGGGAAGGAATTCATCCTCCTACCTTGCTGGCTCGGGCAGCTCTAGCGCTATGGGATGCCGTCGCAGGATATGTCAAGAACTCTCTCTGCATCAAATGGCCTAATGATTTATGGAGCTTTTCTCATCCTGTAGGCAAACTGGCTGGACTCCTTGCAGAGGTGCGATGGATAAATGAGAAACCTTTGTATGCCATCGTCGGAATTGGGCTGAATGTCTATCAGGTTTCGTTTCCTTCGGGCTTAGAGGCAGTAAGCCTCCGACAAATTGGGGAGGTTCCTCCTACTCTCTGGAGTCTGCTGAGGCAGTATGAGGATCATTATTGGCGCTGGCACTACATGAAAGAGTCAATCATAAGAATCTCCTTCATGGAGCGTACATGGAGGAAGGGTCTCCTTAATCTCTCGGGTCGGCTTGTGCCTGCGTGCCTCCAGCAGTGGGATGAGAGAGATTATCTCCACTTTGACACACCAGAAGGAAAGTATATTCTCCCAATTTTCGCTGCTACTGAAAAATGGAAGGCTCGGTTCTCATCGTAGATATCGGAAATAGTCAAGTGAAAGCCGCCATTTTCTCAGACAGAGGAGAGCTCAAGCAAAGGTTTTTATTCTTATCCCCCGAAGAGCTAATCGGATTTGACGACATGCGTATTTTTTACTTGGATACTCGTATGGATGGAAGCTGGCGGCGGGTCTTAGCTCAGCAGGGGGCAGTAGAGCTAAGTGTGGAGAAAGGATTTCCTTTCCCTTCTGCGTATAGTCAGCGGCTGGGAGCGGATCGGGCAGCCCAGATTCTGGCGGTTCGAGAGAGTGGAAGCTGGCCAGCAGTAGTCCTCAGTTGTGGAACTGCCTGTACCATAGATTACATAGATGCTCAAGGATATCACCGTGGTGGGGTGATTACAGCTGGAATTCACTTGCGTTTGCTTGCTTTAGCAGAGAAGACAGGAAGGTTACCTCGCATAGAGCCCCGTATGAAGGCTCCTCTTTTGGGGACAGATACGGAGGAGGCTCTCTTGGCAGGGGTAGTGGGAGGCTTCCAACTGGAGATAAGTCAGTGGATTAGGCAGTTAGAAATGAGAGGCGGGTCCCTGAGGGTCTGGGTCACGGGTGGTGAAGCTGACTTTATTCGGTCGGTGCTTCCCTCCCATAGTATCTTTGCGCCTGATCTGACACTGCGTGGCGCGTGGCACTGGCAGCAGTTTTTGCGCTCCTGTGGGGGCAACTGACCTTTAATCCTTACAGTGGATATGGGTTAGGCTTTCCGCATTTGACGGCGGCTGGGGGAGGATTGGGGATGGGGCGTCTCTCGGCTGTAGGGATTGGAATGGGGCTGCCAGAACAACCCGCCCATAGCGCTCACTTGACCGCGATGCAAGCAGATTTTAGTGGTTGGGGACGACTTCAACGATTGAGTACCTCCACTCAGCGAGCGAATTTCGGCTCTGGGGCTCTCCAGAATCTTCAGCTTAGCTTCAGCCGAGGGAAGGGCTGGGGATTAGCAATGGGACTTATGCCCCAGGCTATCCAAGGGTATTGGAGTACGGGCCGCTTTCCAGGATTTTCTGACTTTCAGTTTTCGGAAAGAGCGGAAGGGCTGCTTTCTCAGGCTTATGTGCAAGCGGCACTGCGATGGAAAGCCTTTGCCATGGGCTACCAAGTGGGCTACCTCTGGGGTACCTATGAACGGCAGCGAAGTCTCCAAAGTGGCTTACAGCCCCTCGCAGATTATCTTCTGACCTCTGTACGCCTTCAGGGCCTTCAGCACCGAGTGGGTATTCTCTGGCAGGACTCTTTAGAAGAGTGGCAATTCCAACTGGGCCTTGGGTATGCTTTCAGGGCTGCACTTAGGCGAGAGCTGAGTTATACCCTTCAGAAGAATTTTTCTCTCACTGATGTCCTCTTAGATACTTTGGTGCGTAATCAGGGGACATGGCGATACCCCTCTCTGCTCCGAGGAGGACTGTATGCAGCTCATACCCGATGGCGTCTCGGTATGGAAGGAGGATACACTTGGGCTTCGGATCGATGGGAGGGGGCAGGTATGATTCCAGCTGAAACTTCCCCTAGCTGGGATGTGCGCTTTGGGATAGAATCGCAGATAGACCCTCGCAGTTCTATCTTTTATAAGCGGCTCCGATATCAAGTAGGTGGTTTTGTAGGGCGACCTCCGCATGTTGCTCTTTCCTTTTATGGAGTTACTTTTGGAATAGGATGGCAGCTCCCCCGCACTCCGAATCTCATCTACCTTGCTATAGAATACGCTTTCCTTCCGCATCCCCTTGTCCGAGAAACCACTCTCCAATTCAGCCTTGCGGCAGTCTTCAGAGAATTGTGGTTTATACCTCCTCGCATAGACTAATGATTTTCTATTCTACTTTGCAGAAGGTGATGAAAAGAAGAATTGAACGTAGGTCTGTTTCTTCAGAAGACTCAGGGGGAGTTCATTCGAGAGAAAGAGTCAGGGAAAACCTTCGGTCGTGGAAGGAGAAGAGAGGACTCAGACTGGGCTTGATGAGTATTCCCCTTTACTCTTTGCTCTGGGCTCAGATTGCGCTTCCGCCTTTCCCACCGCCCTTTCACGAACGCATTCCGCTTTCTACTTTTTTACAGGCAGTCCAGCAGAACGCCCTCTCTATCCAGCAAGGACGAGTTAGCTTGCGTTCTGCTCAAGCGGAGGTGTCCCAAGCCTATGCCAACTTTCTCCCTTCTCTCTCGGCTGGAGCGAACTTGACCCAGAATTATGGTACGACCTTTGACCCCTTTGCTTTTGATAGGGTCCAGCAAACGACTACTTTTAGCTCAGGTTCTGTAGGGGCTAACTGGGTGATTTTTGCTGGCTTAGCCAATCACTATCTCCTTCGTCAGGCTCGCGCCAATGCGGCTTTAGCTCAGGCCAGTCTGCGTCGCATTCAGAGCGAGGTAATGGCTCAAGCCCTTCTTCAATTTAGTCAAACTCTCACAGACTCTTTTCTCATAACCCTGTCGGCTCAGCGGATTGCTCGTCTTCGGGAGCAGCTTGAACGCATCACACTCCAGATTGCTGCTGGACAGCTTCTGTCCTTGGACAGCCTTTCAGTCGCTGCTCAGTTGAGTCGGGAGGAAGCTCAGTATTTAGCCTTATACAATCGTCATAGGGAAAATAAGCTCCTTCTCCTTCAGCTGATGGGATGGGATACTATACCCGTTGACCGAGTGGAATTCACTTTAGGCATATCCATTCCGGATTTAGGGCCTTTGTCGGAGGAGGAGGCGATTCAGCTTGCACTTCGCACAGCGCCAGAGGTAGAGGAGGCACAGTGGAGGGTTATTCTTCAAGGATATGCCCTTCAGGCGGCACGTGCAGCTTATTTCCCCACGCTCACGATGAACACTTCTATACAGACCAATTACTCTTCCAATGCGGGCAATATCCGTTTTGATCCAACTCAGGGCCTTATACGAGAGCCTTTGCCTTTTGAACGGCAAATCCGTGAGAATGTGAATCAATCTATTTTTCTGAACTTATCAGTCCCTATTTTTCAGCAGCTTCGTCGCCGCACGCAGGTGCTTCGTATGCAGAGCAGTCTGAGTATAGCTGAGCTTCAGCTTATGCAGCAGCGCCAGCAGGTAATCCGACGCACTCAGCAGGCTTATTTAGCGTGGCAAAATGCTCAGCAGCAGGAAGCCGCTTCTCTTCGGAGTGCAGAAGCTGCTCGTCGCGCTTTTCAACAAGCCCAATTTCAATATGAGGCGGGTCGACTCCCTTACTGGAGTTATCGAGAGGCGCTGCTAACCTATACTCAAGCCGAACTAGAACGGCAGCAGGCTCAATTAGAAAAGCACTTTCGGTCTATTCTCTTAGGGGCATATATTGGTAAATACACGGGTTTATGAGAAGATGGAGATGGATAGTGATAGCGACTCTCGGAGTACTTGCGGCGGCTGGGACGGTTCGGTGGGCTTTTGGCACGGATGATGGTTTGACAGTGGAGGTAGACACGGTTCAGCGTCGCACCATTCGCCCTTTTATTACGGAGACGGCGGTCATACGTCCTGTGGTAGAGGTGCCGATTAGCCCTGATGTTTCTGGTGAAGTGATTCGGATATATGTCAAAGAGGGCGACACGGTCAAGGCGGGGCAGCTGCTTTTTACGATCCGACCGGATAACTATCGGATGGCTCTTCTGCAAATGCAGGCTGCATTGGAGGAGGCAAAAGCGCAGTATGCCTCTGCTCAGGCAAGTCTTGCTCAGCAACAGGCTGCCTTTGTCCAAGAATCGCTTGCCTATCAGCGCGCTAAGCGTCTGTATGAGGGAAAAGCCCTTTCTGAAGCGGAATGGGAGGCTGCTCATCTTCGGTATCAAATCACTCAAGCTCAACGCCAGAGTGCCGAAAATGCCGTTCGCGCCGCCTTTCATCGGATTCGAAGCATGGAAGCCAATCTAACTCGAGCTCAGCTTGATTACCAAAGAACTTCTGTCTATGCTTCTATGAATGGGGTCATTACTCGTCTCATGGTACGGGTGGGTCAGAGAGTCGTTGGCGTGGGGCAGATGGCTGGAACAGAGAGCGTCCGAATTGCAGACCTGAGTTCTTTTTTCGCAGAGGCTCAGGTTACCGAAAGCGATATTGTACACCTCCATGTGGGAGACTCAGCACTCATTGAGATTCAGGCTTATCCTAATCTCAAACTCAGAGGATATGTTCAACAGATTGGATACAGCTCAGGAAAGACGACCCAAACGGAAGCGGCCAGCAGCCTCACAGGTGAGCAAGTGAGTACCTATACTGTTCGTATTGCCATAGATACAACGAGCTACCCTGCCCAGAAATACCCTCTGCGACCAGAGATGAGTGCGCTTGTGCGTATTTTCTATGATGAGCGAAAGGATGTACTGGCAGTTCCCCTGCAAGCAGTAGTACTGCGTAAGAATAAAGAAGTCATATATGAAGTCCAGGGAGATATTGTGCGGGAGCGCAGCGTCCAAACGGGAGTGGCAGATGATCAAGTTATAGAGATTCAAGAGGGGGTAGAGGTGGGAGCCCTCATCGTTACAGGACCGTACGAGCTTCTCCACGAGCAGCTTCAAGATAGCATGAAGGTCAAGATTCGTTCCTCCTTGTGAGAGTCGCACTTATTGGGGCTGGAAGTTGGGGATGTGCGATTGCGGATCTTTTCTGCCAGAAGTCCCATAGGATTTATTGGTGGGTTCATAAACCTGAGATTGCGGAGAGTCTGCGGAGGTATGGGCGCCATCCTTTTATTTTTCCAGAGCATACTTTTCCTGAGAACTACATAGAAATACTAAGCTGTGAGCTGGAAGAAGTGCTCCTTCCTGCTGAGGCGGTAGTGCTGGCTCTGCCCTCCCGGTACGTAATTCCAGTCTTAGAGGCTCATACTCTTCCTGATGTCCCATGGATTTCCTGTACAAAGGGGCTTTTATCGGAATCGGGGCTGCGTCCTAGTCTTTACTTTAGGCAGCGTCATCTAACTCATTTTGCTGTTCTGAGTGGTCCGAGTCACGCAGAAGAGGTGATCCAGCGTCGCCCTACTTGGGTCGGGCTCGGCACTTCTGAGAAAGAGATGTATGAAATAGCTCGCACTTTGTTTGAGACCTCTTTTTTTAGGCTTCTATATACCCCAGCTATAAACTCGTTAGAATGGGTAGGAACTCTGAAAAATATATATGCAATTGGCATTGGTGCTTTGAGTTCCTTGGGGGACAATGCGCGAGCGGCTGTAGCGGCTGTGATGCTGGCTGAGCTCCAAGAGGTGCTGGCAGCGTGGGTACCTCAAGAGACGACGCCTTTTCTGTCTCCTGCTTGGGCGGGAGACTTTTTAGTTACAGCGTTCAGTAATCACAGCCGGAATCAGCGCTTTGGTGAGTATTTAGCTCAAGGATATACCCCTCAAACTGCTCTTGCCCGTTTAGGCATGACAGCTGAGGGATACTACGCAGCTCAGGCTCTCAAGGATAGAGTGGATCCAACTTTTCCCATTCTCTATACCATCATCCAGGTTTTGACTGGCAGCGCTCCTTCTACCCTGCTTCGGGAGAAGATTATAAAAGCTTTGGGGGAAAAGTAAAACGAAGGAGGCTAAGTGGGGTAGTTGGTATATATGAGTCTTGCTTGTTTTTTTGTGTGAGGAGC
>JANXAJ010000039.1 GCA_025062295.1 Bacteroidia bacterium | reverse complement strand
ATGCTGAATGAGCAGCGAGTGGAGGCAGAGAAGCGCTTCGCTGAGCAGAAGGAGGGGATGGACAGGCGCTTTGCTGAGCAGAAAGCTGAAATGGACAAACGCTTTGCTGAGATACGAGAAGATACGAATAGTCGCTTCACAGAACTAAGACAAGATATGAATGCCCGCTTTACCGAACTGCGACAGGACTTAGACTGGCGTTTTCGTACGCTTACTTGGATCTCTACTATAGGCTTTACCGTAGTGTCTCTGGTAGTAACCCTGCTCACCCTTTGGGGACGAAGCTGAGAGAAACTGAGAACTTTCAGGGCGATTCCTTGACCTCGCCTCAAAGTCTGTGCTTTAGGTAAGGGGATTCTTGTTTTTGACAGAGGTGAGATAGTTGCTCTGAGTGTGGAGTTAGTAGATTTTTAGAGGAGGATGCATTAGTGTTTTAGATGTCAATCTGCTTTGCGGTAGAATGAGGTGTGTTGCTTGCGTTTTGACGGGCGTGTATTGAATTGTCTGCTGGATATAGAGAGGAGCTTTTCCCTGAGCGCCATAGGCGATGGCACACTCCCTAATCGCACAGGAGAAGCCGAATCCCCCTACTCTCTTCAGCTCGGCAGACTTTCAGATATTCGGTTCTCTCTTTTAGCTTGCCCCAGACCCTTCAAGGAGATAAGACTCGGAACTCTACTCGGCGATTAAGGGCTCTTCCTTCGGGCGTGCGGTTATCAGCGATCGGTTGAGTGGGCCCCTTTCCACTGATGCGTAATCGTTCTTCTGAGATACCCCGAGCAGTGAGATACTTTGCTACTGCATTTGCCCTTCGCCAAGAGAGCAGGATATTGCGCTCTAAATCACCTGTGCTGTCCGTATGTCCTATGATTTCTATACGCATAGTCGGTTTATCGCTCAGCAACCAGGAGAGCCGCTCCAGTTCTAAATAGCTTTCTGGAGCTAAAGTGCTATCTCCGCTCTCAAAAAACAATCCATTTAGACGGAAGACCTCATCGGCTTGGAGAGGAACTACTAAAATATCTTTTTCTAAAACCCGCGATTGTCCATTTACATGTCTAAGATCTACTTGCTCACTAAGGCTGAAGTAACCCGGATTAATTACAATAATCCCATACAGAGTGCCCATCGGAAGGAGGAGTCGGTAAGTACCCGTACCTTCTGCGGAGAGGGCAGCTCCCTCTAGTTTGCGCTCTACGAGGTCATAGTATCGAACCTCGGCATTGGGAATGGGGTGGCGTCCGTTGCGCTCTAATACTCGACCTTGAACCAAGACTGTCGGTTTAGGTTGATAGGCGGTCGGAATAATTGCCTGATACAGTTGCTTCCCTAACTGCATGGAGTCCGTGGAAACAAAATAACCTACCTCAGGTTTGAGAGCTGCAAACTTGAAGTAATAGTCGTCAGCCTCTGAATTGATAGGCTCAGGTAAGCGCTGAGGTATGCTCCAGTGTTGCCATGTCTCATCTAATCTTCGAGTCATGTAAATATCCATTCCTTTAGAGTCAGGGCGCCCATTAGAGGAAAAATAAAGAGTTACTCCATCTGGTGCTAAAAAGGGCGTGATCTCGTCTCCTACTGTGTTGATCAAGGGACCTAAATGAAGAGGCTCACTCCAAAGTTTCTGTTCAGGATCATAAAAGCTTACGTAGAGGTCTTCTCCTCCGACTCTGCCCTTGCCTTTCATAGAAAGGAGTAGGGTATGTCCATCCCATCCTAAAGCTGCTGTTAGGGAGCTCCCACTTTCGCTATAAAACTTATGTATTTTTAGTTGAATGGGAGCTCCCCAAATGTCGCCAGAAATTCGTCGAGACAATCCCAATTCGCAGGGATTGTGGGGATTCCGAAATTCTCTGTATACCAGTAGGTATTGTCCATCAGGGGTGATTCCAAAAGGAATATTCCCTCGGGGGTCGTTAATTGCGCTGCCTAAATGAATAGGCGGCCCAAATTCCCTTTTCTCCTCATCCCATACAGCATAGAAGATGTCCTGAGCGCCGAAGCCCATTGGATCATCCAATCTCCAGAAAAACAGTTGTCTTCCATCGGCTGATATGACAGGAGCACTCTCATGAAGGGGGGTATTGATAGAAGGAGGAAGAGGGATTCGCTGCGCTAATCCCATCCCGACAAGCCCAGCAAGGAGGATTCTCATCACCTACAAAAATAAGTTTCTATTCGGCTTGGGTCAGGAGGCGAAGAAGACGGCGCTTGGGATAGCTCAAGAGACCCAGTCCTATAGCTAAACACAGTCCAGCCCCTATCACACCGATATAGGGTTTCCATGTGAGATGGACGGGTATCACTGGAAGGAGATAACTCTCTGGGTCTAAATGAAACCAGCCCCATTTAGCTTGGGTCCATAGCAAGAGGCTCGCCCAGCTCAAGCCTCCAGCGGTTCCTAATCCCACGCTCCACATCGCTTGGAAAAGGGTAAAAGTGCGCAGATGAAGAGGATGAATTCCTATTGCCCATAATACCTCGTACCGAAGCCGCTGTCCAAATTGAAGTACAAGAAATCCAGAGGACACCACAAAAATAGTCAGACCCAACACAATCAACAAGATAAGCTGTACATTCTGCTCTATGAGGGAAATCCAGTTAAAAATATCTGGAAATATCGCCTCCATGGGTACTATTTCGTAAAAGTTTGGAAGTTTTTCAGCTATTTCTTCTGCAGACTTGTCCTGCTGGATTGAGGATGGCATAAACACATGGGCCACTTGAACTTGCGATACCTGCCATCCCAGCAGGGTTTGGGCTAAAGAGAGAGGAGCGAAAGCCACTTGACGATCTACCTCCTCTAAGTGAGCTTCGTAGAGGCTCAAGACAGGAAGTCGCCGCAGACGAGGGGGGTCGGCTAGCCATAGGAGAGTTACTTTCTCTCCTACAGAAACGCCTAATCGCTGCGCTAAGCGCCGAGAGAGCACGATTCCACTTTCTCCATTCCACTGGGAGATAGGGTAGGCTAAGCGAGAGCGCCAGAGAGGAAGTTCCCACCACGAAGCCTCGACTGCGATGAGTTGAATGCCATCAGAGCGTCCATCTCTGCCTTCTATGAATATAGGGAGATGAATAGCTGGCTCGACTCGCACTCCGAGCCTATCAAGGTAGGCTCTATCAATTGGCTGCAGGCGGCTTTCATACTCTTCAGCATAATATTGAATCCAGAAAGTCCCAAAATACTGATACAAAGAATCCGTAATCGCCAAACGGAAACTCTGGAAGAGAACCAGAATGATAAGGGCGGCACCGCTACTGAGCGCAATCGCTCCTATTTGGAGGCAAAACACGAGACGCTGACGCCCCAGGCCTTGACCGATTAGTAAGCGGAGGGAAAGGTACCCTAAGGAGGCGAGACCTCGGATAAAGGATAAGCTCGACGCCACTGGTTGAAGAAAAAGAGATATCGCTGTTCATAGGCGATTCGTCCCAGCTTTTGGAAGGCGAGAATGTGGAAAAGAACTCGCTCTCTTGGTTCTCCCGCTGCCCACTTTTCGGGATTTATTTTCTTCTCACGCAAAAAAGCGGCAAAAGAAGAAGACATTACATGCCGAGGACGGGACTCGAACCCGTACCGCCTTTTTCAGGCGACAGGATTTTAAGTCCTGCGTGTCTACCGATTCCACCACCTCGGCGGGAGAGCGGCAGACGGGACTCGAACCCGCGACCTCAACCTTGGCAAGGTTGCGCTCTACCAGCTGAGCTACTGCCGCAGCAGCGACAAATATACAACTCTTTTCTCATGTATAGCTCTACCGCAAAAGTACCATCTTCCCCCATCCACCCTTGAAGAACTCTGAAAGGTTCTCTGATCGCTGTTCTATTTTCTGATTATTAGGCATGCGAAGTACTACTCTATACAAGTATACTCCATTTGCTAAGCGGTCCCCATATTCATCTGTCCCATCCCATGCATATCTCGTCAGATGTCGTCCGATCCGTACTTCTCCCAGCGCCTTTAGGTCTATGACCTTGACCAAGCGTCCTGAGAGAGTATAAATGTGAATCTGAAACACCTCGGGAAGAATCCCACCCGTCAGTTCGTAATAAAACCGGGTACTTGTAGAGAAAGGATTGGGATAGTTGAGGACATAGGTGAGGCTGCTTTCATTGATAATGCGAAAGCGAATTTCATATGGCTGAAGTCCCGAACGGTTTCGCTTTTTATCAAAAGCCTCCACACTCAAAACATACTCTCCATCGGCAAGAGGGCCAGGACGAAACTCCACCTGAGCCCGATTCTCTGGAAGCGTAGCTGGCGTGAATCGCAGCTTGCCTGAATTGTAAGATATACGCTCGCCCAATCCTCGTTCATCTCCTTTTCGCAGTCGTACTATTACCGTACTCGTGTCATCTAAGGCTAAGTGCCGATTCTCATCTTTTACTTCTATCGTAATGATTGGATCTGGGGCAACGATGTCCCCATTCTGGATTCGATGACCGTCAAAGAGTACATCTACTACAGGGTTGATGCGGTCTGTGGCGACGAACACCTCGGCTTCCCACCGATTATTCACAAAGGTGCGCTCGCCGAAGAGAGGACGAGGGTTAGCAATGATGCGCAGGCGGTTCGCTCCACCAAATCCTATGCTAGAGAAGCGAAAGCGAGCCACCAGTGTGTCCAGTCCCTCTAATGGAGGATACCGCTGCCATCCAAGAGTGTCCCAGCTTCCTGAGGCCGTCTGAATCAAATAGAGGACCTCTATACTATCTGGCGTCCTTGCAGATAAAAGATTTCTAAGTCCTATTTCTAAGGCTATTTCTTCTCCTTCTTCTACTCGTTCTCGCTCTAAGACCCATCGGAGTGTGGGATCTATTGCTATATCAGGGAAAGGTTGGAAGAGCACATACCAGTAGAGGAGCTGAGGAGTTGCGGTTGATTGCCTATTCCAGTAGCGGGCACTGAGGCGAAGGTTAGCATAAGAAGCATTGTAAGGGCGAAGGTCATATACTTGAGATGAAAGACCATCTCTATAGAGTGTATCTACTGTTTCATCTGGGCGGATTCCATAGATAAAGAGGCTGATTGTATCCCCTGAGCTTCGTCTTTGATATTCAAAGAAAGCCTCTTCCCACTGAACAGGGCGGGGAATCCGAGGGGAAAACATCCAACCTCGGGGTAAAACGATTTCATAAACCTTCTCTATTGCGCAAGAAGCTGTATCTGGACAAAAGTTTTCAAGGGCTGTCGCTGGGGGAGCGCCTTTAGCGCCTAAAACGAGACCTTTCGTAGTAGGGGTCAAATTGAGGGCATTATTACTGGCCCCGATTGCCGATAAGATTTGAGTGATGCGACTTGACCATGTAGAGGGGGTATGCCCTGCCGTGAAAAGCAAAAGAACAGGAGCTCCTATCGGCGCACGCTGAATCACTGCCCAGAGTGAATCAATCATCGCATCCGTGGTCATGGAAACGAAATAATAGACAGGAGTATATCGTTGATAGCAGAAACCCGAGCAGAAATACCTCCATTCGCCAAAAATCTCATCTCTTTCTAAAGGCTCAAAAGTAGTGGGGTCAAACACAGCAATGAAGACCCCCGGCTGAAAGGCTCCATCCCACCAGCCTGCGTAGAGAGTGTGGCTATAGATGGTAGAGAGCATCGCTCCATCCTTTTGAAGGAAACGACGAGGTCCAAGCGGGCTATAACTGTCGCGGGCTTCTATTTTGACTCGCTGCTGAGTGAATGACCATTCAAAATGAGGAGCCTCGTACCTCAATCCCACAAGTTCATTCTCTAAAAACTGAGGACGAGCGCTCTGTCCCCACCCCTCTCTGGGACCACGGATATACTGAAAAGACTGAGTAGCCCACTCCTGTGACCCAGCCCCTTCTAACCGAACCCTCCAGTAATACACTACACTATCTTTTAGACGAAATGGAAGTTCCCATCGTCCGAAGACGGTAGTACCCTGAACCAGACCACTTTGCCGCAGAAAGGGTGAGTCAAAGCGATAGCTTGTGTCTATCTCAAAATAGTATCCCTGCGGTGCCGAAGTATTTTGATTGTAGGTAGCTGCTATGAGTGCAATGGAATCTTTATTGATAACAGCAAAAGGCCACGGATAAAGGGGAAGCGGGCGCGCCGAACGCACTAAAAACTCTAAGCGTACTTTGTTATTATCCTCTCGGAGCTCATTGGAAATCTCGTCCAGAGCATCTACAAAGACTTCTAATTCATTAATCCCAGCCCACTCACTCGCAGGCGCGAAGAGAACTACCTCTAGACTATCCTGACGGAGGAAGGGCCCACGCCGATAAGTATAAGTAAAGCTTTGACCACTACTTACAATGCGATGAGTAACCCGAATAGAAAAGCTATCGACAAACCCAATTCCCAAATTTTGATACCGAATAAACACACGGAAGGTGTTTTCCTCTGCCGAAGGAATAGCTGGAATTACTCGGACATCGGCTGAGCTTATGGCGAGGTCTGGACGGGTAGGAGCAGCTAATCGGACGCACGGATCCCCTAAGAGGGGCTGTCCTGCCATGTGATAGTACTCAAAAGCACCCATGCCGCTACTATGGATTCGTCGAAAGGCTTCCACAAGTCCATTTCCTACCATGATGCCTACAGAATCTCGGAAGAAGACCTCATACATGAATAAGGTTTGCCTCCCCAAAGCCCCAATAAACCCTGTACCAGAGAGAGAGAGATACCAGAGGCAGCCCCTTCCCCCTTCAAAAATAAAGCGTTCGCTGTGAATCTGACTGAGAATATCTATTTCGTCAAAGTTACCCTGATAGCAGCCATTCACTATAATAAGAGGATAGCGTCCCCAGTTGTCATAGTCCACAGGCTCGTAAAAGTTCACGTCAAAAAGTTCAGCGCCAGAATGTCCAAATGTTTGGAGGATCACTACTCCACTATCTATCCTTTCCTTGATAGTAGGACTGCCAGGTGGAGCCTGCATGCCACCCGTTCGCTTCTGATAATAGACCACTCGTCCTTGATATATACTATCTTCAAATACTTGCTGGCAGGCTAAAAGATGAGAACTGATTAGGCTCTGTTCTATGGCATTTTCACCCCCTCCTAAATGAAGAGCCCATTTGAGCCAAGGAGGGTTCGTCATACTTTCATAAGTGCGGAGTTTATCAATGTAGATATATCCATGGTTATCGTTTTGAGCGGGTATGCGTCCTACAGGGATTGTTGGGACGATATCTCCTTCACCGTAGAAGTCTGATACATAGCCCCAGTCTGAAGCAGGATACCCGAAGACAGGCACTAAATGATAGGGAGGTGGGGGGTCGCCGTAACCCAGCCGCCAGAGCCCAACCCCGTCTCCCCACAAAAGGAGATACTTCGGCGGAGTAGTCCAGTGGTCAAGCCCCCAGCGAACAAGGTTGCGAATCGCCAAGGGGTGTCCTACCCGCCCCCATCCAAATTCATCATCAATTGCATCGGTATAGGCAATCAGGACAGAGCGTGGATTGATTGGATGTGTTTCTCTGTACTCTTTATATGCTTGAGCTGAGGCTGCTAAGCGGCGATGAGTTACAAGTAGGATTTCAGCTCCTGCTGCTTCACTATAGTTTTCTATGATCGCTGAACGGATAAGGGGAGTGCCAATACTTTGCCCACGCACGATGTAGAGGGAAAATGTATCGGCTAAGGCTGGCAGAGGCACATACCACTGTCCTGCTTGCCACACTGCCCGCCACCTGCGTCTATGCTGAATGTCATATACTAAAACGGAATCCCCCGCGCTTACGGGCATGCCGCTCAGCACCAGAACGCGAGGGGTAGGTGATGGATTGACCACTCCTATCGTCAAGAACGTGTCACTGGCACTCAGTACAGCACTGCGAGGATATACTACTGAGCAGTAGTGAAAAAATTCCCCGCTGTACCCAGCTGTAGAGCTAATACAGCTCACAGTTACGGAAGGGGCTAAGACAGAGGTCGGAACCGTAAAGCGAGGACGAAAGTAGTAGGGAGCGGCAGCTGTAAAGGCTTGAGTCGTGTAGCCATTGACTTGCCATTCTAAAGAAAAGGTTCCACCTATGCTGAGGGATGCATGAGAAAGCTCTACCACGAAGAAAGGCGCAGCTTCTGGTCGGGGAGAGGGTAGGGCATAGGACCGAACCAGTGGATTGAGGCCCCATCCTCTCCCTTCTCCAAGGATGTACATTGGATTATTATGCTGCTCATATCCTCCTACTCCGAAGCCGCCTGGACCGAACCAGTATCCGCCTGTATGAGCACTCTCAGTGAAACGCCACCAAAACCAGTCTTGCACAGGATGAGAGAAAGGGTCAGGGTCTGTATAAGGTTCAATGTGCAAGCCAGTTCCCACGCCCCAACAGAGAAAATAGGCGGAAGTATCGTTATGATTGAGGGGCATGAGGGGATTTCCATGGATGCCTGGCTGATGGCGCAGAAGAAGATTGTGCCGAAAAACGACTGAGTCTGGCTCTCCATCATTTCGACGTCCAATGAACTCAATATAGTCGCTGCCATTGAAGACCCCGTCTCCTCCATCAGCCACATAAATAGGCACAGTTTGACCCCGCCAAAAGAGCCGAAGCGTGGCAGAGGGCGCCGTAATCCCAAGTGCCCCAGCCGTAACCCGATATACCCCATCTCGCCACACTAAGAGCTTCCGATAGGAGACCCCATCCTCTATCCATTCATTTCCGTAGGTGTATCTCTGTGCCCAAATAATGCTAAGCCCAAAAAGAAATCTCCCCCACCTTCGGTACATACTTCAATTTTACGAAAACTCTCTCAAAGAGAAAGGCGGTTTCTGTAAGCAGAAGGATTTTTAGGAGACTCTCCCCATATGCCCGGCTCGGCAATTTCTATACTATGTCCGTCAGGGTCTCGAAAGTAAAATGAGCGGCGTCCTCCCTTCCACTCAGCTTCATGTTCTATTAGGATGCCTCTATTCTCTAAATAGGCTTTCCAGTCCTCGTAGTCAGGCGATTCAAAAGCAATATGTTGAGGTCCATTAGCGCCATGTGAAGGCAAAATCGGATTCTGAGCGGAAAACTCCGGCACGAAGCACAAGAGCATATCCTGACCAGCGCAGAAAAAGACAAATCGTCCTGGCGCCTCTGACACGCACACTAAACCCAGTAGTCCCTCGTAGAAAGCGCGAGTGCGTGCTGTATCTTGAATATACAAACAGGTTTCTTTGATGTGGCTAAGGGAGGCTGGCTTTGAACCGTTCGTAGCGGACTTCATAAAACTCAGTGCCTGTGCAGCCCATGTCTTGAGCTTTCTGGCGTATATTTTGCACTCGCTCGCCAGGATCTGGATGAGTGCTCAAAAAAGCAGGCGGGCGAATGCCCCCACCTTGGGTGATATATTCAAAGAAATACGAAGCCCCATCTGCTTTATATTCGGTGGGACACAAATAGATGACCGAGTGGGTATCTGCATCTCGCTCGTGATCTCGGCTAAATGAGAGAAGAAGCAGATTCGCCGCAATTTGAGCTAAAAGTCCTGGTTCATTCCCTCCAGTGATAATCCCTAAAAGCGTCTGTATCCCATAGGCCTGTGTCAGAAGCTGACTTACATGACGACGATCTGCGTGTGCCATTTCATGAGCAAGAACCCCCATTAGTTCTGCTTCATTCCGTAGATACTTGATAATGCCTGTATAGACGTAGATGTACCCTCCTGGCGCACAAAAGGCATTGAGTGTAGTATCATCGCGAATAATTCTTATCCGCCACGGGAATTTTTGAGCATACTTCAGCTTTCCTGTCGCAAGAAGCACATCACGCATCCGATAGATATGGGCATAAGCCTCAGGATATTGAGCAGAATCTAAAATGGGGTACTTTTGAGGGTCTGATTCTATTTCCTGGGCTACTTTAGCACCCAGTTGGAGGTCATCTTCTACCGTGAAAAGGTTGAACCATGGCTCCTCGGGAGACTCTTCTCCTTTCTTCTTACAGCTGAGTAAAAAGGAGCTCACTACGAGTAGTAGAATTAGCTGTTTCATATTTTTACGAATATGCCGTCGAAGTAGCGATCACCTTGATAGGGAATAAGCTGAACGAAATAAGCGCCTTTATTCCATGCTTGAATCGGTATAGATATCTCTGTCATTCCCCTATAGACACTCCGAAAGACACTGCGGCCATTTGTATCATAAACCTCTAAGTTATACCATCCCAGTTCCCCATCTGCTAAAAAGAGAGTGAGGTGAGAAGAAGCGGGATTAGGATAGAGCTGGAGAATGGGTGCTGAGGAAGGCTTAAGAGCTTGGAGGATTTTCAGAGCTTTTTCGGCGTGGGGAATGCCATAGCCATAAGTATTGTCTGGAGCCGAGGCGCGGTCAGCTGAACGGAGTAGGGCTTCCCTGATATGCCAGCCAGGAAGGGAGGGCTTACTCTGCCACAGGCAGGCTGCGAGAGAAGTGATAAGAGGCGCTGAAAAGGAAGTGCCACTAGCTTGTTGCACTTCTCCCGACAATCCTATAATGTAGGTGCCCCAGCCTAATGCTACTACATCAGGCTTATATCGTCCATCAGAAGTTGGACCTCTTGAGGAGAAAGGCGCCACTTCCCCAGAGCTATTGATAGCGCCTACAGCTACAATACTATCTGCATCAGCAGGAGCAGTGATGTATCGCCACGAAGAGCTTCCTTCATTTCCAGCTGAAGTGACCACGAGCATGCCCTTCTGAGCAGCTAAGGCGGCTGCCCGACTTGACAGAGCGGTATGCCCATTCATGTCTGCATAAGTATAGTTTTCAGCCGGATCATCAAAGGTACTGTACCCTAAGGAGCTCTGAATAATATAGATACCAAGAGAATCAGCCCATTCTGCTGCTTGCATCCAGTTCCATTCTTCTAATCTGGACTCAGAGAGCGCATTTTCCGTGCGAGCCAGAAGAACATGGGCTTCAGGTGCACCGCCGATATACCCTGTTTCTGGATCTTCTCCTACTATCACCGATGCTACTTGCGTTCCATGAGGATTGTCTTCAAAGATAGAGCTGTCTCGGTCTACAAAATCATATCCCCCCAAATATCGCCCGTTCTGGAATAAGGGTTGGAATTCAGGGAGTTGATTCATAAATGGAAACCCTGCATCCAAAATCGCGATACGAATACCTTGTCCTTTGTAACCCAAGCTGTGGAGAGTATGGAGATGAAGCTGTTCTAATTGAACTCTATTGATATGCGTAATTCCGTTTCCATTCTTTGTCCCAGGGTACAATCCCGCAAGACTACCTCTACTGGCATGTCGTACCCGCGAAAAAGGTTCTATGCAGGAGATAAAAGGAAGAGCTGGGAGGGGCTGTTCCTCTTTCAGCTCCACGAGAGCTGCATTGAGCCAACGGGAAACGCCCCAGACTGCCCCATAAGCACTAAGCTTTTGAAGCCATTCATCAGGGATAGGCATGTCCGAAAGGGTAATAGGAACGCTCTGTAAGCGGCGACGCTCTAAGGCTATAGGGGAGAGGTATCTCTCAGGATAGAGGAGTAAAGAATCGGGCTTTTCAGTAAAGTAAATAAGATAGAGACTCCTCTGGGCAAAGAGCCCCCCTATCCATAAAAGCCCCGTTACCCATCGCATTGTAGGCAAATATAAGAAACACTATGAAGGAAGGACTGGTCAAGCTCTAACGCGTTACTGCTGCGTCCAAGGTAGGGAACTGGGAGATTGCCGTGTCCTTTTAAGAGGTAAGATTCTGAAAAGGATGCCTTGTCTCATCAGTATAAAGCAAATCGTTACCTTAGGTAGAAAGAAGTATCTTTTCTCCCCATAGCATGCGCTGAAGGAAGGGCGTGAGAAAGACGCCTTGCGGATCGTACTTTTGACGCAGAGTCAAAAACGATTCCAATTCCGGATAGACCTTTTGAAGATATGCCGAAGAGGCGGTGTGCATTTTGCCCCAGTGAGGACGTCCCTCATGTGCTTGAAAGATAGATTCTATCCCTCTGAAATACCTTTCATATGGCATACGATAATACATATGCACAGCGATCAGCACTCTATCTCCGCCATACGCAGGACTGAGCGGGATCTCGTCGCCTTTCACATATCGGTACTCTATTGGAAAGCTAACGGCGGGAGAATGCTGATCTATCCATCGGCGAATTTCTCGCAGGACCTCGGGGCCAGCTGCTGCGGGCACACTATACTCCATTTCCCGAAACCGTACCCATCGCGGAGAGGCAAAGATGCGGTAGGCTTTGTCAACCCGAATCTCCGCCGTCATATTTCTGCTTGCAAATCGGCATAGGGTAGGGGAGAGTTGAGGAGCCCATTGGGATAATTTATTGATGACCCAGAAGGCCCCATTCTCCCATACTTTATCTACTGCCCATCGGCGCCACCATGAGGTCTGTCCAGGAGTCTCGCTAACTTCCGTCAGTTTTACGAGAGCTACCTCGCTGTAAGGAAACCAGAAAAACTCAAAGTGCCGATATTGCTCTAAGTATGCTTCACTTTGTTCAAGGGCAACTTCTAAGGGCTCTATTCTTTTGATTAATCGCAAATAATATCGGGGAGTTACTTGAAGAGTAACTTGGGTAATCACTCCAAAAAGGCCCAAGGAAACTTGGAGTGCCCGAAAGAGCTCTGGTTGCAGCTCAGGATAGACGTCGTATATCTTGCCTTCTCCACTGATGAAGCGATAATGGATCGCCTGAGTTGCGAGAATGCCAAACTCTCGGCCAGTTCCATGGGTGCCTGTGCTAAAAGCTCCTGCAATGCTTTGGCGATCAATGTCTCCTTGATTGAGGAGGGAGAAACCAGCTTTCCACAGAGCAGGTAAGGCTCGGTAGAGTCGAGTCCCCGCCCAGAGGGTAGCCGTCATCTGCGTAGGCGAGAGGGAGATCAATCCTTGCATCCGATCAAGGGAAAGGAGAATGTGATTTGTCTCAATAAGGGGGGTCCAGGAATGTGCCGCTCCTACGACTCGGACGGTCTTTTTCTCCTCAATCGCTTGCCGAATCACTCGGACGATCTCTTCCTCCTTTTTGGGAAAGAGAAGCTGCTCTGGTTGAAAAGCTAAAGTTCGCCCCCAATTCCGATAGCTCATAAAGCAAATATACGCCTCAGTTAAGTTTATCCTTGTGAGCTTGGAGTGGGCAGGAGTCCTATTAGCATGGATGATATGGGGAAGCTATATCTTCCTTTTATGGCGATGGGGGCATTGGCGTCCCCTTCCTTCTGGATCTGCCCCTACCTCCCTTCAAGTAGCAGTCGTCATCCCTGTCAGAAACGAAGCTAAAACCCTTCCTGCTTGTCTGGAGTCTCTGCTTGGGCAGACGTACAAGCCGCATGAAATATGGATAGTGAATGATCACAGTGAGGACCACACCCTTGAGATTGCCTACGCTTATAAAGCTCAGGAGAAAAGAATTCAAGTCCTTTCCCTTCCCGAGGGAGTACTGGGCAAGAAAGCAGCTCTACAAGCCGCCATCTACCGAACCCAAGCCGATATCATCGTTACAATGGATGCAGACACTGTATCCCTTCCAAATACGCTGGAGAAGCTCTTGAGTCCGTTTTGTGATCCTTCTATTCAGGTCGTAGGTGGGTGGATTCGACTGGTTCCGGAAAAGGGACTGCTTGTGGCTTTTCAAAGGATAGAGCTATCGGGTGTGCTTGTACTGACAGCTGGCAGTTGGCAGCGGGGCAAGCCCCTCACTGCAAATGGAGCGCTTCTTGCGTATCGGCGAACCGCTTTTCTGGAAGTGGGTGGATGGGGTAATGCTGATAATCACCCCAGCGGTGATGATGACCTTCTTGTTCAACGGATTGTTTTGCGATATGGGGCTCAGGCTATCGCCTTTAGCTCTGCAATAACAGAGACAAGAGCAGCGAAGAGTTGGCATACTTTTCTCCACCAGCGTCTGCGCTGGATCTCTAAGCGTCACCTTTACCCAAGCCCATGGACTCCTCAGATACTCCGTCTTACAGCTCTGGCTCAAATTAGCTTACTCTGTGCTCTTTTTCTCTTCCCAAAACATGCTCTTCTTGCTTGGGGCTTGCTCTTTGGGATTCAAGCTTGGACTGCTTATAAGGGCTTCATTCTCACTCAAAGCCCTCTGCCTTCTCTTCCCTATTGGCTGCTGACAGGTATCTTGTATCCTTTCTATCAAGCTGTGATGGTAGGGCTGGCTTTCTGGGGCTTTCCCTTTGAATGGAAAGGGCGTCTCTATAAGAAAGGAGGGGCAAAAGCAATAGAGGTTTCACAGAACTGAGGGGAGAGCGAAGGGATAAGAAGTTTGAGAAAAGTAAAAGAGTGTCTGCCTGTATCTGCTAAATGGGACACTTAGGCAAAAAAGGCTTTCATGATGGAGGTAAAAGGTGGGATTTAGCTGGCAATATGCTACTGTTTCATTGAAGAAGTAACCAAAGTCTTTAGATAGATGAAAACTGACTCGGTAGCCGTGATTGATTATTCTGAGTCAGGATGGCTCAGATAAGAGATTTTTCAGAAAGCAACTAGGGCATTAAAGGAAGAGGCTGCCCAGGCCGACCACGAAAAAGAGAGCTTCAAGGCCTTTATCGTACGGGACTACCTGGCGGCACGGAAGTCTCTGGGCTCACTCGGACAAGGCGTCCGCCTTCCCCTTCAGCGAAGAGAAGCATTCCCTCACTCTGAATTCCTCTCAGAGTCCGAGGAGCAAGGTTTGAGACCCAGAGGGCCTGCTGGCCTACAAGCTGCTCCGGCTGGTAGTGCTCAGCAATCCCAGACACCACTACGTGAAGTCCATCTGCTGCCTCTATAGTTAGTTTGAGGAGCTTGTCTGCTTTAGGTATGCGCTCAGCTGCCCGAATCGTAACCACTTGAAGACGTACTTTCTGAAACTCTTCAAGGGAAATAAACTCCTGAGCGGGAGGCACGGAAGGAGGGAGGGGTAGGAGCTTTTCCCGCATCATTTGAAGCTCTTGTGAGGTCAGCTTTTGGACTAAAGGGGTCGGGGGAGCTTTGAGCTTTAGCTGATCTACAAGCACTTGCGGCTCACAGAGCCGCTGCCAAGGGAAAGTGTCAATCCCAAGCTGAGATCGCAAGGTAGGCGCTATGGTTACGGGCAGGAACGGCTCTAAAAGAGTACCAAATGCGGCTAATATATCTCCATAAGAAGCTACTATTGACTGAGCTTCTTCAGGGGAGCGATGCCAGGGAGACTGCTCAGTGAGAAGCTTATTCGCTCGTCGCGCAAGCTGAAGAACCTCCTCCAAGGCTCCAGTAAAGTCGTAGTCCTCTATACGTTTGCCGATGTGGCGAGCTGCCGTGATGCGGGCTTCCAGTAAGGCTTCGGTTGGCGTGACTGGGACTTCTCCCCCCTGTCGCCAGATGAGAGTAAGCAGACGATGAATGAGATTAGTCAAGGTAGCAATCAATTCGTTGTTGATGCGAGTGGCAAATTCTTCCCAAGAGAAGTCTCTGTCTCTAGTTTGTGGCATTAGCGCTGTTAGGACAAATCGCAGCTCGTCTACGCGATGAGGGGCCACTTGCAAATACTTATGGATGTCCACAGTCCAGCGGCGAGAAGTGGAGAGCTTCTGACCCTCTAAGGTCAAAAATTCATTAGCAGGTACGGCAGTTGGGAGGGTATATCCTTCATCAGCGGCTATCAGGATAGCAGGGAAGATGAGGGTATGAAAGACGATATTATCTTTTCCGATGAAATGGACGATATGAGCATCGGGATTTTTCCAGAAGTGTTCCCAGCGGGTAGGGTCGCCAGTTTGAGCTGCCCACTTTTGAGTGATAGAGATGTAGCCGAGCGGTGCCTCAAACCATACGTATAGTACTTTGCCCTGAAGGTCTGGAAGTGGGAGGGGGATGCCCCACGATAAATCACGGGTGATGGCTCGAGCTGCAAGTCCAGTTTTCAACCACTGCTCCACTACAGGTCCTACATTCGGTTTCCACTGGCGCTGGTGAATATACTCCTCTACAAACGGCTGAAGAAGATCAAGCCGAAAATAGTACTGCTCACTTGGGCGAAGTATTGGTGCCGCTCCTGTGAGACGAGAGCGTGGATGAATGAGCTCAGTGGGAGAGAGAAGGGCTCCGCATCGCTCACACTGATCCCCATAAGCCTCCTCGTATCCACAATGCGGACATGTTCCCGCGATGTAACGATCAGGTAAGAAGGTCTCAGCTTGGGGGTCCCAGAACTGTTCAACCACTCTTTTCTCAAGCCATCCTTTCTCTAAAAGCCTCAGAAAGAAATGCTGGGCAGTGGCATGATGGAGAGGGTCTGAGGTTCGCCCGTAGTAATCTATACGGATTCCCATTCCGGATAGGCTCTCTTTGAGAAGAGGGTGATATTTATCTATGATGGCCTGAGGGGAGGTCTGTTCTTGAAGGGCTCGGAGGGTGATAGCGACGCCATGCTCGTCTGAGCCGCAGATGTATAGAACTTCCTCTCCTTTAAGTCGGAGGTAGCGAGCAAAGATATCGGCTGGCAGATAGGCACCTGCAATATGACCTATATGAAGCGGTCCATTTGCGTATGGCAAAGCAGCTGTAACGAGGTAAGGCATTTATTCTTCTGCACCTTTTGCGCGAAGCCACTCTGCTACTTCTGTATGCCAGCGCTTTTCAGCTAAGTAGAGGGGAGTTTGTCCCCGTTGATCGCCTAAGTTAATGTCAGCCCCCCGTTCCACGAGAAGCTTTACCACTTCCAGATAGCCTCGGGCAGCTGCTTCTTGGAGGGGGGTGCGTCCTTCACGGTCTTGGGCATTTGGATTGGCTCCACGATCTAGGAGATACCCCAGCATGTCGGTATTCCCTGTGATAGCTGCCCAGTGAATGGCTTGGGCTCCCTTATGAGTAGCAGCATGAATAGAAGCACCATGGGAGAGGAGGTATTCTACGACTGGCTTATGACCATTATACACAGCTAAGTGAAGGGGGGTAGAACCGTTTTCGTTAGGTGCATCTATCTCTGCTCCTGCTTCGCAGAGAAGTTGGACAATCGGCAAGAAGCCTGCGTGGGCAGCCAAGTGAAGAGGACGAGCTTTTGTTAGGCTGGCTGCATTCACTTGTGCCCCTTGGGCGAGAAGAAACTGAACCATCTCTGCCTGTCCAGCTCGTACTGCGTAATGGAGAGGGGTTTCTCCATTCTGATCCACATCACTTAGCGAGAGTCCATTAGCCAAAAGCCATTCAGCGACGCGAATCTGTCCGAAGCGGGCGGCCCAGTGCAAAAGGGTCGCATCTTGTACGTCTCGCAAGAGAATCTCTGAGGAACCCTGAAGCCGAGCCTGCAGGGCTGAGAGGTCGCCCATCTGAAGTAGCGACTGGAGTTCTTCCATAGAGGACGTATCTTTGCGACAAAAATACACACATTCTATATGCCTTTCCTCATGAGCCTTCTACTGTTCGGGGCTGGGCTCTACCTTGTCTTAACGAGACCCCATGCGCTTTGGCTTCTTATTGGTTTGGAGCTCTTGTTGAATGCTGCTGCTCCCCTTCTCGTGAGTGCGGCTTCTGCCGAGGCCATCACCCTGCTATTTGTCCTTCTTTTCTTTGCTCTCTTAGAGGCAGCAGCTGCCCTCTTTCTCTTCTACTGCTATGCGCGCTACACTCACACTCTCTCATTAGCCGAGCTTCCCGCTTTATGAAGGAGCTCGCTCGACGCCTATGGAGTTTATGGTTTGCTTTCTGGCTGATAGGGTATTTCGTCTGTATGCTGCCCGTATATGGGCTCGTGCTGTGGCGTTTGACTCCTCGTACGATCCGATGGGGGCATCAGCTCAATCGCTGGTGGGGACAGCTTATCCTTTTTATGGGGGGAATTCGGATTCGGTATCAGGGGTATCATTTCCCAGAGATTCCCTGTATTCTTGTCTCTAACCATCGTAGCTATTTAGACATTCCCATCTGCTATGTTAGCTTTCCACCGAGAGTAGCTTTTCTTGGTAAGGCCGAACTGGCTCGAATCCCCCTCTATGGCTGGACTTATCGTCGTCTTCATGTTGTGGTGGACAGAAACGACTTTTCTGCTCGCAAGAAGAGCTTCTTTGCTATCGCCCAGAAAATTCGTCAGGGACTCTCTGTGCTTATTTATCCAGAAGGCACCACCAAACATCCTCACCCATTGGGACGATTCTATGATGGTGCTTTTGCCTTAGCTATAGAGCTTCAGGTTCCCCTCCTTCCTTTTGTGATTATTGGCTCTGATCGGTGCCTCTCTGCAGATGGACGCTTCCTTATGCAGCCTGGACAGGTGCTGTGTGTATTCCATCCGCTCATTTTTCCTCAAGGCGAAACAGTGGAGTCCCTCAAACAAAAAGTCTATCAGTGGATGCTTGAAGAACTCTCTAAATATGAGAATCACACCATCTATTCTGGAGAGATTGTGTGAGCTTGCTCGGCTAGAATTGGAAGGGGAAGAGAAGGAACAAATCCTTCAAGACCTTCAACGCATTGTAGATTTCGTTGAGAAGATCAATGAACTTCCTCTCGGCAATGTAGAGCCACTTCGGTTTGTCGGCCGACCTGCTGGGTACTTACGAGAAGATGTACCTGAGGAGTCAGCGACATCTTCGCTTCTTTTTCAGAATGCGCCGAAGTCGGATGGACTCTACATTCGGGTGCCGAAGTTTGGGGTCAAGAATGAGTGAGGAAGAGGTTCGTACCATCCTTTTGGGGGGCAGTGGGGCGAGTGTAGATACGCGTACGCTGGTGCCTGGGGAGGTGTTTTTTGCCCTGCCTGGAGAGCATACGCATGGGGCCCTCTATGTGGCGGAGGCTCTGGCTCGTGGGGCTGCTGCTGCAGTTCTCCCTGAAGGATATCCTCTCAGCCATTCTACCTTGAAGGAGAGGGTTTTCTTTCATCCATCTCCCCTTACCTTTTTAGGGAAGATAGCAGGGCTATATCGGCAGCGCTTTAGCCTTCCTGTCATTGCCATCGGCGGTTCAAATGGGAAAACTACCACAAAGGCGCTCATAGGACATATGCTCAGTCAAAGTGCGCCGACCCTTGTCAGTCCTCGCAGCTGGAATAATAGGATTGGCGTGCCGCTTACTCTCCTCCGATTGTCTTCAGCTCACCGTTTTGCGGTCTTAGAGATTGGAGATAATCATCCAGGAGAGGTCTTTGCCCTCTGTGAAATCCTTCATCCTACCATCGGTGTGCTTACAAATATCGGTTTAGATCACCTTGAGGGGTATGGGGATATTATGGCTAACCTAAGGGGGAAATGGGAACTTGTAGAGTACCTTGCTCAACAAAGACAGGCAGTGCTTTTTCTCAACGAAGAAGACCCCTATCTGGCTCGTCAGGCACTTCCCTCCTCGGTGGAGGTATATTACTATGGAAATGGAGAAAGAAGTATCGCAAGAGGGAACTGGCAGATGCTCACATGGGAAAGAGCACAAGTGAGAGGTGAGCTTTTTGGGGAGAGCTTTACCTTAGAGGTGCCTTTGTGGGGAAGTTATAATCGTCTCAATCTGCTTGCGGCACTTGCTGTATGTCATTACCTTGGTCTTTCTCTTGAAAAGATGGAAGCAGCTCTCCAAAGCTTTCAGTCTGAGGCTTACCGATCCCAAGTTTTTTACGCCAATGGGCGGCTCATCATTATGGATGCCTATAACTCTAATCCTTCGTCCTTATCTATGAGTTTGTCGGCGCTGTGGGAGAGTATCGGGCCTGCGGACAAAGTAGGGCTTATTCTTGGACAAATGGACGAACTGGGTTCTTATACCACGACTGCGCATACACAGGTGCTGGCTTCTCTCAGGGAGCGAGTTGCTTCTATTGCTGGAGTGCTTGTGGTGGGAGCGGCATGGGAAAGCGCATTGAGTCAGCCCCAGCCCTTTCACCTCATATGGGTCAAACAGACTTCCGAACTCACGGAATGGCCTTCATGGCTTTTAGAGGCTTCTGTGATCTATCTCAAAGGGTCTCGTAGCCAGCGATTGGAGTCTCTGCTCTCTAAGCTTGGCGTGCACAAGGGATGAACCTCTCTTTTCAAGGAGAGAGAAGCCAAAGGTAGGTTTATTATCACCTCTATCCTTCTGCATCTAGGATGAGCCTCTCAGAGGAGAAGAAAGGCGCTATAAGTTTTTAGTTTCATCAACTTTGCTCTTATGCTTCTACTTCTCTGGCTTCAGCTTCCGCTGACTCTGAGTGAGCTCTATCAGCGAGTTTTGACTCATCATCCTTTGGCTCGAGCGATTAACCTTTACCCTCAGACAGTGCAAGCTCAGGCTCAGTCTACAGCAGGCGTATGGGATCCTCGTCTGTCGGGTAGCCTTCTGCAGAAAAGCTTCAAAGATCAGCTCTACTTCAATCTTTTCTCTGCTGAGGTCAAAATTCCAGTATGGAATGGTGTAGATATAAAAGGCTTGTATGAGCAGACGGGTGGCTTTTCTCTCAATCCTGAGGACCAAACCCCAGCAAGCGGATTGAGTGGAGGAGGTATTAGTTTTCCTCTGGGGCAGGGCCTGCTAATAGATTACAGGCGTGCTGCCATCCAAAAGGCGCGCTTATATGCCCGTATGGCACCCCACGAGCGTCAGCTTCTTTTAGCCGAACTTATTTTGGAGGTAGCTCAGGACTATTGGGGATGGTTTGCAGCCTACTATAAACTTCGGGTATATCAGAGTCAAGTAGAGGTGGCTCGAGCTCGGCTCACCTTTCTCAGAGAGGCGCTGATTCATGGAGAGGCGACTCGAGCAGATACTTTAGAAGCCTTCGTTGAGTTGAACCTGAGGCAGCAGCTTCTGAACCAAGCGCAAGCAGAGCTATTCAAGAAAGCCCTTCTCGTTCAGCGTCACCTATGGGATGAATCAGAGTCGGCAATAGGAGATTTCTTGGGGCTCTACCGACCAGACTCATCGATCCCTTATGTACCTCGGGAGGAATGGGAGCGGCTGATTGCTAATCATCCCAAACTCCGCTTGTATGAACTGAAAGGTCGGTTGATAGAAGTGGAGCGTCGGTGGGCGGCAGAGCGCCTTCGTCCTTTCCTTCAAGCGGAATACCTTTTCCTCCGAGAGCCTCAGAAATGGGGAGAAGGATGGAACCAGCCTTTTCGAACTAATTACAAGCTCAGCATTCAATTTGCCATGCCTCTTTACCTTCGTGAAGCTCGGGGGGCTCTTACCGCTGCGCAGGTAGAACTGCGGCGACTTCTGTTTGAGCAGAGCTATGAAGCTCGTTCTCTCTACAATAAAGCATTAGGGCAATTAGGGATGGTTGATTCCTTGGAGCGGCAGTTGGATATGCAGCGCCTTCTCACGCAAAGTCTCTTTGAGCTGGTAGAATTAGAGATGATCCGCTTCAGGGCAGGAGAGAGCGACCTCTTTGTGGTCAATCGGCGAGAGCGTGAGGCGTTTTCTGCCCTTTTGAGTCTGTATGACCTATATGCTCGCTATGGGGTGGCTGTAGCGGAGCTGCAGGCAATTTTAGCCTGGGTGGAGG
>JANXAJ010000038.1 GCA_025062295.1 Bacteroidia bacterium | reverse complement strand
CGCAGCTGCCGCCGCACCAATAAGCCCCCTCAGCGAAGCGGCAAGCTATACGTCACCCCTACCATCAAGCCGCCAGTAAGGGCAGCCGTAGCCGGTCTCTTCTTCGGTGGATTTGATCCTACGTACTTCGGTGCCTCATTCTCCCAGTATTCATGCTCATCATTATCATGAATAATCTTTGCTTCCTTATTCTCTACATCCCCAAATGTGTAGTCTGCCCGGAAGTTAATGCTAAGTAGGACCTCATCCGTGAGCTTGAAGCCTGCCCCTAAACCGAAAACCCCTCCAAAAACGAAACTACGATAGGCCCCCGCGCTCAGTTTTTCCTCCTCAGTTTCAGAGTATCCTGCAAATGATAGGGTATAGGACACAGTTGTCCCCTTAGCCTCTCCTATAAAACTCCCTCCCCCTCCTGTGACCTCTAATTTATCCCGATAGGCCAGAAGGAAATTTGCTTGAGGACCGATAAAAAAGCTCAACTGGACGGAAGAGTTAGGATCAGAGTTGAAGCGAAAGAGGAGAGGCACTTTCAAGTAGTTCAGGAGAGTTTGAGCCTTGAGAGTTGCTTCATCTTCCCTGCCCTCATACCGCTGTCCTTCCCTTGAGAAAAGGACATCCAATCCAATACCGATATTGTCCGTGAAGTTGTAGGTAGTAGTGAGTCCGCCAGCGAATCCAAATGTGGTCTTATAGTCTAACTCAGGACCAGCATCGGAGTCAGACTGGTTGAGAAGCCAAGTATTCTGGGGGAGAAGGATACCCCCTACTTTCAGCGTTCCTTGCTGAGCGTAAACGCTTAGCCAAGGCAGCCCCAAGGCGAACCAGGCGTATCGTGCGAGCTTCATATCGCCGCAAAGGTACAAAGATCTTTCTATCTATCTACTTCACACATTACGATATCCAGCGACCCTAAGAGCGCTACAAAGTCTGCAAGCCACATACCCTCGGCTGCCAGAGAAGGCAAAAGCGAGAGATGAGCTAAAGAAGGAGAACGCGCCTTGACTCGCACAGGAATGTCTTTACTCTTCTCTACCTCTAAGGTAAATCCAATCTCCCCTCTGGCTCCTTCTACCGCAGCATAAAGAGTTTGTCCTTCCTTGGGCCGAGGCTTTTTAGTGGAAAGTCCCCGAGGGTCAAAGTCAGGGCGACTTGGATAGGCTTTTTCTAGCTGCTCTATACACTGCTCAATAATCTTTTTACTCTCTTGGATTTCCCTTAGCCTAATGTAAGTTCTATCCCAGCAGTCGCCGCGCTGGCCGAATGGCACTTCAAATTCTAGCTCGGGATATACGCTGTAAGGTCGTACTCGCCTCAGGTCCCAAGCCAGACCACAAGCACGCAAAACGGGTCCTGAAGCAGCATGGGCTAAAGCTAATTCTAAAGGGATTACGCCTACCCCTACCGTGCGATCCTGAAAAATACGATTCTCCAAAAGGAGAATCTCGATCTCTCGGAGACTCCGTTCAAAGTATCTCAGAAAGTCCTTCAGTTTATCAGTGAATCCCAGCGGGAGGTCAAAAGCTACTCCGCCCACCCATATGTAGTTGTAAAGAAGCCGAGCTCCCGTCCATGCTTCCAGCAGTTCTAAAATATACTCCCTGTCACGAAAAGCCCAGAGAAATCCCGTAGTCGCTCCCAAGTCTATGGCATATGTGCCGATGGCTAACAAATGAGAGGCAATCCGATTGAGCTCTGCTGCCAAGACTCGGAGATATTCAATACGCTTCGGAATCTGATCAGCCCACCCCACCACTTGTTCAACCCCTAGCACATATGCATGCTCGCATAAGATTGGAGCCACATAATCTAACCTGTCTACATAGGGGATGATCTGCTGAAAGGTTAGGTATTGAGCATGCTTCTCAAAGCAGCGATGCATGTAGCCAATCTCTATCTCAGCTCCCACAACCCACTCACCCTCTAAGTGCAAGAGTACATGAAGCACCCCATGAGTTGAGGGATGCTGAGGCCCCATGTGAAGCCGAAACCCAGCCATTCTGTGAAACTAAATGAGAACTTTTATATACCTTTGTGCCAAAATTCCACACCTATGCGAGCGTTAGCAGTCGCCCTGATGGCAGCAGGCATGTACCTGCTGATTAGCTGCGGTGGGCAGCAGCAAGAGCAGAAAGCTTCAGAACAGCAGACCGAGCAGAAGGCACCTCAGGGAGCACCTGAGACTCAGCCTGCAGCGAAAGACACTGCTCAACAACAGCCTCAGCAGCAGTAAGAGCTCGGTCCCTTTTCATCCCCCCATCATCTACAGGTGGGGGGCTTTTCTTTCTATCGATCATCCCGAGTAAAGCCGATAGTTTGGTCGTCCCGAAACACAAATGCTCCCTCGCTGCCCCCAAACCTAAGAAACCGTTCTGTTTCCCCAGTTGAAGCCGCCCGAGCTCGTAAAAGAAACGCGCGCCAATTGCGATTTTGAAGCTCTCCAATCTTATTGGAGTGAAGAAGGGGATACTCCCCAGTGATGAGGTCTGGATCGTAAAATACAAAAAACACCTGCCCCTGTGAGCCTATTTGATTGTAAGTCCAAATTTGATAGGGGTATTTATCTGGCTCATTATAAAAAAATTGCATGTCATTTGGAGGGCCATACTGAATAAATACTCGTCCCCTGTCGGTCCGCCACCCAGGGCGGATAGAGGATTTGAAATGCTGCTGAGCATACTCAAATCGCTGAAGAAATTCTCTAAAGTCTATGCTGCCGGGTGTAGATTTCCGCTTTTTCCAAAAGGAGACGAAGAACTTTTTCTTTTCTGAAAAGGTCTGTAGAGCTCGCATGAAACTTTTCTCGGTGGGGGTAGCTAAGTAAGTCATCGCTCCTAAGAGTTCATTCAGCTTTGCTTCTGGAAAGGCATATTCTGCCTCGTACTCAGCTTCTGAGGCTTCAATAAGGGGTTCCTTCGTAGAGAGAAGGGTCAAGCGTCGATACCAAGAAGCCACAACTTCTCCATCGTTTCGGCAAACCTCTATTTGCACAAGATAAATCCCTGAGGGAAGCCTATGAGCAGGGAGAGCGAAAAGAAATGCTTCAAACGGCTTAGGGCGAGAAGGACGCCGAGCAAATGAAAATTCAGGAAGAGGTTGCGCCCTCTGAGCATCCAAGAGCCTGAGCCGCAGATAGTAAGGCTCGGTCATCAAGCTATCTAAAGCATATACTTCTCCATAAACCCAAACGGTCTCCGGGTCTACAAGCAATCCATTAGAGACCCACGGCTCCAATCGAAGGGTATGTCGTTCATAGGCTGCAGCCGCCGTTCCTACTCCATTCACATATAGTAGGTCGCTGTAGCGAAAACCCGAGGTAGAAGGCGGAACCTCAAACTCTAAGACCGCTCTAACTTTCTGTGGACGGGGAAGCTGATGTAGATCAAAAGCCTCAACATCAATAAAATAAGTTCCTGCTGGTAGACGTAACCGCCGAACATCCGCATAGATCCGATAGCGAGCCGAGGCTAAAGTATCCTCCACAGATGGGAGAATAAACCGAAATTTGTCAGCATATACAGGCTCTTCCAAAGCATTCTTAAGAAGCAAGGTGCATTCTACCTCTCCATGATATTTACCTTGGTGGGCTACATATCGTACCGTACTCGCATCCACTCCCAAAAAAAGCTCTACATAGGGCTCGCCTTCTAAAGTATAATAGCAAACTGGCTCCAAGTAAAATATCACTTGACACCATCCAGCCCCTATGATTCCCATTAGCCACTTCATGTTGTGCTTTCAAAAATACAGCAAATCAGGCTCGGTTCCGATACCACAGCCATAGTCCACTGAAAAAGGTCAAGCTCCAGACTCCTACTTCTATCCATGACATGGAAGCACGCCAGCCCGTCAGCACATGAAGTAATCCCCCTATCCACCCTTTATGATGGAGAGGCGGATAAAATTGTCCATCAGAAAAAGTGTATATCCACGAGTGCGTGGAAGGAGGGGAAGAAGTAGGTGGAAATAGAGACCAGGCTTGAGCTTGAGCCAATCGCTGAGCCCATGAGTATCTTTCCAGTAGCTCTAAGAGTTCATGGACAGTATAAGCAGCCATGCCTGCCGCAATAAGAAGAAGGAGAATAGAAGTGGTGCTAAAAAAGGCTCTTAGAGGCACCCAGCGTCCATAAATGAATATGGCTATACCGACTGCTACAGCCCCTACCACACCCACGCATCCGCCTATCCATGAGAGCCCCTCCTGCATTCTCCATAGCGCATGAAGGAAAAGAACTGTTTCCACTCCCTCCCGTACCACAGCTGTAAAACTCAAACCGAAGAGAAGCCAGCCAGTAGAAAGTTGAGCGGAGCGTCTAAGTGTCTGGGAAAGCGAACGGCTTTGACGCTGCATCCAAATCACCATGTAATAGAGAAGAACCGCCGCCACCCCAGAAAAAAGCACCTCCCATAAAGCACTGAGCCTCGTCACCTCCTGTAGAAAGAATGCTACCCCCACACTACTCAGGAAAGCACTAAGAATCCCTCCCCATAGAAAGGGGTACTGCTCTTTCACACTATACCGCGCTAGAATACCTACTATAAGAGCCGCCTCCAGCGTCTCCCGAAAAGTGATAAAGGCTTCACTCATCACCCAAAGATATTCTTTTTAGACTGAATCTGAGGAGCACCTTAGCCGAAGAAGAGTGATTTCAGGCCAGATGCCCAGCCGAGCAGGCAGCCCCACACAACCCAGACCGCGATTGACATACAGATATTGCTGTCCCACCTGGTAGAGTCCCGCCCAGTAGGTATAAAGCCACTGAGCAGGACTGAACCGCCACCCAGCCCCTTCTACCCCCATCTGAAGTCCATGTGTATGCCCACTCAAGGTGAGCGGGATTGGATATTTTCCGCAAACCTCATACTCCCAGTGAGTCGGGTCATGAGAGAGGAGGAGGCTACATATGCCAGGAGGTACTTTTTGCCAGGCCTGTCTGAGGTCTCCGTATCGCCGAAATCGTCTCCAGTAGCTCCAGTTGCCCACACCTACGAGAGCAATCCGTTCTCCTGCCTTCTCCAGAAGGACAGCATCATTCTCAAGGAGGGAAAATCCAGCCTCATGCAGGAAAAAGCGGAGTTTGGCTCGCTCTTCTGCTTTTTCTTCGGGGGTAGCCCCAGGAATATAGTCACCGTAGTCATGGTTACCTAATACTGTCCATTTACCTAAAGGAGCACTAAGCTGATGAAGATCTGGTAAAAATGGCTCTAATTCCTCAGCAAAGGTATTGACCCAGTCACCTGTAAAAACGATCAGATGAGGAGCAACCATCTTCACTTTCTCCCATACAGGATGAAGGATATGAGGAGAAGAAAAGCTGCCTGCATGAAGATCTGAGAAGTGAAGTATTAGAGTTCCATCCCAAGATGGGGGGAGAGTTGGAATTCCAATTTCTATCTCTTCCATACGGAAGCGATAACGCCCTATCCAAAAGCCATATCCCAATCCTGCGGCTGGAGCGCTCATGAGCATACCTCCAATCATCTGAAGAGCTGCTCGTCGTCCCGGAGAAAATTCTCTTACCTCCCTCTCACGAAGAGGAAGATTGCTAAGAAGACCCCACAGTCCCCCTACCAGCTTCCCCAAAAGAAGCATCAGCCATACCATGAAAAATATCCCCCCTATGTACTGAAGCTGTCCATATGCCAAGGGTGAAAGGGATATTGAACGAGTAAAGAGAAAAATGACCACCATAGCACCAAAGGTGAGAGGGGTGATCCATCCCATCCATCGGCGCCATAAACCTATGCGCCGCAGTCCATAGAAGCCCCCTATCTCTGCCACTAACCACAGCCCCAATAGGAAAATCCATCGCATTACCAGATCAGAAGCCATAACAGATGAAAACCTCTGCCATACTAAGTGGCATGCCCCTATTTCCACTCATCTGCTGAAGTAACGGCATTCTCAGAAGAGATATCCTGTCATAATCATGATAGAGCCATTGTAAAAGCGCTGGTCAGTGGGCTTACGAAAGATATTAATAAGACCCCATGCTGTGCGAATCTCAAAGCTCATCTCCCCTCGCCCCATTTGATAAGCGCTTCCCCCTCCAAACCAGAAGCCCCAGTCCCTGCGTCTAAACTCAACCCTTCCCTCTTCAATCGGTCCCTCCGCTACAATCAAGCGTGCAGAAGGAGGAAATCCGAAGAGAGGTAAGAAGTCAAGCCCTTGGAGAGCCACTTGGGTCTCTCCTGAGTTCCGACTGAAAACGCAATAGCCACCATGAGTGCCCAATAGGAAATACGACCGACTATGTTCTCGTAAAAAGAAACTCCATTCTACAAGCACAGGCAGCTCTATATGAGCAAGCTGAAGCCGACCATCATTGAGGATATGGACGATGTATTCATCTCGGAGGGTCCCAATGGTAGTATCGTCAGCATAGGTCTCGCGAATAAGATAGGCAGAAGTACGCTGACTAAAGTAGAGCCCTCCTTGGAGTGCCCATCTCGGCGCAAGCTTGTATCTGACTTGAAAGCCGCCTGTGAAGCCCGGCAGCACTACCGCTTTATCCACAGGTTGCGAAGAACGGTAGGCTGGAATATTGAGACCCACTTGAGGTCCTATTTGCCACTGGCGCCTATTCTGAGCCCAGAGAAGTGCTCCAAAAAGAAGGAGGTTCCTGCTCAGACACACATTAGGAAAACAAAAAATAAAGACTACTACCTTCGCTACCTTGCTCTCCCTATTGAGGAGGTTACACTATTTTTGCGGCATGCGTTATTGCATTTTAGCAGTTTCTCTTCTGTGGGGACAGTCGGAGCTTCAGCCGAAAGAAGAACTAAATCGCAATATTCGCTTTTATCGCAGTATTGCTCGACGAACTGGCGTCTTCCGAACAAAAGCCTTGCCCAAACTCAACGGCATACGCTGGCAGGTCAAAATCCAAAATGGCGTGGCTGAAACCGCCGCTCCAGTCGCTGTCGGAGGACGAGTGTATGTAGGCGGAAAAGACAAAAACATGTACGCTATCAATCTCACCGATGGAAAAGTCTTCTGGAAATACACTACTAATGATTATGTTGCATGTCCATTGGCTTATTATGAAGGAAAAGTGTACTTTGGCAGTGATGATGGCTACCTCTACGCTTTAGAAGAAAGTAAAAAGGAACTGTGGCGCTTCCAGACGAATGCAGCCGTTCAAACCCCACCAGCCATCACTGGGGATATTATCGTATTTGGGAGTCATGACTATAATGTATATGCTCTGGACAGAAATACAGGGGAGAAATTATGGGAATATACTACAGGACGTGTAATTCAATCTGGTCCAGCTATTGCTGAAGGCACCGTATATATTGGCTCTGATGATTATACTCTCTATGCGCTCTCACTCAAAGATGGCAAACTTTTATGGCAATTCCGAACCGAGAATGAGATTAATACTACGCCTGCAGTAGCTGAAGGTGTAGTATATTTCGGCAGTGATGATGGAAATCTATATGCGGTAGATGCCCGAACAGGAAAGGAACTTTGGCGCTACAGCACTGCTGGTAAGGTTACGGCTTCACCCGCTGTCGCAGAAGATATAGACGTAGTGTTTGTGGCAAGTGAGTCGGGGCTTTTGGCAGCCTTAGATAGCAAGACAGGGCAAGAAAAATGGACCTTTCGCATTAAGGGTGCCTTCAAGGCTTCCCCCGCACTGGCAGAGGGTTTTGTCTATATCGGGGGAATGGACGGACAATTCTACGCATTGGAGATACCTACGGGTAAAGTAGCGTGGAAGACCAAAATGGATGCCCCTATTCAAGCGGCTGCTCATGTGCTGGACGGGTCTGTATATGTGCTGACCAGCGCAGGTACTCTTTATGCTTTACACTAGATGGATTTTTCTCTGGATAACCTGGACAATGGCTCAACCATTTGCAATTGCAGTTCATGGAGGAGCGGGCCACATCACTCCCCATAACCTTCCCCCCGAAAAAGTCCAGAAGATAGAGCAGTATCTCCGGGAGGTGGTGGAGGAGGGGTATGCTCTGCTAAATCAAGGGCGCATGGCTCTGGAAGTGGTAGAGATTGCGGTTCGTCGGCTGGAAGATGCAGGGTGGTTCAACGCAGGACGCGGTGCTGTCCTGAATGAGGATGGGTTCCCTGAACTGGATGCAGGCATCATGGATGGCAAGGATAAACGAGTAGGAGCTGTGGCAGCAGTCTCCCAGACGCAGAATCCGATTACCTTGGCTCGGCTCGTGATGGAGAGAACCCCTCATGTGCTAATCGTTGGAACAGGGGCTGACAGTCTGGCCCGACTTTGGCGTCTTCCTCCTTTTCAAAATCAGGGGTATCCTCAGTCAGAAACCCTCTGGGCTTCAGGCACCGTTGGAGCCGTTGCATTAGATAAATACGGCAATTTAGCTGCTGCCACTTCCACGGGGGGTATTCCCCGAAAGAAAAGGGGACGCGTCGGCGACTCCCCTCTCGTCGGAGCTGGGCTCTATGCAGAAAATGGCGTCGTTGCCATTTCTACTACAGGGCATGGCGAGTACTTTATTCGGAGTGTCCTTGCTTACGATATCGCTGCCCGTCTGAGATACATCCGCACCTCCCTCCCTGAAGCGATTCAGGAAGCATTTCAGCAACGATTGGAACCTATCGGTGGTACGGGAGGTGTGATTGCTGTCTCTCCTACAGGAGAGATTTTTTTCCATTTCAATACCCCAGGTATGTACCGAGCAGGGAAAGATGCTAAAGGCACCTTGATGGTCGGCATCTTCCGATAACCCCATGCTGCCCAAGTGGCTTGAGGAACTTGCCCGCCAGTACTATGCAGGACGAACGGTCCTCTTCATTCTACATGGAAATATCCATGATCATATCTGGTATGAAGAAAAAGCTTATGCCCCTCGCGAATTTTATGCTCATGTAGTATTCAGACGAAGAGATTTAGTTTTCTTCTATAACCGAGCGACGGGCCTAACGCCGCGAGATGAGATATCGCACAAAGACTTCAAGAGCTTTTTAGGTGAGCGTGCTTTTCCTCGCTCTCCGATAGAGCTTTTTCCACTTCTTCATCTCTACTTCCAGCAGAAGCTCAAAGAACGACGCCGCATAGCCCTTGTTATAGAGTTTGCAGAGATGCTTGTACCGAATACGGCGGCGTATGCTGCTTCTGCAGAAGAGAAAACCACTTTGCTCTACCTCCTTCAATGGGCTCAGTCACCCCTTTTCATCCAGTCTGACGTCACAATTCTTCTCCTGACAGAGAGTCTGAGTGAGCTTCATCCCAAGCTCGTCTCGTATCCTCATCTTTCTGCTATTCAAATACCCTATCCCAATGCAGAGGAGCGACTCGCCTTTATACAAAGGGAGGTAGCTGCTCGCCCTATCCTTCAAGAGAAAATAGAGGGCCTCTCTGCGAAGGCACTCAGTATTGCTACGGGAGGACTGACTCTGGTTCAAATTGAAAAACTTCTTGCAGAAATAGTGGAGAGTCCAACTCCCTGGAAAGAAGGACAGGTAATAGAGCGGAAAAAGCAGCTTGTAGAAGCTCACGCTGGTGGGCTGCTGGAGTTTATGAGCACTCATCTGACGTTAGAGGCGGTAGCTGGGCATCATGCTGCCAAAGCCTATCTACGCTCAATCGCTCAAGCCCTCAAGGCTGGACACCATAGTGTAATTCCGATGGGGTTCCTAATTACAGGGCCGGTAGGGACAGGAAAGACTTTCCTTCTGCGATGCTTCGCAGGTGAGATAGGCGTACCCATGGTCCAAATCAAAAACTTTCGCTCAAAGTGGGTAGGGGAGACAGAAGCGAATCTGGAGCGCATTTTGTCTCTCTTAGAGGCGCTTGCCCCAATCGCAGTCGTAATTGATGAAGCAGACACTCAATTGGGTGGGCGCGACCGAGAAGGCGATAGCGGGGTCAATGCTCGGGTCTTTGGGCGATTGGCTTCATTCATGAGTGATCCTCGCCATCGCGGCCGTATCCTGTGGTTTCTTATCACCGCTCGGCCGGATCTCTTGCCCGTTGATCTCAAAAGGCAAGGACGCGCTGAGGAGCATATTCCCCTCTTTCCACCGCTAAGTGCCGAGGAGAAGCGTGAAGTTTTTGAAGCATTGGCTCGCCGTCTGGGAATGGGAAGGCTACGAATTCCAGCCAACAGCTCTTTTTGGACTGAATTTCCTTCCCTCTCGGGAGCAGAGATAGAAGCTATCCTCACCCGGGCTCGGTTCATAGCGGTAACTCAAGGGCGAGAAGAAGCTTCATGGGAGGATGTAGAAGCCGCTCTCAATGATTTTCTCCCTCCCAGTTATCCTGAGGAAGTAGCCTATATGACCTACGTAGCCATCCTTGAATGTACCCGACGAAGCCTCCTCCCCCCCAAGTATCAAAGCCTCTCAAGAGAAGAGCTTTTCCTGCGTCTGGAGAAACTGCGAGCGCATATGCGATAATTTTGTATATTACATATCTATGATTGGGGTCACCAAACGAGCCGCAGAGCAGATTTCCCGCATCCGAGAGGCAGAGGGCCATCCCTACTTACGGCTGCGCATAGAGGTGAAAGCAGGAGGTTGCTCTGGTCTGACTTATGATCTTCAGTTTGCAAATGAAGTCAAAGAAGGAGAGCTTGTTTTTCACTCAGAAGGGATAGAGTTGGTAGTGCCTAAAAAGAGCCTCCTTTATCTTGTTGGAACCCAGCTTGATTTCACTGATGGTTTGGAGGGCAAAGGATTTCACTTTATCAATCCTAATGCCACTCGGACTTGCGCCTGTGGCATAAGCTTTGCAGTCTGAAGCTGAATATGGAACGACTGCGTCCAGGGTGGTTTTTAGAGGGTTTATGGGATGCAGAGTACCAGCAGTATCGGTTATTGGCTTACCTTCAGAGAGTGCGGCAATCTTTCTTAGCCCAGCAGTTATACCCGCCTCTTGCTGACCTCATCGCCTCTTATACTGAGATGGCACGGTTAGCAGAGGATATTCGGCAAGTGGGTGAGGCAGAAGATGCTCAGGTAGCTACCTTAGAAGAAATTATTAGCTTCTCTCTTCCGCGGTTAGAAGCAACTATAGAGGAAGGAAAAGCCCTCTATGAGATTGTGGCGCAAGCTCTCCAGGTTCATGTAGTTGGAATCGTTCCTCTCTATCGGGATGAAGGCTATCTCTTCTTGCGCCGAGGCACTGAGCCCTTGGTTCGCGTATATGCATATGAAGTTCGCCCTATGTATAATGCAGAGTCTCAACAGGTGGCAATTCGATTGAGTTTTGTGCGAGAGTATCCATTTAGTACCTTCTCTTTAGGATTTCTAAGAGTACGAGAGTCCCTTCTGAGAGAACAAAGGAATCTCCCTGTGCCTTTTACTTTAGCGGTAGAGAGTCCTTGGATTCTTCCCTTGGAAGAGACCCTCCTACCTATCATTAAGCGAAGCCTGCCGAAATGGACGAGAGAAACGCCGAATAGCGGTCTGGCTTAGCCCCCATAGCGTAGAGAAAAGTTGTCGAAGAAAGACCCTCTTTCGCCCTCGTAGCTCACTAATCATAAAGACAAGGCTTATGAGAAAGAGAATGATAGGCGCTATGCTTTCCAAAAATGTATGTGTAAAAAGTAAGGCACCGATCCCCCAATATCCCAGAACTCGGAAGTAGGTAGGATAAACCCAGTACCGCCAGAGGACTTGGATAGACCTCTTCTGGGTAAGCAGGAGAACATTCAGGCCCATCCACAAAAGCGAACCAAAGATAGAAGGGAAGAAGAAGAGTCCCTGCGCTACGAGAAAAGGGGTGAGAAGGACAGAGAGAAGCATCATAGCAGAGCTCATCCAAAAGAGAGCACGAAAGTGACCTTGGCTTTGGTGGAAGATAGAGAGGGGAGCCCCAGGCAAGTAACACAAAAGAGAACCGATAGCCCCAGCCATAAGCACCTTTTCAGCAGGCCCAATATGAGTGGGAAGTAAAGGAAGGACAAGCGAGAGAACTCCCCATCCTCCTAACCCCCCTACACCTGCGATCAAGCTGACGAGCCATATTGTCTGACTGAGCCGCAGCCCCTGGCGCAGGAGACTCTCTTGAGGAGCTCCAAAAACGGGGAAGAGAGCTTCAAAGATTTTCAAAGCGAAAGCACTCACTTTCGCTCCTAAGTAGTGAATGGCGGAGTAGAATCCCATAAGACTAAGAGAGTCCCATTGAGCCACTAGGGTACGCTCAAAGAAGCTAAGAGGTAGCCCCAACAAACCTTGAAGACCAATCCAGATACTGTGTTGGAGAAGGGAAGGAATTAGGTGAAACCTGCCTGGTAGTCCGTGCCACCTGAGCCGATAAGCAGTAAAAAGCCATAGATTGATGCCATAGCCAAGATATCCTATCAGAATCCAGCGTAAAGCCAAGGAGGGGCTCGGTTCTCCACTCAGGAAAAGTAAGAGTAGCGGAAAAAGAGCTTGCCAGAGCGTCTGAAAAATGCTATTGAGGGCAGCCCAGCGAAAATCTCCTACTGCAATCGGTACCCATGAGAGAAACATTCCCGTCTGCATGCCCCAAAACCCAAATGGTACGAGCGTGCGGGCCTCTGAAAGCAGAAGCGCTTCCCCTGAAGTGAGAGGAAGAATAGTCGCAAGCCCTCGCACCCCTAAAAGCACCCAGAACAAGCTCAATCCCAGCGTAATTAGCCAAACCCCTAAAAGACCAGATTGAATATAAGCTATTCCTTTTTCCCTCTCACCTCGGGACACAGACGTCGTGAGCCGCTGAGCCATCGCCTCCCCCAGCCCCAAGTTGAAAAGGTATGACTGATTTACAAGAAGAGCTATGTAACTCACCACCCCATATCCACTGCGCCCCAACCAGTGAAGAAGCAGAAGCGGATAACTCACCCCTAAAAGTCCTCCTAAAATGTATCCTATGCCATTCCAGAGTGCTCCTCTGGCAACTTCTCTCTGCTTCACCCCCACCGAAAATGCATAAGTTTGTTGTATGCTACAACTCAACTCCTACGAGATAGAGGCAGAAAGGGGCTTCCTGCCCTATCCTGATCCCATAGCAGAGCTACCCTCAGCATTGGGGGTATGGGATGAATATGCTTTTGATCTTCCCAAACTTCTTGTGAGTGGGCGTATCCGCCACTTTCTGAGAGCCATGCCTCTTTTAGACCCTACTCCTTACTTAGAGACGCCAGCTCAGTGGCGAAGGGCTATGCAAGCTTTGTCGTATTTAGGACATGCATGGGTATGGGGTGAAAGTATTCCTTCTGATACTCTGCCTGCAAACATAGCCCTTCCTTGGTATGTCGTGGCTCAGCGGCTTGGTCGTCCACCTGTCCTCTCTTATGCCTCTTATGCTTTAGACAATTGGTATAGACTGGAACCCACTCAGCCTATTACCCTGGACAATATTGCTCTCATTCAGAACTTCCTTGGAGGGTTAGATGAGGAATGGTTTATTCTTATTCATGTGGCGATAGAGGCTGCCGCGGCACCAGCTATCCGAGCCCTTCCTCTCCTTGTAGAAGCTTATCAAACTGCTAATCTTTCTGCCGCTGAGGAAGCCCTATCGCAAATCGCTGCTTCTCTGGAAGAGATGTATCGCATCCTTCTGCAGATGCCAGAAAAGTGCGATCCTTACATCTACTACCACCGCGTGAGACCCTATATTCATGGATGGAAAAATAATCCTTCACTCCCGAGGGGAGTGTATTACGAAGGTGTAGATGCCTACAATGGAGAGCCCCAGCAGTTGAGAGGCGAAACAGGCGCTCAGAGCTCTATTATCCCCTCCTTAGATGCAGCCTTAGGGATTACTCATGCCGATGATCCGCTCAGGACTTATTTGCGAGAGATGCTAGATTATATGCCTCCTCCCCACCGCCGGTTCATTTTGGATTTAGAAGAATATCGGGTACAGCACCTATTTTTTGCTTCCACCCCCACCCTCAAGAAGCTGTATAATACCTGTATTCACTGGATTGAGCGATTTCGAACGAAACACCTGGAGTACGCAACCCAATACATTGCCCGTCAGCATCAACTTAGCGAGGCCAATCCGACGGAAGTGGGTACGGGAGGCACACCGTTTATTCCATATTTGGCTAAACATCGCGATGAGACACAAACACACATTTTGTCCTGAAATATGGCAGAGGTTATAGAAATGCCCCGTCTCAGCGACACAATGACAGAAGGAGTTATTGCCCGATGGCTCAAGAAGGTAGGCGATGTAGTTAGGCCAGGCGACCTGCTTGCAGAAATAGAAACGGATAAGGCGACGATGGAATTTGAAGCACCAGTCGGAGGTGTCCTGCTACACATCGGGGTCCCAGAAGGAAAACCTGTCCCGATTGGAGAGATAATTGCCATTATTGGTAAGCCAGATGAAGACATTAATCTTCTTTTGCAGCGCTCAGCTTCAGCAGGCCCTTCTTCATCTCCCTCTCAGTCCTCAGCTCTGCAAATTTCCCCCGCTTTCCCTTCCCCTCCTGAGATTTCTCTTTCAGAAGGTGAGCGGCTCAAGGCCTCGCCCTTGGCTAAAGCGATTGCGCGAGAGAAAGGTATAGACCTCCGAAAAGTCTCGGGAACTGGCGAAGGAGGACGCGTCATCCGCCGAGATGTGGAAGCCTATATAGCTCAGCAAACTGAAATCAGCGCTCCTTCTCCTTTGCCCACGCCTTATACTGATCAACCTCTTACCCAAATGCGTAAAACCATCGCTCGCCGCCTCACTACCAGCGTGCAAGAGGCACCTCACTTTTACCTCACCATCTCGGTAAATATGGAACATGCCGCCCAATGGCGCGAGCGTCTGAATTTGCTTTCTGATGTTAAGATCTCCTTCAATGATTTTATCATCAAAGCCTGTGCTCTCGCTTTGCGCCGCCACCCGTTGCTTAATGCTTCATGGATGGGAGAGACGATTCGCCTTCACCATGAGATTCATATAGGCTTTGCCGTGGCTGTAGAAGAGGGACTAATCGTACCTGTAATACGCCATGCAGACCGAAAAGGTCTATCAGATATCGCTCGTGAGACCCAGGCTTTAGCCGAAAAAGCGCGTCAGCGAAAGATTGCTCCTGAGGAATATACAGGTAGCACCTTCAGCATTTCCAATTTAGGTATGTTTGGAATAGAAGAATTTACAGCTATTATCAATCCGCCAGAGGCTGCGATTTTGGCAGTAGGTGCTATTCAGCCTACAGTCATAGCCAAGGAGGATGGAGAGATAAAAGTGGAACGGCGCATGCATCTTACCTTGTCTTGTGATCATCGGGTCATAGATGGGGCAACAGGTGCTCGCTTCCTCCAGACGCTACGTGAGCTTTTAGAGGTACCAGAGCGTCTCCTTCTCTAATGCTGACCTCATATGCGAAGGTTTCTATCCTTTCTGCTTATTCTAAAACAGCAGAGCTTACTCACCGCCTGAGCAGGATAGAATCATAAAGATGAGCCTTACCCCTCAAGAAAAGGTAGAGCGCCTCCTGCCAGTGTTAGAGGCCCGTTACGGCCATGCTACGACGGAATTGCACCACGAGAACCCCTATCAGCTCACAGTCGCTGTCGTCCTTTCTGCACAGTGTACCGATGTGCGTGTCAATCAAGTCACTCCTCATTTTTTTCGGCGATTTCCTGATTTCGCATCGCTGGCAAGAGCCCAACCAGCGGAAGTTTTTTCATACATAAAAAGTATCTCTTATCCAAATAGCAAAGCTCAACGGCTCGTTGAACTTGCGCGCACTGTCATGGAAAGATATGGCGGAGAGCTTCCAGCAGATCCCGCAGAGCTTCAGAAGCTGCCTGGAATTGGACGCAAAAGTGCGAATGTGATCTCTTCGGTTCTCTGGGAAGCCCCAGTGATCGCTGTGGATACCCATGTCTTTCGAGTGAGTCGTCGGCTTGGGCTTTCCCAGAGCAATACCCCTGAAAAAGTAGAGAAAGACCTCTCAGCTATTATTCCAGAGAAGTATCTGGGGCGAGCTCATCACTGGCTTATTCTTTTTGGAAGATACCACTGCACTGCTCGCAAGCCCGCATGCGATCAGTGCCCTTTTGCAGAGTTTTGCGACTATTTTCAAAGCCGCGTCTCTTCTCTTTCCCGATAAAGCTCTCTATATGCTAAACTGGTTCCTCGCCTGCTGGGTCCAATTCATCTTATACGACTTTCAAGAGCTCCCCCCTCAGGTACTAAGCTGCCGACCTGGAGCTCTTCAGCGAAGCCACAATAATGTAGACTTGACCTTCTTCCGAGGAGAATACTACCTGGTGCTTAGGGCAGCTCCTACTCATTTCCCTTCTCGGAAGGCCGAATTGCGCATCCTTCGTTCAACTGACTTGACCCACTGGATATGTGATACAGCTTTCTGCGTGGGGCAAGACCTACGCGAGCCGAGATGGCTCATTTGGAAGGATAGCCTTTACCTGTACTTTTTCGGTGGTTCTGCGAGTAGTTGGAAGTTTAAGTCCGAGGGCATTCAAGGAGCCGTATGGCAAGCCCCAGGACAATGGTCATTCTTTTCCGTAGGTTGGAAGGGGTGGGTTCCTTGGCGCGCTCGCCCTTCAGATAGTGTCGCCTATCTCTCTGTATATTGGGGCGAAAATCTTTACGGAACCACTCACAGGGCAACAGTGAGGTTACTCTCCAGTACAGATGGACGACATTGGCAAGCCATTAGCGATGCACCTCAACTTACAGAGCCTCACGCTACAGAAACAGACTTCTGGATAGAGAAAGATGGGCGAGTGTGGGCTGTAGCACGGGCAGAGGGACGAGGAAGTTACTTGTGCTTCGCTCCTCATCCCACCGCCACCTGGAAGGCAGTCCCCATGCCAGTGAAATATGACAGTCCTCTACTTTTCAGCACACCGACCGGACTTTATCTTGTAGCACGTCGCCATCTACCTGGACGTGCTGACCGAGCACCTCGCTTCTTTCCGGCTCTTTTACGCCGCTACTATAACCTGATACTGTACTCATGTAGTCGCAAACGAACCGCTCTCTATAGAGTAGATACCGCCAATCGGCGAATAGAATGGATTCAGGATTTGCCAGGCTGGGGGGACACAGCTTTTCCTGCAATTTACCCCTATTCAGGACGAGATTTTGTTTTAGTAAATTATACCAGTCCTCTCTCTAAGGAAGATCGATGGTGGATTAGAGGACAGCTCGGGCGCACAACCCTGTATCGGATACGACTGCGATTAGCGGATGAAGAAGAGAAGAAATAAGGAAGAAAAGGCGTTTGCCTTTCTGAGAACCCCTGAGAGGGGGGATATTATCTTCTTCGAAGAACTTCATCATCGCTTGGCATGCATACTGGGATGATTGACTCGCACTCACACATTTTGGTTGAGGGTGTGCGCCAGCGCCTACGGCGCTGGCGCACAAAAAACCCACCCATACCCTCACCTCATCAGCACCTTTCCCAAAAGAACAACTCTCCCAAACGCAACAAAGTTACCTTTGCATGAACATATGGAAGTGATAATCGGCATAACCTTAGGGCTACTAGCCGGAATTCTCAGTGGCCTTGTAGGGATTGGAGGAGGCACCGTTATTATTCCACTTTTAGTACTGGGATGGGGTTACACCCAGCATGAAGCACAAGGGACCGCCCTCATGGCTTTTGCTTTTCCTGTATTTGGAGCAGCTGCTTGGAACTATTATCGTTTTCGCCGAGTCAGAATTCGTTTAGCTCTTCTCACAGCTGTAGCATTGGCTCTAACAAGCTACCTCATGGCATGGTGGGTTCAAGGGATAGAGAGCCAACTTCTTACGAGGATTTTCGCAGTTTTTCTTATCCTTACCAGCGGATACACCTTGTGGCGATCGTTTTCCCCTTTGAAGGCCCCCCAAGCAAGCTCCCCTTCTCTCTTTCGAGAAACGATGGTAGGAATAGGGGTAGGAAGCCTCACAGGTCTTATAAAAGGGCTGACAGGGCTGGGAGGGGGCGTAGTGATTGTACCTTTACTTCGCCTGTGGGGGGGATTAGACCAGCATACGGCACAAGGTACAAGCCTTTTCATCATGACGCTGCCCGTAGCTATCTTACCGGCAATTCCTTACTGGCAGAATGGGCAGGTGCGTTGGCCTCTCGTGCTTGGGCTCGTAATAGGTCTGCTAATCGGTAGCTATCGCTCTTCTGCCCTTGCTCAGAAAGTATCTGGTCCCCTTCTGGCTCGCATATTTGCTGGAACTATCGCGATTATGGGGGTAGTCTTACTCCTCAAATAAAGCTTTTACTTAGAAGCCCAGATGCCTGCAGGAAGGCTAAAAGATTAGGCGGTAAGCTTTGATAATTGCATAGCATTTCATTTTTCTCACCTTGCCACTCAGCTCTCCCCTCATACAAAAAAAGGATTCGCTGCCCCATATCTATCACACTCTTGAGGTCATGAGTAACCACGACGGTAGTAGTATGAAACTCTTCCGTAAGCTCCCTGATAAGCTCATCTATACGACGAGCAGTAAGAGGATCCAAGCCAGAGTTAGGTTCATCACAGAAAAGGTACTGAGGATTCAGAGCAATCGCTCGAGCAAGCCCCACTCGCCGTTTCATACCTCCTGATAGTTGAGCAGGGTATTTTTTCTGTGTGCCTTCTAAGCCGACCCGCTCAAGGCAGTAAGCAACTCGATCCCGTATTTCCTTCTGGGTCTGTTTAGTAAAAACGCGAAGAGGAAAAGCCACATTCTCTTCAACAGTCATAGAATCGAAGAGGGCTGATGACTGAAAGAGCATTCCTAAGTTCTGTAGAATAGACCGACGATCTTCAGCGTTCAATCGTAGAAAATCTACTTCTCCATAGAATACCCGTCCTTCCTCAGGGGGAATAAGACCAACAATACATTTGAGGAGAACCGTTTTTCCGCATCCGCTAGGCCCGATAATCATATTGACTTGGCCAGGACGGAAAGTAAAGGAGATATTATGCAGAACCTTCTGATTACCAAACCACTTTGAGATTCCTTCTATACGAAGGTAGCTCATAAAAGGAGCTGTGCCAAAATGTAGTCTGACACTAGTATCATCAGGCAGCTAACCACGACGGCACGAGTGCTAGCGGCTCCTACTTCCAATGCTCCACCTCTCACATAATACCCTTGGTAAGCGGATACAGTTGAAATGATAAATCCAAAAGTTACGGCCTTGATAAGCATAAAAGTAATCTGGAAATCTTCAAAGAAACTGCGAGCACCAATCGCAAATTGTGTAGGATTGACCGCACCCGTGATAGCACCTGCAATAATACCCCCTATGTGGATAATGAAGCAAGCATAAATAACCAGAACAGGGAAAAACACTAAAGCTCCAAACAGTCGGGGAAGAATAAGATAAGTCGCTGAATTGATGCCCATGACCTCTAGGGCGTCTATCTGCTCACTCACACGCATGGAACCGATCTGAGAAGCGATGCTTGAGCCAACCCGACCAGCTAAAACCAGCGAAGTAATAGTTGGAGCCAGCTCCAAAATAGCAGAGGTTGAAACTATAGCCCCAATAGTAGATTTGGGAATAAAAGGAGAAACAATCTGATAGGCGGTCTGAACAGTCGTTACAGCCCCCACAAAGAGGGAAATAATAGCTACAAGGAAAAGGCTATCTCGTCCAATCTGAATGGATTCATAGGTCCATAGCTCCCAGTACAATTTGAAGCGAAGAAAACCTGTGAAACTGCGTCGAATCAGAAGGATATACCGTCCAAAATGCTCAAATCCTCTCAGAATGAGATTCAGGAACATACCAATCAGGCTGTGAAAGTAAGAGGGGAAGATGCACCACAAATTGGGTTCGTCCTGGACGACTCTCTACCGTAATGCGACCCTGATGTTTTTCTACAATTCGTCGGCAAATATCCAGCCCCAGTCCTGTACCTTCTCCTTTAGCTTTGGTAGTGAAAAATGGCTCAAAAATCCGAGGTAATATCTCTGGAGGGATGCCTGGTCCGGTATCTATGAAGGCTACCTGAAGCTCATCCCCTACTCGCTGCGCCTGTATCCACAGCTCTCCCTGCCCCTGCATAGCTTGAATTGCATTTTGAATGAGATTTGTCCAGACCTGCCCTATCTCATCAGTAAAAAGATAAAGCTGCGGCACAGATGGATCATATTCAGTATGAACAACAACTCCCTGCTTGAACTGATTTTGATAGAGGGTCAGAATAGTTTCAATAGAGTCTTCTATACGAGTGAGGGAAGGCTTTGTGTGATCGGGCGTATGAGCATAACTTTTGAGTGCAAAGACGGTTTTCCGAGTTCGGTTCGCTGCTACGACAATGTTTTCCAGTTGGAGCTTGAGCTGACCTAAGAAGTATAGAAGATCAATTCCTTCGGGGGAGCGAAGGAGAGGAAGAAGAGGGGAGAGGTCTTCCGTAATAAGGCCGGCTTCAACGAGACGGCGAGCCGCCGCCTCAGGGTCAGGAACACTGAGAGAGGCTAGCTTAGTAGTATAGGAACGACGAATGGCCCTTTCCTCTTTAGAAGAGAGAGCTATTCGAGTCCCGTTCTGAAGATAGGTCTGAAACCATTCCAGTACGCTGGTGAAAGCATGCCATTCTTGACTGCCAATTTTTGAAAGCAGAGAGAGAAAGTGAGGCAGGGCTTCCAGGAGAGTTTCTGCTGATCCCTTGATGGCGCCGAGAGGACTATTGATCTCATGAGCCACACCTGCTACGAGCTGACCGAGAGCCGCCATCTTTTCTGAGAGGATCAGCTGTTGCTGGGCAGAACTAAGCTCACGCAGGGCAGATTCTAGCTCTTGAGTACGGGCTCGAATCCTCTCTTCTAAGGAAGTGTTTAGCGCATTCAACTCTGCTTGGGCTCTCTGCAGATGAAGGAGATTTTCTTGAAGAAGTATGTTCTGACGCTGCTGCTCCTGAAGGAGACGCTCTATCCGACGCTGCTGAAATACACTGCTCAGAAGCATTCCTAAAAACCCTCGCTGGGTTTCAATCCACTCATTTTCGGTAGGATTAGGCAAGCGCCATAAAAACGCCTCTACCACAGCCCATGTCTGCCCCTGATACACCCAAGGATAAACCCAATGTATGCGAGCAGTTACCACGCCAAAGCCATACGCACAAATACCAGCCTCCTCGGCATATGAATAGATGATAGGCTCTTGACGGCGAGCAGCTTCTCCTACTAACCCTTCACCCCAACTTAGGTGAAGAAGGGAAGGAGGCTGAGCCGCATAACTCACAATCCACTCTAACTGTTCACTTTGAATCACTCCATATAATGCTCCACACAAGAGAGGAAGCCGTTCATGTAAAGTATATAGAAACCTCAGTCCCCATTTCTCTAAGGTATCTTCTGGACGCCAAGCAAGAGCTCCTAAAAGAGTAGTTTCATCCATCACCGGCTACAAAAATACACCAGCAGCCCAGGGAGAATCAGCCATGCTATACCTTTGAGAAAAAAGAAGAGAAATAGCCCGATGCCACCTCGTTTTATCCACTTTTTTAGGTGGGCAACGCGCGCCGAATCTCGGATAAAAGAGAGTCGCGTTCCCATGGCTTCCGAATAAAGGCAAAAAGATTGGCATAACGCTGAGCTCGCTCAATCGCTTCTTCATCAGCATAAGCTGAAAGCATAATCAGATGAATATCGGGATACTGAGCCGCCACCCGAATGAGGAAGCTATCGCCTTTCTCCAGCGGCATCAGCCAGTCGCTCACTAAAAGAACTATCCGACGCTGAGCTTCATGATACTCTTGGATCAGGTCCCACGCCTCCTCTGCACTCTGAGCAGTCTCATACTCGTATCTATCCCCAAAAGCCGAGCGAACTTGAACTAAAAGGGTATCCAAGACAAGCTTTTCATCATCTACAAAAAGGATGACAGGGCGGCTCACCGCTCCAGCGCTTTCTGAACTAGCGCCATCAATTCCTCTTTATCCCAGGGCTTGGGAACAAATGCTAAAATGTGAGCTTCATTCCGCGCTCGCTCTATGGCTTCAGGACTGGCTTGTCCAGAAAGCATAATCAATCCCACCTCAGGAAATCGCTTGTGGACCCGTACCATAAATTCGTCTCCTTTGACCCGAGGCATGAGCCAGTCGCAAATAATAAGATCAACATTCTCCCCCTCCGCATACACCTCATCTATGAATTCTTCTGCCTCTTCAGCACTGGTGAAGGCCTCATATAAATACCGATTGCCAAAGGTCTGGTAAAGCTGCCCCATGAGAGTATTCAGCACGACCTTCTCATCGTCCACGCAGAGGATGCGCTTCTTCGGCACTCTACAAAAGTACGCAGGGAAAACTACTAAAATCGGTCTCCATATTGAAGTTGATAGTACCTCTGATACTCTCCCGAACGAACAGCTTCTAACCACTCTTTATGAGTGAGGTACCACTGTATCGTCTGTCGCAGCCCTTCCTCAAACGGGACCTGCGGTCGCCATCCCAGCTCAAAAAGGTGGGTAGAAGGTTGGATCGCATAGCGAAAATCATGTCCCGGCCTGTCCTTCACAAATCTAATCAAAGCCTCAGACCCCCTGCTGCCCGTCATCTCATCGTACAAGGTGCAGAGAAGCTTTACCACCTCCAAATTCGGACGAGGATTCTTCGCCCCAATCAGATAAGTACGACCCCGCTTCCCCCGCTCTGCTAAGAGAGCTATAGCTCTTACATGATCCAAAACATGGATCCAATCCCTGACATTCAATCCATTTCCGTAGACAGGAATCGGCTTCCTTTCCATCAAATGCGTGATAACAAGAGGAATGAGCTTTTCTGGAAACTGATACGGCCCATAGTTATTGCCGCAATTACTAATCAAATAAGGAATCCCATATGTGTGGCCGTAAGCTCTAACTAAATGATCAGCCGCTGCCTTAGATGCGGCATACGGACTTCTCGGGTGATAAGGACTTTGTTCTGTAAAGTACTCCTCTCCTTCGAGACTGCCATACACCTCGTCGGTAGAAACTTGATAAAAAAGGACATCCGAACAGCCGTTCCAGTGGCGACGAGCCACCTCTAAGAGCGTAGCAGTGCCTACGATATTTGTGTGGACAAAATCAAGAGGAGAAAGAATACTGCGATCTACGTGGCTCTCTGCTGCAAGATGAAATATCACTTTCGGCTTAGTTTGAGACCATAAAGGTTCTATAGATTCTCTATCGGCTATGTCTATGCGATGAAATTTATGCCTTGGATGATCCAAGACGTCAGAAAGATTATGCAGGTTTCCCGCATAAGTTAGTGCATCTACAGTGTGAATCTCTAAGGAGGGTTGAGTTTCAAGAAGATACCGCACCAGATGACTTCCGATAAAACCCGCTCCACCTGTGACCCAGACCCGAATCATACACGCAAAGG
>JANXAJ010000037.1 GCA_025062295.1 Bacteroidia bacterium | reverse complement strand
TTTTTTTTTTTTTTTTTTTTTTTTTTTTTTTTTTTTTTTTTTTTTTTTTTTTTTTGGGGGGGGGGGGGGGGGGGGGGGGGGGTGTGTTTGTTTTTTTGGGGGGGCCCCCCCCCCCCCGGTGGCCCCCCCCCCGCCGCCAAAAGAAAAAAGAAACCTTATGCCGATTTAGCCTATAGCCCCTTTTTAGGTTTTACTCTCCCTCGTTTTGGCTTCTTATATTTATATCACTTGCGTTGAGGTCCTAGCTATCTTGCTGCACACTCTCGCAAAGCTGCTATTATTCCGTACTCATGCAGCATGTATATTCCTTAGATGGACCTCAACAAGTCTATTAGGATTAATCGTGCGACTCCCGTCACTCAGAGAGGCCCCTCGGAGGAACAAATACCACATCCTTAGCATGACTGCGGAAATTTTCTTCCTGAAGAGTAGGCTCTAAGCTCTCTGGCTGAGAGCAAGGTTAAAATATAACATAATGTATCTTATGAGTAATTCTGATGATACAGTACTGATAAGCCTACAGTAAGCTTTCAGGTCAGCTAGGCTGCCTTCTGGTTGAATATGGGTGCTTCGAGTCAGGCGTCCTCTCTGAGTGCTTCTATACACCTTAAGTAAAAAGTGTCTTCAGTCTCAATCAGTTTTTGGAGGAAGAGGAAAAGCGTTTAGGATCAGAAAGCTTGTAGACATAAAACTCTCCCCACTTTCCTAAGGTGTCTGAGATGTATTCTTGGGCAAGGTGATCTAAGCGGCGACTGTCTGAGTACATGTAAGAAGCTCCTTCTTTCAGAGCTTCATGTAAAACTCGTTCAGCGAGAGAGTCGTTAGTTATACACCAGCCCTTTTTATGGAGGTGATACAGGTAAATGAATGAAGAAGGATCCACTCCTACTACTACTCTTGCAGTATCAGGCACTGCTGAACGGAGAGCCCATTTGTGATGCAGTAAGTCGGGATTAAAGCCGGGCTTGCTGGAGTCCCAGCGATGGTGCATTCGGAGCCACGCACCTATAGGTGCTAAAGTTGTAAAGAATAAGATGAATTGTTCCCCCCTCCACTTTGTGCCCCATTTGAGTCCTTCCGCCACTCCTAAGGTAGTCCAAGCTAACCATGGAAAGAGGTAATAATCATGGTGCTCCTGAATAGCGGGTGCCTCGTAGGCAAGATAGGCTGTCAGAGATGCACCCAATAGCCAATAAGGTTTCTCTGAGACTCCTCTTTTAGCGTATCGAATGAATCCCGCCAGAAAAGGGAATGTAAAAGCATATCCGATAATATTCTCTGGGATAAGAACTAAGAAGTTATGATACAGAAGTTCCAAATATCTTTCTAAAGACCCCCTGTAAAGAAGAAGGCCGCTAATAAGCCCTTTGTTTTGCCCAAGAGAGGAATAGTATCCATACCATATACTACATGGAAAGATAATCCATAAAGTGTAGAGAAGTATTTTCCGACGTAATTTGGAACAACTAGTATGAAAAAGAGCCTCTCCAACGGGAAGAAGCCAAAGAAGAATAAAGGGAAGCTTCACAAGAGCGCTAATTCCGAAAAGTGTCGCAGCAAGAGCATGCTTTTCCCTAAACCAGAGACCTAAAGCCCACATGCTACATCCTAAGGCTAAAACATCTGGGATTGGAGAAACGCTATAGTAGAAAAGAGCGGGAGACCAAAGAAAAGCCAAGGTAGCCCCGATAGCCAAAGGAAGGGGAAAAAGACTTGAAAGCCAGAAGAAAGCACCCCCTACTGCAACCAGGAATAGGAGGTAAGTGTAAAGGCGCCCTACTTTGGAAGGATGACAACCTACCAATTTGCACCCCACTCCTAAGGTCCACTGAAAGAGAGGGAACTCTATTCTGAAAATACCTTCTGTGTTTCCTCTACAATCTCGGCGAGGTCGCAAGAGGTGGCTATCTTCTTCATAGAAGCTGACCGCTGTAGCCATTGTTTGGGTTTGTCTCCAGGCATGATAGCCAAAGATGTCCAGCGAAAAATGATTCCAGTGCAATCCCATGTGGAGGAGCACATGAAAGGCTATCAGGAGGTACCCATACCTTGCAAGTCTTGAAGAGGATCTATCAGGTTGTGTCATGAGGGTAAAGGTGAGTAGGGAAAAGACTTTTCAGCATTGCATATAAATGCCTCATTGAGTACAAAGCTATCGCTTTACGCCGATTGGGTTATAAGAGAAAGCTACAGTCCTCAAGTTATCCCCTCCGGGATGAAGGGGCAGCTTTACTGGTCTCGTGTCTGATTAGCTTCGGGAGCATGCTTGATAGATGCCCTATTCTGTCTGAAGCGATTCAGGGCTGAGACTTTAGGGGTCGTCGGGAGTGTATTCTCTTTGAAGAGCCTACAAGCTTAGCTTATCCCCTTCAGACTTTGTTCCTTATCTCGAATAAAAACGGTAGCACCTCATATACAAATGCAGGTCCGTGATGAGCAAAGAAGTCATAAATCCCTGGGGTCAAAAAGACTTTACCCTCCTCTATAGCTCTTAGCTCGCCTAAACGGGCAGTAAGAGCCTTCTTTATGTTTTCTATGTCCCTTGAGCGACGAAACATCGCTGGCTCGTAGATAATCACATCAGGGTCTTGGGTCTGGATAATGGCGGTATCAGGCCTTAGCCATTCTGAGGGATACTGACCAAATATATTTTTGAAGCCTGCATATCGCAGGGCATCCGTAATATAGCTATATGCTCCGAAGGTGATTGGCTCACCCAATTCTACTTCAATGTAGGCTTTTGGTCTCCTCTCCTCTGAACGGCATACGCATGAGGATAGAAAGGCGATTAGCTTTCTCTGCAGATTATGCGCTTCTTCGTAATAGCCGCATACTATGCCTACTTCTGTGCAGGTTGCTATGAGGTCAGTCAGCGTCAGTGGTAGCCGCACAGAATATACAGGGTAATGCTGCGCTAAATTTTGGGCAAAGTCTAACTGATAGCCCGTAGTAGTGAAAACGATATCAGGACGGATTCTCTCCATTACCTCTCTCTTGTAGGAATTGTAAGACCCCACGATGAATCGTCCCTTTCTGATGGCAGGGGTAGGATGCACACAATAGACGCTAATCCCTTTTAGAATATGGCCCAGCCCCATCTGGATAATAGCGTCGGAAATAGCCGGACTAAAGCTTACCACCCGCTGGCAGGTATCGGGAAGCTCTAACCACTGAGCAATTGCTTGAGAATAGACTTTCCTCACATAGAGAATATAAAGAATCGTGAAAGCTCCTCTGGGTGCAGAAGCCAATAAGTGGCATACCTGAGATAAGAGAGACCGCAAAAGGACTTATAGGAAGTATTCGCCTCCATTGCCTAATCAGGGAATGCCGCTTTGTTGTCAAAAACCAACGAAGTGCTGCCACACTCTTGAGGTGTAGAAGAAGAGGGAGCCGCTTCAAAGGCCCGACAATCCAGCAAGGTGATTCTATCTTTAGGATTGCTTTCTGGAGGACCCTCTGGTTTCTGCAGCTTGGAGGCTGAAATGAAAGTGGCTCCGGATTTGCGCGGAATGCCGAAGCAAGCCTTTCCTTAGATCGGCTCGTATTCTATTCTCACATATCCTTTTCTTCCTTGCGAATCATAAAAGTCTATAAAGCGCAGCTTATAGTACGTCATAGGACTTGTGCGCAGGACGAAGTAGCGGCTCAAATCTAGAGTGTAAGTCCCTGTACTGAAGTCATATCGCTTCCAGTCGTATCCAATCACATCTCGTTGAGAACTAAAGGGAAGTCGCTCAGCTCTGATGTAGTTCATGGAGTCATAGGGCACTTCGGTAGTGTGAACTACGGCAGCCTCTACTCCTTCCCCCAGTAGAGCTCCCAGCACTGGATACCAACGGAATTCTTCTGGCTGGTCATAGTAGGGGTGAATATACCGAGTGATAAGCAGCTCAGGACGCCATGGAGGCAACACAGGTACAAGTTCGCCTGGCCTGTCCATGGAGATAAACACAGGATTATTTCCCACGGGGATGAGCCACCGTGCTGTGTCCCCTTCCGTGAGAGATGTAGCGAGAATTTGTATAGCCTGTCCTTCCCAGCGAACTGCCACTTTTCGGTACCGCTTCTCAGATTGCTTGTAAAAAACCTCGCCTCTATCTCTGTCTAATAAGAAGTAGCGAGCCTCTCCTTGGCGAAGCGGAGGTAAGGCTGCTGTATCGGCAAGGTCGCAGCGCCAGGGAAGACTGCGAACCGCTTCCCTCAAGGTATGCCACTCTGACTCCGAGACTTCGGCTGAGAAAGCATACATGGCGGCATTCAGCCAAATCTCATATTGGGCCCCCTCAGCTTTGAGCATAAGGTCCCAAGAATTGCGAAGGACGCCTTGCCTTTGCCCCAGCTCTAAATTGAGAAAGACTACTGTGTCGTATTCCGTTCCTGTGGGTGCCTCTATGACTCGTCCTGGGGTATATTCAGGAAGGGTCCAGGGCTTCTCAGGCTTTCGACAGGCTGATAGGCTAAATAGTATAGCCAGTGCAGCTCTCCATCGGGTATTCACAAGGCCCCCTTCTTGATTTGATATTCAATACGCAGGAAAGGGTAACGCCCCATACCTACAGGTGAATTGAATCCACCACTGGCATGAATCCCTCCCGCCAGATTGGCTTGCACATTCGTAATCCCCAAAGCGTTTCGTATACCAGCTGTGATTTGGAGGCGTTCTTGCCAGAGTGCTCTACCGATAGAGAGGTCTAGCCAGGGGAAGCCCCCGATCCAGCGCCATTCCACTTCACCCTCCCGCTCTCCTAAAAATATAGGGGTTTGGCCTTGGTACTTGAAGAAGGCGCTAAAGGTCATACCCTTCCAATCGTAAGTGCTTTGAAGAATTGCTTCCCATCCCCAACGCTGTCCTCGATACTCAATCACAGTGGCTCCAGCTAATATAGAGATGTATTTAGTGCGCAGTTCTACGCGAGGTTGGATTCCCAGCGTCCGAAAGCGCTGGAGGTTGAAGTAAGTTGTGAAAAGGGTCAGAGGGTCTACGACGACAAGCTGAATAATATCCTCCACATCGTTGTAAAAAGCAGAGAGGCGCAATCGCCAGAGAGCGTTAGCTGAAGTACGACTCCATGTGAGATTCGTGTGGAGGTGATGGCTCCGCTCAGGACGAAGATCAGGATTGCCTTGAATATTGTGGTTTGTAAAGACTAAGTATAAAAACTGCTCTCTCAAGGAAGGGGCACGGAAGCCACGGCTATATCCGACTCGCCAAGTGAGAGAAGAGGTGGGACTCCATCGCAGGTGCAGGGCGGGGAGGAAAGGAGTTTCATACTGAGTATTATATGCCCATCGAAACCCTGGACGAATAGCAAGAGTAGGAGTCAATTGCCACTCAGCCGTGCTCCAGATAGCATAGTCACCCATGTCGGCGCGTCCCCCCCTGATCCGTCCACCCGTTAGCACTGTGTATTGGATCTCGTGTCCAAGCTGAAAGGAGAGTCGGTCAAATGCATAGGAAAATCCGCCTCGGGACCAAGCCTGATGTTCATGAGTACTGTCCTGCTGCCCTTCCAAGGGTACGAGCGTCTCCTGGAGGGTTACAAGGTCTTTATAGACTACATTCCGAATGCGCCGGTAAGAGAGAAAGGCAGCTTGCTGATCCCATCGTAGCTTGGGGGAGAGGTGATAGGTCAGGTCGGTCATGGGAAGGATGCGACGGGTGTAATAGTATTCATCTAAGGCATAGATGCGTCGTGGGGTGATTGTGGGTTCCTTAAGATTAAAGAAAGTCTCATTATTGTAAGGCAGTTGAACGCGTATCCTTAGCCGCTCTGAAGGACTAAACTGATAGTTCAGGAGGAAATTATATTGCTCACGAGGACGCCAGAGGGAGGCCCGAGGGCGATGGGGGTCAGGGTCCCAGCCGTCAAAGTAGTATCGCCCTCCCGCTATGGATAGGCGGTGCTTTGTGGGTCCGCCAGCCAAAGAGAAACCTGCATCATATACCCCTACGCCTTCATACTGGAAGCGAGCTCGTCCCTCCCAATCACAACGGCTTGTGCGAGTGATCAGATTGATAACGCCGCCCATTGCATCGGTCCCGTACAGCACGCTCATAGGGCCTTCTACGATCTCTACTCGCTCTATTTCAGAGAGCGGAAGCTGAGCTAAGTCAATACTCCCACTCACCCTACCTATAATAGGGACGCCATCTAATAGCACCTTGACATGTTCCCCGCCCAACCCTTGTAGATTCACGAAAGTACCTAAGTTAGGGTCTTGGGAGAGCCGAGCATTCAGCTCAGTCATGAGAGCCTGAGAGAGGTACAGAGCTCCCTGGGCGCGCAGGCGCTCAGCCGTAAGAATGCGTATAGGATATAAGCTTCGCAGTTCCTGTACAGGAGCATAGCTTCCGGTGATTATGTTCTCGTTGAGCTGATAGGAAGGGCGTCTTAGGATGAGAGGTTCAGGGGCAGGCAGGGCTATCCTGCCTGAGAAAGGTACGAATCCTTCGGAACTTATTCGTATCTTGTACTCACCAGGCGGTGCCTCCACCGCTCCTGAGCTATCAGTGCGAAAGAGAAGCGGCTCTCCTCCCGTAATAGGCTCTATGCGGACATGAGCCTGAGGGATAGGAGACCCATCTTCGCTCAGGAGACGAAGGGACTGTCCCCACAGTAGATGAAGCCCCCCTGCCAGCACCACCACCTTTTTCATTTCTAATCAAATATAACTCGACGACTCCAGCTGCCAGTCGGCGTAGCGATTCGCATAAGGTAGATACCACTCTCTAACCCAGCTGGACGTGGAATATATATTGCTTCTCCTCCTCGGAAGGAGCCTCGCAGGATTGTCTGACCCGTCAGAGTCACAAACTCTATGTGGGTGATAATTCGTTCAGGTACCACCACATATATTCCTTCTCGGACAGGCTGGGGGTAGATTGCTATTTGCTCCCCAAGAGGGGTCGCTATAGATGATGAGCCTTCTTGAAGAAGTGCCTTCTCTAACATAGCTCTCCCCGTGGCGCTACCCTCAAAGCCAATGAATCGGAGGCGCCAGAGATTCTGGGCACGATCCTGAACAAGGAAGTAGAGGGTATCCGCTAAGCTCCAGGCCCCACCGGAGAAGCGTTTCCAATCATCCCCTATTACTGAAATGCAAGAGTCTAAGACATATGCATTGGGTGAGAGGGTATCAGGGTTGGCTTGGGCGGTGAGTCGGACACGCACGGCTCTTACCCCTGAGTTCATCAGTACCCCCGTCAGACTGTATAGGATAGGATTATTGGGGTCTCCAGATGGGGTAATGAACTTACTGTATTGGGTAAAGAGGAGGTCCCAGTTAGAAGGGGGAGGTTCTAAGTCTATGACTTGGTGGGTATTGAGATTGAGATAGACGAAATTCTTACCTCCAGCCGCCGTTTTCGGAACTGCGTAGCTTGTATCCTGAGAGCCATCGGGATTGGCTACCCGAATGAAGTAGTTACTTCCCTGCAGGCGCTGAATCCACAGCTTTTTGAAATTCTCTCCAATACGAATAATGTAAAGCGAATCTCCTCTCGTGATGTGATCAGCGAGGTTGTAAATCCCCCACCCTACATCAAAGGCACTGGATCCGGCTGTCGTATTGAAAGCCCCTTTCTCCCAGCGGCAAAGGTCGTCATAAAGGGCCTGGACTGTATCTTCTAAGCTGAGCTCATCCCACCCGCTCGTATCCCGAGTGGTCTTATACACTGTCACGCCACAGGGATGATTGGCTCGGATAGCCGCCCCTCGGATAGGTACCTCAAAGGCTAAATGCCAGCTACACCGAGGAACCGTGTCTTGCCTCCCACTCCTGAGTTGATAATACACCTGATAGCGATAGCCAGAGCCCATGATGACAGTATCTGTATCTCTGCGAAGTAGCTGAGCATAACTTCCGCTGAGAACCCCTCCTAAGAGGAAGGTTGTTAGCCTCAGGGTTTGTGTCATAGCAGGGCAAAGGTATATATTCTGTCTGGAATAAATCCAAATAATGAGAGGCGAGTTCCAAATAAGTCCATAACTTCAGTCTATGCGATGGCTTGTCGTAGCTGCGGGTATCACGGGAGCTCTTGGACTCTTGGGAGCTACAATACATGCTCATGTTCGTCCCCTGCCAGCTTTAGGACAGGCGGCTTCCATAGCGCTCTTCCATGCTCCACTTCTTCTTTGGCTAAGTCGTGAAAAGGGAGAATTCTTTCCGCTGCTACTTGCTGTTGGGTTTCTGGTAGGGGTAATTCTTTTTGCAGGAGCAATATACCTACGGTATCTGGGAGGGATAGAGCGAGCTACGGTAGTGGCTCCTGTGGGGGGAAGCTTGCTTCTTCTCTCTTGGGTGGGCTTAGCCATGTGGGGGCTTTTAGGGAAGTAGAAGGGAGAATCCTCTCTGCGCTTGTTCTCCCTGAACTTGACAGAGGGTCTGTGCCCTCTTCAACAAATATGATATAATCGCCCTTTCCTGAGGGAGCTTGCCTTTAGCGAAGAATAACTTCTCTCCCCTTAGAGAGAGCCGACTTTTAGCTTCCAGTCTTACTAGCAGCTGGACCTTACATGAGCTATCACTTCGGACAAAATCTGGTCTAAGGTATATTGGGGATGCCAGTCAATCCACTCTTGAATCTTCGTGATATCAGGCGTTCGCCGCTGCATGTCCTCAAATCCATCTCCATATGAGACCTCGTAAGGGATGAACTCAATAGAGGAGGTGGATCCGGTTAGTTCTCTGATGCGCTGGGCGAGTGATAAAATAGAAATTTCTGAAGGATTCCCTAAGTTGAAAGTTTCGCCCCATGGGGGCTTTTTTGGGGAAAAAAGAAGAGCATAAATTGCCTTTACGGCATCTTTAACATGCAGGAAGGATCGCTTTTGCTGCCCTGAGCCGTAAACTGGAAGTGAGCGACCACTCAGTGCTGCCTGTACTAAATTAGGGATCACCATTCCATAGGCAGGAGACTGCCTGGGCCCCACTGTATTAAAGAATCGCACAATTACAAAAGGTGCTTTGATTTGTCGATGGTAGCTGACAGCTAAGGCCTCCATTGCCAACTTCGTGATGGCATATACCCACCGATGTCTTGCTGGAGGACCTAAAAGGAGGGGACTATCTTCGGTCAGCTTATGAACCCCCTCAGGGTCCAGATAGTCTAGCGCTCGTCCGTATACTTCACTGGTGGAGGCTATAAGGACAGGACGGTGAAGAGGAGCGGCGGCAGAGAGAACAGCATCAGCCCCTCGCAGCCCTTCCAGCACGGTCGCTAACGGTTCTGCTAATACTCGCTTGACTCCTACCACGGAGGCTAAGTGATAAATAACATCATGCTGCTTCACAAGCTCACTGACCAATTCACTTTCCTCTACACTTCCTCTTATAAAGCGGAATCTATCAGGGTAGTTTGAAAGAAAGCTTGTAATGTTATCTAAGCTACCAGTTGATAGATTGTCTAAAGCTGTAACTACATGACCTGCTTCTAAGCACTCTTGGGTCAGATGTGAGCCGATGAAGCCTGCTCCCCCTGTTATCAGAATTCTCATTTTTCAGGGGCGACGGGGGCGTCGGCGAAGGGAAAGTCGACGCCGAGAGATGTCCTCTGATTGGAGGTTTCCTCCATTTACTGCCTTGTGGCTTACGCGGTACTTTCCAGTTCGCGCATCAATCCCTAAGTACTTAACAGGGAGCTCCTGTCCTATCCGAAGCACATCCTGAATGCGATTTATTCGGTGATGCGCAATTTCAGAGATATGCAAGAAGCCCTCTTTCCCTCGCATAAACTCAACGATTGCCCCTGCTTCTTTGAGCAGCTTTACTCGTGCAGGATAGACGCGCCCTACTTCTGGCTCAGAGATAATCTCGCGAATGATACCTGCTGCTTTTTCCAAAGCAGCCTTATCCTGAGCATAGATGACGGCTACCCCGCCCTTTTCATCCTGTTCAATAGTGATAGTAGTGCCTGTGGTGCGTTGAATTTCTTGGATCACCTTACCACCTGTTCCGATGACAGCCCCAATAAGATCATGAGGGATAGGTAGGCGGTAGATGCGGGGTGCATAAGGTGAAAGTTCCGTACGAGGGGCAGGTAGGACTTCCCTCATTTTTTCTAAGATAGCCAATCGGGCTTGCCGAGCCTGTAGCAGCGCCTTCTCTAAGACCTCGTAGGGCATATGTTGGATCTTGATATCCATTTGACAAGCAGTCAATCCCTGTGAAGTGCCAGCAACCTTGAAATCCATATCTCCCAAAGCATCTTCATCTCCTAAGATGTCTGTGAGGATAGCATAACGGTCGGGACTCTCCCAGATCAATCCCATAGAGATGCCAGCCACGGGTGCTTTAATAGGCACTCCTGCATCCATAAGAGCCAGACACCCGGCACAGACAGTCGCCATGGAAGAAGAGCCATTAGACTCCAGGATGTCAGATACCACTCGGATGGTATAATCAGCAAAGTCCCCTTCAGCGGGAAGTACCTGTCGCAGGGCTCGCTCAGCCAGATGGCTATGCCCTACCTCTCGTCGGGAGGGCGCTCGTAAAGGCTTCACTTCTCCAGTGGAGAAGGGAGGGAAGTTGTATTGGAGAAGAAATTTTTTTGTGCCCTGCTGTGTGGCATAGTCTATGATCTGCTCGTCTTGCTTGGTGCCCAGGGTGACGGTAGCGAGGGCCTGAGTCTCTCCGCGAGTGAAAAGAGCTGAGCCATGAGTACGAGGAAGCACGCCTACTTCACATGATATGGGCCGTATTTCATCTAAGCGTCGCCCGTCTAAGCGTATAGCATCTGTTAGTACGACCTGGCGCATTAGGCGTCGCTTCATGTCAGCAAAATAGGCGGCTGCGAATTTTTGGACCTCAGGGGATGCCCACTCTGGATTTTGCTGTACGAGGGCTTCACTGGCTCGCTGAAAAGCCGCTTCAAAGGCTTCGCGACGAGATTGCTTAGAGAGAGAACTCTGAATAATCTGAAGAAGGGGCTCATGTAAAAGAGATTCCAAGGTCTCAGCTACTTCTGGAAAGGTTTGAGGCACTTCTAAAGCGCTCTTGGGATTCCCGTATGTCAATTGGATCTCCTCTATAAAATGCACAAGCTGCTGAATGTAGGCATGAGCATGTCTCAGTGCGTCAATAAGCACCGACTCTGGTACTTCCCGCATCTCCCCCTCTACCATGACGATAGAATCCAGCGTACCAGAGACGACCAAGTTGAGGTCAGCTTCTTCTATATGAGCGGTGGGGGGATTGAGAAAGAATTCTCCTCCCTTCCGAATCACGCGAGCGGTAGCGACCACCTGCTCGGTAGGGATAGAGGAGAGGGCTAAAGCAGCTGAGAGCCCTAAGGCTGCCAAGACATCTGGCGGATAGTCTGGGTCGTAGGACTCCAAAACGGCAATGAGTTGAGTCTCTCGCCGCCACCCTTTCGGAAAGAAGGGACGCAGAGAGCGGTCAATAAGTCGCGAGACAAGGATTTCCGCTTCATTAGGTCGCCCATCTCGTTTGAAAAAACCTCCGGGGATGCGTCCACTGCTGGAGAAATTCTCCCTGTAATCCACTGTGAGTGGAACAAAATCTGTATCTATTGAACTACTGCCCGCACAAGCTGTGCAGATAACAATGGTTCCTCCCTGCTGAATCCATACCGCTCCATCTGCTTGACGAGCAATGTGTCCAAAGTGTAGAGTGAGAGGCGCCGCTCCTTCTATTTCAAAGACCTTGGTATTTCGGGACATACATTAGCCTCGCAAATTGAGTTTTTCTACGATAGCGCGATAGCGATGGATATCCCGTTTCTTGAGGTAAGCTAAGAGACGCTTTCGCTGTCCTACGAGTCGTAAAAGCCCTCGCTGAGCCGAGAAATCCTTTTTGTGTTTCCGAAGGTGATTAGAGATCTCTTGAATGCGATAGGTCAAAAGGGCTATTTGACTCTCGGGTGAGCCAGTGTCACGGGCAGAGCGCTGTGGACTATGTTCTGCTACAATTTGGGCCTTGAGGGCTTTGTCCCAATACATAACGCAAAGGTATGAAACAAAATCCGCATCTTCGGGGAATGTGGGATTTCGTCAAGATGCTCCAGCGGATGCAGGAGCTATCGCATGAGCTAGAGAGGGTAACGGTTACTGGATTTTCAAAAGATGGAGGAGTCAAGATTACCCTTTCTGGTCATCAGCAGGTCTTGCTCGTAGAAATTGATTCGTCGCTGGTGGGGAAAAAGAGTGAGTTAGAGCAAGCGATTCCTGAGGCTTTCCACGATGCTCGGGATAAGCTTCAACAGCTCATCTTAGATAAGCTGGGAGCTCCCAGTTGGCTTCCTTTCCTTCCAGGGAATATCGGATTAGGGTAAAAGGAGAAAGTGAAGGCAAGTACTTTGTTCTCTTTCACACAGGAGGTACAGTCCTGGAGGTAGGGTATAAGTTCGTTGGCTTTGATTTGGAATGTATTCCTCTACCCATTGTCTCCCTAATCCATCCCATATCTGAATCCACACTTCCCTGCGGGTCCAGAGAGAAAGGGTGTGGGATTGGACGGAGTAGGAGAAAGGGAAGCTCATTGTTTTTTTGTCGCTGAGGCTCAGGGCGGGGCTGGCAGAAAGGGCGAAATCCGCTATCACGGGTAGATGGTCTGACATCGTGTAGAGAGCATTGATGAGTGAGGGGTCGTACCCAGCGGGTAAAGGGGAGCTATTGATGCTGCTACCGAATCGCTGCCCATCTTGACCCACTGCTCTGAAGGAGCCTGGTACATATCGCATGCGCGAACTGGAGAGGGTGCAAGCAGGTGAGAAAAGAATAAAATCAAAACGATCATTCAATCCTCCCCCCATTCCTTGGTCTGGCAGTTGGGAGACTCGTGTAGATTGAGTATGGAAATAAGCATAAAGAGGGTTTCCGCTCCAATCTCCTGCTGGTGCAGGATCAACTAAAGCTTGGACTAAACTTTGGTACCCTTCCTCTGCAGCGGTGTAGAAATTGTGGTCCCCCATTTCAATCACGAAGAGGCGACGATTCTCGGGAAGCTCCTGTATGTACCTCCTGATGGCTTCTGCAGCTTCTGCCCGCGCTTCAGCATCGGCTGGGGTATCTCCTGCTTTGAGATGGGAAACGATCACCACCAAAAAGAGCGTATCTGCTTGAGGTTCTCTTTCTTTATAGAAAAGGTGGTAGGCATACACATCTCGGAGGTTATTTTGAGTGGTAACCAGTTCTTGCTTCAACCAGCCTAATCGCCGGCTATCATAGAAGAGCGCACTGACAATGTTACTACGAGAAGGATTCGCATAGTAGCTGCTGCGCCAGTAAGAGACACCCTCTATGTTCAGCACAGAATCCAGGAGCCGACGCATCAAGAGAGGATCCGGAGCGATTTCGTTGACCCCAAGTACATGAGGCTTGATTGCGTTGAGGATAATCCGCAATTGCTCATCCTTGCAGGCAAGGTCACAAAAGCCAGGGGTGGAGCCGTAAAAGAGAAGATTGTACGCCATGAAGCGAAGGGTATCTTGAGCTACGGCTAATCCTACCATCAAAAATATTCGCATGCATCAAATATAGACTTCCCTCCATCAAGGATAAATAAAGTACTCCCCTCTACTCTCCATTTGAGAAAATACACTCTGCCCCAAGACTCTCCAACACCCTCCAATACATAGGGAAAGATTTGAGGACGCAATGAGGGTCCACGATGAAGAGAGGAGCCTTAGCTTTTGCAGCTATCATGCTCAGAGCCATTGCTATCCGATGATCGCCGTGGCTCTCAAAGAAAAGAGGCTCAATCAGCTTGCGGCGAGTTGGAGAAATGACGAGGGCGTCTTGATCCACTTGAACCTCTGCTCCCACTTTCCTGAGTTCTTGAGCAAGGGCATTGATCCTGTGAGTCTCCTTATAGGGCAGAGTTTGGATACCTTTGAGGCGCGAGGGACCTTCTGCAAAAGCAGCTGCTACAGTAAGAACAATTAATGCATCTGGAAAATCTGTCAAGTCTGCCTCAATAGGGGGTAGTTTATCTTCGGTGGGACGAATTAGGAGTCCCCCCGGTGCTAAGCTGAAGTCGTAGCCCCACTTTAAGTGGGTGAATAGTTTCTGCTCAGGCTGGAGTGTGTCTAAAGGGAGGGGCAGAAAGCCTTCAAAGCCAGCCAGCGCTGCCCAACCGAAAAAGAAGCTAGCAGCGCTCCAGTCGCCTTCGCCCTTGAAGGCCACTGAAGAGGAGGGAAGAGGCTGGCGTTCCAGTCGCCATCCTCCAGTTGTACAGTGCCATTCCCATCCTTTCTGCCAAAGGAGAAGTCGCGTCATTTCGCTGTAGGCGGGGGTTGCAGGTTGAGCGGATTCCTCCCCGATGTAGGCTCCTTTCTCTAAGTGAGGGGCTAAAAGGAAAAGAGCCGATAGAAACTGACTAGAAAATGTACTGTCTATGTGAAAGTTAGTGGGTCTCCACTTAGGATTGCCGCTAATCTCCAAAGGATAAGTAGTGAGAGGAATGAAAAGAGAGGCACCTGCGGCTTGCATCGCTCGCAAGAGTGGAGCGATGGGGCGTCCTCGCAACGAAGGACCAACTTCTACGACACTCCTTGTGGGCAGTCGAGCTAACCACGGCAAGAGAAACCGCAAGGTGGTCCCCCCCTCCCCCACATAGAGAAGGACTTCCTTTGGATAGCTCCGAGGAGGAATAAACCACCATTTGGTTTTCTCTTGAGCGATCCGATACCCGAGCTGAACCAAAGTGCGACAGAGGTCTTGAGTGTCCTGGGCTTCAGACACGCCTTCAATCTCAAAGGAGCACTGAGCTTGAGCTCCCATCATGATCTGTCGGTTGCTCAAGCTCTTGCTCAGGGGTAACTGCACCTCCCCGCGAAGGACGTCCCCTCGAAGCCTCACCGAAATCGCCGTTTTCATGAAATCAGCTCTTTGTAGGCCTTGATAGAGAATCGAAGCTCGTCTATAGACACAGCGGAGAGGACAATCCTTCCTCCCTGCAGGAAGAGAGGTAGGAAAATTCTTCCGTCCCTGATCTTTTTATCCTGCAAAAGAAACTTTTCCCATATCCGCCAGGTAAAGGGGGGAAGCGGCAGAAGCAGCCCTTCGGTTCGCCATTTCCCAACTACATTCATCCAGAAGGATTCGGCGAGCTCTCCTCTTTTGACGCTCACATATAGTTCTTGCACGAGTCCAATAGCTACTGCTTCGCCATGGAGGAGGGGCTTTTCTGTCTGAAGAGAGAGGCTTTCCCATACATGTCCGAGGGTATGACCCAAATTGAGCACCTGTCGGCGTCCTTGCTCCTCATACGGATCCTCGGCAACGAGGCGCTCTTTGACTTGTACAAGTCTGCGCAGAAGTTCCAAAGAAGGGATCGTTCGGAATGAGGTAGAATGAACCTCCTCTTGGAGGGTTCCTCCTTCAATCAGGGCATGCTTGTAGGCTTCTACCCAGCCTGCCCGAAGAGCTGGAGGAGGGAGCGTATGGAGAAAGCCAGGATAGACCCAAATCGCTTTCGGTTGGGTATAAGTGCCAATTAAGTTCTTGCCTTTCTTGAAGTTGATTCCCACTTTTCCGCCGAAGGCTGCATCTATCTGGGCAATCAAGGTGCTTGGGACGCTGACGAAAGGAATGCCCCTTTTCCAGGTGGCGGCTGCAAAGCCACACACATCTAAAGTGCTCCCACCTCCTATGCATAAGATAGTCTGTCCCTTATCTACCTGATACTGCCACAGCTTCTTCCAGAGGCGGCGCAGAACGGGAAGTTCCTTGGCATTTTCTCCTTCTGGGAGGATAATGAGGGGAGCCTTGCCGCGAAGCTTATCTACTAACTCCTTCCAAAGGGTATATACGCGCCCATCGCACAGAGCCAGAGCAAAAGACTCCTCCCCACTCATTGAGCATAGAACCTCTGGGGAGGCGAAGTAGTCAGTGCGAATGCTGCTCTTTATATCGGCGGATGGCTTCTGTCAACCTGGGCACCACCTCAAAGGCATCACCTACTATCCCATAATCCGCTGCCTTGAAGAAGGGCGCCTCAGGATCACTATTGATGACAAGGATATTTTTAGAAGAAGCTACTCCTGCAAGATGTTGGATAGCCCCTGAGATGCCAATAGCGATATACAGGTTAGGGGAGATTTGGATACCAGTTTGTCCTACGTGTTCGTGATGGGGGCGCCATCCGACATCTGCTACTGGTTTAGAGCAGGCAGTTGCTGCGCCTAAAACCTTGGCTAGCTCCTCTACTATGGTCCAGTTCTCTGGCCCTTTGAGTCCGCGACCAGCCGACACGACAATCTCGGCTTCTGTAAGGGGGACCTTGTCAGTAGAGACCTTTTCCACTCCCACAGGCTTTGCTCGTAGGTCTTCAACTGGCGGTCTGAAAGAGAAGTCTTCAATGGTGAGCGAATAAGGACTTTTTTCGGGTATAATAGAGTTTGCTTTCAGAGTAATGATGAGAGGGAGGTGGGCAGTACCTATCCATTCTAACCCTTTGTTGGAGTAACAAATACGACGGGCAACCCAGAGTTCGGCCTGCTTTTCGGGAATGGTAGTGATTCCAGAGAAGAGAGCTGCATTAGCCCAGATGCTGGCAAGGGGGGCTAACGCTCGCCCATCGTAGGTCTGGGGAATAACAACATAAGAGACATTTTTCTCTCGAATAAGAGCTGCAAGGGCGCGAGCGTACGCATTTGGAATGAAGGTGCTGAATTCAGGACTCAGAATACGAATCAGCTTCTCTGCTCCATATTCGGCTATAAGGTCGGGGATGTTTTCGGAGAGTTTATCACCTATGACGACAGCCCATAGAGGCTCTCCCAAGGTGGTTGCCCACTTGCGTCCGGCAGTAAGTGCCTCAAGCGTAGGCTTCTTGAGCCTTCCTTCTGTAGTTTCTGCCCATACTACTACTGCGCTCATATGAGTCCCTTGTTTGCGAGTTCTTGAACCAATTCATCTATGCGTTCTGGCTCAATTTTTTTGAAGGTGCCTTTCGGCGGTGGGGGCTCATGACGAAGAGTCTGAACGCGAGGCGAAACTGAGAGAGGAGCTATGACATGAAGAGGCTTAGACTTAGCCTGCATGATTCCCCGAACATTCGGAATGCGCCATTCAGCAAGTCCTTTTTGAGCACTCAATACGAGAGGAAGGGGGGACTCAATCAGCTCTTTCCCTCCTGTAATTTCTCGGGTTAGCTTCGCTGAGCCATTGAGTATTTCTATGCTTGTCGCGTACGAGATAAAGGGAAGACCTAAAAGCGCTGCTACCATCCCAGGTACCTGTGAACCATTGTAGTCAATAGACTCTTTCCCAAAAAGGAAAAGATCAAATCCTTTGTCCTGAGCGTATGCAGCGATCTGGGAGGCAACAAAAAAGGCATCTAACGGCTCCGCATCTATCCTGACAGCCTCATCTAATCCTAAAGCGAGGGCTTTGCGAAGATTAGCATCTACGCTGTCGGTTGAGCTAGCCCCATTTTTCCCAACGCACAGGACCGTTACGTGAACCCCAGTCGGGTTTTTTTCTTTGAGTTCGGCTGCGCGAGCGAGGACAAAATCGTCGTAAGGATTGATGATAAAAGTAACGCCGCTCCGATCCAAGGCCTTGCCATCCGCCGTGAATTGAATGCGGGTGGTAGTGTCTGGCACGTGACTGATACAGCAGAGGATTTTCATCTCAAAGCAAAAAAACAAAAACCCGCTCGTTCAGGGAGCAATAAGTTCAGAGAAGAAAGAGGTTCCCCCCTTGGTCTGTGGATTCTGGTGAGAGCTCTCCTTCTCAAAGGAATTCGCAAAAGAAAATCTCTTGAGGCAAAATCAGGGCTTTTGAGCAATCAAGGGAAGATTTGAAGGGGTGTCTTTGGTCTCTAAGCGTGCCTATGTCTTGACTACTGAGGAGGAGGCACTCAGTCCGACAGCTTGACGGACAAGCTGAAGGGTTTTCTGAGCCTCTTCTCTGGCTTTTTCAGCTCCTTCTCGTAAGATGGCTTCCAATCCAGCAGGGTCAGCACGCCACTGATGATAAGCCTGCCGTTCTGTGGCAAATGAGGTTCGAAGGACTTCATAGAGAGCTTCTTTAGCTTGACCATAGCCATATCCCCCACGCAGATAGCGCTGCCGCATCTCTTCTACAGCATCTGGAGGAGCTAACACTGAATACAACTTGAAGATCGTACATTTTTCCGGATCCTTCGGAGCATCCACAGGAGTTGAATCGGTAACTATTCGTCGGACCTGCCTATAGAGTTCCTCTAAATCTCCCAAAGGCTCTAGAGTGTTTCCATAACTCTTACTCATTTTGCGTCCATCTATCCCTGGTAGCACCATGGTCTCCTCCTGAAAGACTGGCTCCGGAAGGCGAAAAATCTCCCCATAGACCCGATTGAAAGCATTGGCAATATCTCTTGTGATTTCTAAATGCTGCTTTTGATCTTTACCAACAGGCACAAGGTCAGCTTGGTACAAGAGGATATCGGCTGCCATAAGTACAGGATAAGTGAAAAGGCCTGCAGATACCTTTGAAAGGTGGGTGGATTTTTCTTTGAAGGAGTGAGCATTCGCAAGCATGGGGTATGGAGTGAGGCATCCAAGATACCATGTGAGTTCGCATACTTCTGGCACATCGGATTGGCGAAAGAAGACATGTCGGTGGGGATTGAGTCCCATAGCAAGCCAAGCCGCTGCCACAGCATAGGTATTCTCTCGCAGCTGATGTGGACTATGAATGGTCGTCAGAGCATGGAGGTCCGCAATGAAAAGAAAAGCAGGTTCAGCCTGCGCATCGGCCAGCTGGAGAGCAGGACGAATCGCTCCCAAGAGATTGCCTAAATGAGGGTGACCTGAACTTTGTATGCCCGTGAGGACTCTGCTCATGACTGCGAAGCGGCGGCATTACCAATTGGAAGTGGGTGCCTGTTTTTAGGTTTTCGGGGCCTGTACTTACCGTAGGTACCTCTCCAGATTTTCCCGCGTCGGGATCGCCGATCACCTTTTCCCATACGACAAAGTTAGGGATTTTGAAAGAGTTTGCCCTCTCTAAGAGCAAAAACTGAGTCTGTGCTTTGGGCTAGGGTTAGATTGTGTGTAGCTACTAATACAGCAGCGCCAGTTTGCCGAGCGAGGGTCAAAAAAAGCTGCCAGATTTGGTGAGCTTGCTCAGTGTCTAAATTACCTGTAGGTTCGTCCGCAAGGAGGAGAGGGGGTGAGAGGAAGAGCGCTCGTGCGATGGCAACTCGCTGCTGCTCTCCTCCAGAGAGGTGGGTCGGACGGTCTTCGGCCCTTTCTCGCATGCCTACACGTTCTAACCATTCTAAAGCTCTGGCTTTTTGCTGGCGAAAAGAGCTGCCCTGAAGGATGGCAGGTAATGCGACGTTTTCCCATACCTTGAGCTCGGCTATTAGGTGAAAAAACTGAAAAACAAAACCTACATTTGCATTCCGCCAAGCTGCTTTTTCAGCTGTTGAAAGCGTATGAAGGAGTCTCCCTCTCCAGTAGATTTCTCCTGCATCTGGCTCCTCTAATAGAGCTAAAATGTAGAGTAGGGTGGTTTTTCCTGAGCCTGAGTGGCCCACAAGAGCATGAAATCGTCCTCCAGAGAGCTCTATGTCTACCCCGTCCAAAATAGGGCGGTTCTGATAGGCTTTTCGTAGCTTTGCGGCGTGAAGGAGTGGTTCTGGCATCTCCACTCAAATGTACAATTGCGTCGCTACGTGGTGGTGGGCGGCATTGGAACGAGTTGGGATATTGGACTCTACTCTTTGCTCCGATGGGCTAACCTTTCGCATTGGCTGGCTTTAGCCATGAGCTTCAGTACGGGCGTAATTCTGGGTTTTGTTCTTTCCCGATACTGGGTCTTCCAGAACCAAAGTCCTTACTGGCGAGGGCAATTCATGCGCTTTATCTTGGTGATAGGAGTTATGTATATCATCAATAGCCTGCTTATGCAGGGTCTCTACTGGTTTTTACCGCCATTCATCGGGCGAAGTTCTGTAGTACGGGGGCTTGCAGCGGTGAGTGCCTTTCCTCTCAGCTTTGCATTGCATCGCCGCATTTCTTTTGCCTAACTTTAGATAGCATGAGTTGGTACCTTCGGAAGGAGGAGGGCATTCGTACAGCTCCCACCGAAAAGATAGGTGCTCCGGATGGATTATGGGTCAAGTGTCCCGCTTGTAGCAAGCCCCTTCATATCAAAGAGCTTATGCAGTCTTCTTATGTGTGTCCTCACTGCAGCTATCACTTCCCGATTGGGAGCAAGGAGTACTTCCGCCTCCTCTTTGAGGACGGACGACATGAGCTGCTCGCAGAAGAGATTCTTCCTATGGATGCCCTTCATTTCGTGGATAGCCGTCCGTATCCTCAACGCCTTGCAGAAGCTCAAAAGAAGACTGGGGTAACAGAGGCTGTCAGATGTGCGGTGGGTCCTATTGGCCCCTATACTGTGGCTGTTGCAGTGATGGACTTTGGATTCATCGGCGGGAGCATGGGCAGCGTAGTCGGTGAGCGCGTTGCTCGCACCATTCGCTATGCTATAGAGCATGCGCTTCCTCTCTTAATCATTTCTCGAAGCGGTGGAGCCCGAATGATGGAAGGGTCCCTCAGCTTAGTTCAAATGGCAAAGACAGCCGCTTGGCTGACTCAGTATGCAAAAGTCGGACTTCCTTATATCTCTATTCTGACGGACCCTACAATGGGGGGAGTTACGGCTAGCTTCGCTAGCTTGGGAGACATCAATATCGCAGAGCCAGGAGCGCTGATTGGCTTCGCAGGCCCTCGAGTCATTCGTGAAGCTACAGGGAAAGACTTGCCGCCTGGCTTCCAGCAGGCTCAGTTTCAGTTAGAGCATGGATTTGTAGACCTTATTGTAGATCGGCGTGAGCTCAAGCCTACCCTCTTACGGCTGTGGCGCATGTTATGCTGAGTGGCTCATCAACAGCATTCTCAGAAGAGCAGGTATCCAGCATCTATCCAGATGGAATACAAAGAATTTTCTGGCATCAGGCTAGAAACAGATTGATTATCCACTATCTGAGGAAGTGGAAGGCGGAGCCTCTGCTAGAGATAGGAGCAGGAAGAGGCATAGTTCTTCAAGCCCTTCTTCAAGAGGGTTGGGTAGCAAGGGGCATAGAACTGGGTCAGGCCACCCCACTGATAGAGACTCTACCGATTCTTTACGGCATGAATGTATTTGATATGGAGGTAGAAGAAGCAGCCAAATATAGAGCTATTGCTCTATTTGATGTGATTGAGCATATTCCGGATAGAGTAAATTTCCTCAAAGAGATCAGAAGCAAATTCCCAAACATGCGTTATCTTTATCTCACAGTTCCAGCTTCACCTGAATTATGGTGTAACTATGATGAATTTTGTAAGCATTACCTGAGATATACACCCTCTCTTTTTCAGCAGGAGCTCAAAGCAGCAGGCTATAGAATTATTTTTCAGCGGTATTTCTTTCATCTTTTGTATTGGATAATCTGGCTTACTCTGCGGGTGAGACGGCGTCGATCGGAGTATTTTTTACCGCCAAAGGGACCTCTTTCATGGGTTCATAAGCTAATAGGATGGTATTTTTTCTGGGAGGGGCGACTCTTACCTGCCTCTTGGAGAGGTGCCTCAATTATTGCGGTGGCTGAGCCGCTTTCATCATGAAGGTCGGAGTATGATTTGGTTTTGATTTAGCTGAGCCTGCTGACGAGCCTCTTCAGAGAAATACAATCGGAAGGTGGCATGAACACGGGTTCGTTGAGCTTGGGTGGCTTCTAAGATAGCAAGCATAGCGGGATTGAAATCCCCTACCCAGCTCAGTTCAGCATGAGTGATACCTAAGCGCAGGGCTGGGGGGATAGGTAAGTAAGCCAGCGCCGATTCCAATCCTCGTCGCTGATACTTAGGACGAACTCCCATTAGCATGACTCTAGCTCTGGTGAGGATGCCGCGCCGTCTGTACCATTCATACTTGTTTCTCTTTCGCCAGAGAAACTGAATAAGCTGCCACCAGGAGGGACGCCCGCGCCAGGGGCGGAATATCTGATACAGATCAGGAAGAGCCAAAAGCACCCCAGCTGGCTCATTATCCACATATGCAAAGAGGATCATTTCTTCTACAAGGACAGATTTGAGATTGTCTACCATGCGCATGACCCGTTCCTCCGTCAGAGGAACAAAGTGTTCATGGTATTGCCATGCATCGTTATAGATTCTCATGAAATCTAGAGCGTATTGTCGGAGATGACGGAGGTTCGGAGAGGCAAAAGTGATTCCTTCCCTTTGGGCTGTGCGCTGAGCGATTCGAATGATGCGCTCGGGAAGTTGGCGCAGGTCTAACTCGCGCGACTCTTGGCGGAAGTAAATCTCAAACCCGTAACGAGTCAGAAATTCGGCATAGTAGGGTTTGTTGTACGGCATTCCGTAGGAAGGCGAGGAGTTAAATCCCTCTATAAGGACGCCCCAAAAGCGATCGTTCTCCCCGAAGTTGATAAGTGCATCACATGCTTGCATGCCTCGAGCTGCTAACCACTCTTGGGCAGTCCAGAAGAGCGACTCTGCAACCGTATAGTCTTCTATGCTCTCAAAAAAGCCTATGCCACCTGTCGGTACGACATATCGTCGAGCTTTAGGGTAATAAATAAAAGCGGCAATACGCCCTACCACCCGCCCCTGGGCATCCTGAGCAATCCACCATTGAGCTTCACCCTCTGCAAAGTGGGGGTTTTTCCGGGGGTTGAATAAGTTTAGGAGCTCTATGTCCAGAGGACCGACCCAGTTCGGATCATCAGCGTAAAGCTGTCGAGGAAAATCTAAAAATGCACGCTTCTGAGACTGGGTCTGAACTGAGAGAATTTTCATGTAAAGGCAAAGTTAGCGGGGAGCAGCCCTTTCTCGCCATCGCTGTTTATCTAATCGTCCTTCTATCCGCTCTTCAATCTGGTCTGGCAAAGCAGGGAAGAAGTCTATACCTGTAACTTTCTCTACGGAATCTACGGTCACCAAAAAAGCCGTAGGGAGGCGCTCTGAAGGCGCATGGGGGACTAAAAAAGCCACAGCGGAAGGCTCCTTCTCATCCAAGTGATAAACGACCTTATAGTAGGCACGGGGAACAGAGACGCGATTCTTTCCGATTCGTTGTCTTACTGTGTCTAATATGGGTCCGGTATAGATGACTAGCTGTTTTTTCTGTAGGGCCCATGCGCGCACTGTACTTTCTACACGCTCCCATATGCCAGCATTGAATGCATGCAGTTGAGGGCTCATGTTAGAGAGGTAAAAAGTCTCGCTCATGCCGACTGAGTCCCATTTGAAGTCGGCAGCAGGGACAAGGTGTCCCCTATCATAGCCAGACTTCCTATAGTCTTCCAGCTGAGCAGAGATAGTTTTCACATTTGGATCAGGACGAAAATCTTGGCTTCGACGGAGTCGTCCTCGGCGGAGCTGTTCCGCCTTCAGAACATACACAGTCCAGCGGGGCTGCTCATGCATCTCATCATAGCAGAGGGCATAATAAGTGTGGCGGATGTATTGACACCCTGGACTGGCCGCTTGAGCAAGCTCTAAGGTAGCATAATCAGAAAGCTTTTGAAGACTA
>JANXAJ010000036.1 GCA_025062295.1 Bacteroidia bacterium | reverse complement strand
CGCAGGTAGCTGCTGCCGCACGAAAAACTATGCTTGGTTTCAGTTTCAAGCAGGAAAGTCTGAGCACTCTACCGAACCACTGTTACAGTACCTGTCCGACGGATTGGCTTGTCCGTCGGAGGCAGAACCCCTTCAATCACTACTGTATATGCATCCTCAGGTACGGGCACGCCTCGGTAAGTGCCATCCCAGTGTCTGTTCATATCCCCTTGATTATCAAACACAAGAGCTCCCCACCGGTCATAAATCCGTACTCTCGGTCTCTGAAGTCCAAATGTCCTTACTTCATACACGTCATTGATTCCATCGCCATTCGGGGAGAAAGCATTTGGAATATATACATATGCATCTTTTACCCGAATACATCCTTCAGTAGAGTCTATACAAGAACCTCGTCGTGCCCAGAAAGTGTAGCAGTATATCCCTTCTTGATCAAATCTCACCTGAATTGTTGAACCTGTGAGTCTGCCATAGCCTTCCACTTCCCACCACACCTCCTCCACGTTTTGCCCCGTGCTTCTGAGAGTGAAGAGAGTCCCAACTACTCTATCTTCATTAGTGTCTGGCTCTATGATATAGCTCATCTCAGGGAGTGCAGAAGCTTCTACCACTGCATTGGCAGTATCTGAACACCCATCTCTGTTTCTGATAATGAGCCGGATCGTGTATCTATTTTCAACCAGATACACTTCCTGAACCACAGAGTCTGTTGCAGTAGTTCCAGTTCCTAAGTCCCATTCGTATGTGAAGGGACCAACTCCAGAGGGAAGAGCAATCCATTCCACAGCGAGAGGTATGCATCCTGTGCGTTCAAGTGGTTCTAGTGCTGCATCTACGAAACTCCGATACCCTATGGAGAATCGAATCGTATCTTCACATCCGTTTTCATCTCGTACTACTACTTCATACTCTCCAGGCCTGAGGGTATTTGCGCTACTGCCGCTATGTTGCGGGTGGCTGATCCAGATATAGGTATAGGTTCCAGTAGTGGAGGTTCCACCTGTAGCTGTTAGCGCTACTGTGCCGTCAGCTGATTCCCGACAAGTGGCAGGGCTGAGCGATAGCACTGTCCCTATAAGTGGAGGAGGCTCAGCTATGGTAATGGTCTGAGAAGGGGAGAGGCATCCATTTGCATCGCGAACAGTCAGAGTATAGGTACCTGCTGGTACAGAGACCGTTGATGAGCTGCTGTAGGTTCCATTTACTCCATACTCATATCCTCCTACACCTCCGACGGCTTGGAAAGAAAGAGTCCCTGTTTCTCCATGACAGCGGGGAGGGGTAACACTGAAGGTAAAACTAAGAGGAGGAGGCTGGGATATATTTATTGTCTGAGTGAGTGTGCATTGATTAGCATCTCGTACGGTGACGGTGTAAGAGCCGGCTGGGAGTCCTGAGAAGAGGGGGTTAGCTTGCCAGGTGATACCTCCATTTAGGCTGTATTCGTAGGGTGGGGTACCTCCATTTACGCTGATGGTGATGGAGCCATTATTTCCGCCGTGGCAGCTTACATTTTGGATTTGTGGGGGGTTGAAGGCGAGGGGGTCAGGCTGATGGATGGTAACGGTTTGGGAGGCGGTACAGCTGTTAGCATCTCGTACGGTGATGGTGTAGGAGCCGGCTGGGAGTCCTGAGAAGAGGGGGTTAGCTTGCCAGGTGATACCTCCATTTAGGCTGTATTCGTAGGGTGGGGTACCTCCATTCAGGCCGACGGTAATAGAGCCATCACTCCCTTCATGACAGCTTACATCCCTTATGGTAGGAGGATCAAATGTCAGTGGGTCTGGCTCTGGGAGTGTGTAAGTCAGAAACTTTTCGCATTCATTGCCATCTTTTACACCAAGAACATATGTCCCCGCGGCTAAGTTTGAGAAGGTATTTGAGGCTCTCCACGCTCCTCCATTAAGGTTATATTGATAATTTCCTACCCCTCCACTGGCTATAATCGTGATTAATCCGTTTGCATCGCCGTGGCAAAGAGGGAGGGTAGGAGAAGGTGTGATTACAATCTCTGGTGGGGACCCCACTTCTATGGAGTCTATGACGGGTTGAAGGCAGCCAGGAATGGTAAAGGTAATATAGTATTTACCGGGCACTAAGCCGGTGGGGTTTGTCTCATTTAGCGCAGAGGTATAGTTATTCGGTCCAGTCCACTGCCAGGTAGTGCCTGAGTGGGCGCTATTGATGGTTACTGATACGCTTCCTTGGGGGGCGCCGAAGCAAAGTGCATCTACTTGAGAGAGGCTATAGCTGAGAGGAACGACCCCAAGCGTGACGGTGAGCGAAGCTGTGCATCCATTTGCATCTGTTACATTGATAGTATATTCCCCTTCACAGAGTCCTGAGACCTGCGTACCTGCTGCATCTACGCCTGTGAAAGAAAAACCCGGATGGGTAGAGCTGCTCCAGGTGTAAGTACGAGGAGGCACTCCTCCGTCTGCCTCCACGGTAATGATGCCATTGCAGCTCCCCGAACAGCTCACTGGCTCATTCTGACGCGCAGGATCTATGCTGAGCGTCAATGGAGCTGGCTGTCCTAACGAAAAGGTTACAACAAAAGAGCAACCCGCGTTGTCGGTTACAGTAACTGTATAACCTCCAGCAGGTAATCCTGTCGCTACTGAGGCATTCAGGGCAGGAGCATGAGACCAGCTATAGGTGTAGGGCGGAGTGCCCCCCGTAACGCCTATAGTAGCTGAGCCATTACTTTGACCATGACAGAGGGGCTCTTGCGAAGATTGAAGCCATGCAAGCAAAGCCCCGGGCGGTGCGCCCACAAAAGCAGATACAGTATTGACGCACCCATTCGCATCGGTGAGAGTAGCTGCATACGGACCAGGCTGAAGGTTTGTAGCTGTTAGGCCAGTCTGAGGAGGGACTGTATTCCAAGTAACAGAAACGGGAGGAGTACCTGCCGTAATAGTTAGAGTAATGCTTCCATTAGCTCCACAGGTCGCTGGTACGACGGTTGGTGTCGCATTAGGAAGGGGTAAAACATTCACTGTGGTGTTAGCTGTGGCGACGCAGTTGCCGCCTGGTGGTATCACTAAGGTCGTATAGGTAGTAGAGGCTAAAGGCGAGGCTATGACCGATGAACCCACCGTAGTGTTGAGTCCTGTGGCAGGCGACCAAAGAATAGTAGAGCCCGGAGGGGCAGCATTTGCTGTGAGCGTAACAGATTCACCGAAGCAGACAGTGGGTGTGGGAGGAATCACAGTAACCGTCGCTTGAGGCTGTACCTCTATTTGGATAGAACTCCATGGCGTCCAACCGCAGCAGTCAGTGAAAACCCGATGCCGAATCGTATGAGTTCCTGCTTGCGTCAAGCCAATCTGCCAGGCTTGGGCATTCGGACCTGCTACTACGCCGCCCCCTGGCAAGACTTGCTCCCATTGATATTCAATGCCTATGAGGTCTCCACTGAAGCTGACAGTAGTGCCTTCACACACAGGTCCTAAGGGGTTAGCTGAGAGGGTAGGTAGTTGATTGTCGGGGAGTAAAATACCGATAAATTCAGTGAATGAATAATTTACTCCACCTACTCGGACTACTACAGTCTTTCGTCCTACGGTAGTGTATTGGTAGATCAGTGGATTGGTAGGATTAGGAGTAGGGGCGGTAGCTCCTGGTCCGAGGGAGACCCATTGATTGAAGCCGCCGCTGGTGATTTGAATAGTGTAGTCTCTATTTGTGCAAGCAAAGCCTGAGACACGCAGCACGGGCTCTGCAGCGAAGTTGTGAGGGGGAGGATTATTGCCGCCTAGTGCGATGCCAATAGGGGCTCCCCCTACCACGAGGGAAGGGAGATTCCCGCTAACGATGTAAAGCCGAAATGCAATACCTGGCTGTCCGGGTCCGCCGCTTCCCCCAGGACCCCCATTACCTCCACGCCCCCCAGGCCCGCCGTAGCCGATGTCACATCCATCTCTGGGACAGGTTGTTGGATTTCCACCGAAACCGGCTCCAGTACTTCCCTGTCCTCCATTTCCGCCGGCGCCGCCAGGGCCTCCTGCCCCTGCAACAGGGGTATTGAATCCACAGTCAATGAATTGTCCATTAGCTCCATTTTGAACAAGGTAAACGCCGAATGAGCCGCCTCCTCCCCATCCGCCTGTGCCGCCTTGCCCGCCTTCACCGCCCGCGCCTCCTCCCCCACCACCTGCTCCTGTTCCCTCCAGCTCAACGGGGAAGCAGAGGAAATGAGTTTGACCTCCTCCTCCCCCACCACCTCCCCCGCCCCGACCATGCTGGCCTTGTGCTCCAGTACCTCCTTGACCTCCTGGCTCAAACCAGGTCCCTGCTACCCCGGGCGGACCTGCTGCTCCTGCAGCTCCTGCTCCGCCATTTCCCCCATCTTGACCAGGTGAGCCGTGGTTGGCAGGGTTATCACAGTCGCATCCAGGGCTAAATCCACATGGGGCTCCCCCTGCCCCTCCTGTACCGCCTATACACACAATATTCCCGCCACAGGGGGAATCAGAGCCTTGAAATCCAGGCCCTGTATGTCCTCCTCTTCCTCCCCTACCTCCATTTGCTCCCCAGGGCACTACAGCACCTGCTCCTCCTTGATCCCTAACTGGGTCGCAATCATCCTCTTCCCCCGGTTCCCCGCACTGGGGAGGGATTTGGAAGTCTGCTGCATTCCTTCCTGGAGCTCCATTTTCTCCCATAGCGCCATCTGAAGCCCGACCAGGCTCAAAACGACACCTTACAAACTTGTAATCTTGGCAGTTTATCATGTAGAGAGCATAAGTTGAGACTCCCCGAAGATCGCCGCCAGCAGGAGGGGGGGCATCTACTGTCTGGATGGTCACATCATACATGCCGAAGTACCGAACAGAGTTGAGCTCAATCGCTACGAGCCGATTGGGATTAGGCTGAACATTCGCCGCACTTCGGCGAATAATAGACTGGCAGCCATTCGTTTTGACCCAAGTACCAGGTTCGTATCCTCCTTCCACTGTAGTATTACTTGTGAAAGAGATGGGATTATCTATAGTATATACCCCACATGCAAGCTTGAGGTAGCTATTATTACATTGAGCCAAGGAAAGAGCTGTAGGGAGGTTAGCAGGGTTAGCTCTCGTGCCGCACCCTGGTCCTCCGCCGCATCCATTCGGCGTGACGTAAATCACCACACAAGACACAGGCGGGGGTGGGGGATTTACTGTTACGACCACCGGTGTCGGGGCAGAACGGCAGCCATTGGCTCCGATAGCTATAGCATAATATGTCGTGGATGAGGCTGGTGCTGCATTGAAAGTTGCGCCTGTATGAACAATTGGACCTCCTGGATTACCCTCTCGCCACTCATAATCCACCGCCCCGGGTGAAGAGGCCGTCAAAAGGACGCTACTCCCCGTGCACACTTGAGCAGAAGTGGGCAATACGGTGGGAGGTGCAGGCAAAGGGAGGACAGTCACCGTAACTTGATCTTGCCGAGTACATCCCCCTACAAAAGTAACCTCAAGCGTATAGGTCGTCGTGGCTGAAGGTGAAGCTGTAGGTGTAAGAATGTTAGGGTTACTCAGTCCTGTAGCTGGCACCCAGCGAACGCTCTGAATGTCGCCGGGTGGACCTGCAACGGTACCATTGAGTAGAACCGACTGGCCTTGGCAAATCGTAGCGTCTGGACCTGCGTCTATTGGATGAGCAATACCTCCAATCACATTCACCACAAATCCGTAGGTATTGACGCCCCGTAGAGGACATGCATCATCCCGAACCGTTACCACAAACGTATGCTGACCAATGTCTGCGGGGGTTGGGGTCCAACAGAAGTTTGCCGTCGGAGTGGGTGTGCCATTGTTATTTACAGTGAAGGAAGCCCCCGGAATGCCATTATTCCAAGATACCGTGAGATTTTGTCCAGGATTAGGGTCAGAAAAGTTCAGGCTAAAGCAGTAAGTCGTCCCTGTAGCGCAAACTTCCATAGTATAAGTAGAGGGATTGCCCGGATCGTACGGCACACCATTTATGCCTGAAGAGGTAGGCAGCTGATTTGTACAATTGATAACCCGTACTTGGATGTCTCTTAAGTATTCACCTATTTTGACACCTCCTCTGTACTCCTCCACTCGCAAGCAGATGATACCCACCGCTAATTGGCTGGGTGTAAAGCACACTGTGCCCGTTTGAGGGTCGACACTAGTTCCAGTAGTAGTCGGTAGAGGATTTGTGCCACTGAACCCCCCCCCGTATCCTACGCTATTGCTGGGAGAGGTACTGCGGCAGAAGGTCAAACTAAATACAAGGTCATCACCATCAGGGTCTGTAACGCCAGGATTGATACATATGCGCTGCCCTAAACAAGCAATAGCGGCGGGTGGCTCTACAAAGACAGGAGAGTTATTACAGGGAACCTGAGTATTGTTTAATTGAGCATAAATAGTGAAATCATCATCAGCCGGTCCGGTGGTGATGCTGCTATTCCTACAACAGTTGTAATACCAAAGCGTCCAATCGGAGCAGCCGGGAGGGAGCTGTAGGATACCTTCGTAAATGTGTTCTTGCCATCCATAAGGACCGCTGCCGCTACAGCGACTCTGTCCACCGGGGCAAACAGGAGTAATGTCTCGGAGTTGAACCCGACTCAGTGAAATAGAGGCATTCACGTTGCATTGGGCTGAAGCATAGTTGAGAGTGATCGGGTCTTCCAGATCTATACCGCTACAGTCTCGGTAGAGCTTGACGCGAATACGATACCGATTTGCCCCTATACATTCGTACATGATTTCGCCGCCCATAAGATGAGTGGCATAGAGTATCTGGAATCCAGCCAGCGTCAGCAAGCCTAACCCACCAATTCTTCGCATTCTAGGTACAAAAAAAGAAAAAATAGACCTTTCAGCCTAAGACTGAGGCTGCGGTGTTGTTAATCTGCGGTTACTACTCGGCGCCCTATGAGTATTCTCATTGTGGATAAATGTGAAGGTCTCTTCAAGGAGCAAGCGTCGGAAAGGGAAGAAGCTTGAATGCTATTTTCCTGCTGAGAGAGTAGGGTTCAGAGGGTATGAGAGGTCCAAGATGATGAAGAGGTTTTATAACCTCCTTTTTTGAAAGCACAGGTGCGGAAGAAGGGTGGAGGGTGGTCGGCTAGGGCAAATGCTTATACTAAAGGTTTTCTCTTCCCTTTTCGGGCGGGGTGGGAAATATATGGGGAGTCTGCGATCCAGTAGCGCCAAGGGTGAAGTGCATCAGGACCCGCATAGTCTACCCCGATTCGCTCCCCTTCGGCGATTTGACGGGGTTGATAGCCATCGTCGTATAAAGAGAGATAGGGATGACCAATAATGCTTTGTCCGGACCACTCAAGGGGAATACCTAAAGCAGCGGTGAGAGCCCCTGGTCCGACCGTGAGCCGATGAGGAGCCGCTCCTCCTCGCCTCTTTCGCATCAGTTCTATGCCCCAGAGAGGCTCACCTGCCCGAAGAAGCACAGCGCAGGGATCACCAGGCAGACCAGTAACTAAATTCAGCATGTGATGAATCCCATAGCATTTATAGATGTAGAGGGTACCGCCTGCTTGAAACATGGGGGCGGTTCGGCGAGTGTATCGCCCAGCATACGCATGACAAGCTCGGTCATTTATTCCTCCATAGGCTTCCGTTTCCGTGAGGCGAACCGCCGTCTCTCCTTCTTGCGATCGTACGATTAGGACTTTTCCGAGTAAATCCCGAGCTACATTCCACACATCCCGGAGGAAAAAATCCTGTGAAATCGGCTGAAGTTCTCCTTTCATCTGAAAGGGGAAAATGAGGTGAAAAGGACACCAGCAGCTGCTCCCCCTAAATGAGCCCAGTGATTGATATAACTCTGCCCTCTCCGAGCCTCATACAGGGTGTAAGCAATATATAAGAGAGCAAATATCCAAGCTGGTAAAGGAATAAACCACACAAGCAGAGTGGTCTGAGGATAAAGCACGATAAAGTGGAAAAGAACCGCATTCACTACTCCTGATAAGCCAATGCTCAGATGATAGGGATTGTGTCTGTAGCGAAGATAAGTTGCCAATCCACTGCCAAGGGCTCCCATGCCCAAGAGAGCCGAATACAGTTTCATTCCGTAGGCCCTTTCCATGAGGGAGCCAAAAGAATAGAATACGATTCCGTTCATGAGTAGATGGAAGAAGTCTGCGTGAAAAAAGATGCTTGTTAGAAAGCGGTACCATTCACCCCGAAGGCGGATAGCAGAAGGGGAAAGCCCCCACCGTTGCCAGTGGTCTTGGGTTCTGTCCGCCCATGCCCAGAAGGAGGCAGCCGCACAGGCTCCTAAGACCCCTATGGTTATGACCATTCCTACAAAGGTAGTCGGATGGCATCGCTAATATCCTGATATTCTTTATTTTCGCGGCGGTATGTACTGGACGCTGGAACTTGCCTCTTATTTAGAAGATGCGCCGTGGCCTGCAACCCGAAACGAATTGATTGACTATGCTGAGCGAACAAGTGCGCCCATAGAAGTAATTGAAAACCTTCGTGAGCTTCCCGATGACGATACTATTTATGAATCAATGGAAGACATTTGGCCTGACTATCCCTCTCGAGATGAGTTCCTCTTTGAGGAAGAGGAGGAATAGAGCCTGAAAATAGTTTTTTGAATAGTGGCACAACTGATTTTCTTAGCGGTATTGGTGGGGGCGATAGCCCTTTTTGCTTATCATGTTCGCCTCCTGCGTCGCACTATCCTCATGGGTCGTGAGGTGAAGCTTCCTGGAAGCCGCTCTCAGCGATGGCTTCAGATGCTGCGAGTAGCTGCCCTCCAGCAGAAGATGATGGATAAGCCCGTGGCAGCTATTGCCCACTGGGCGCTCTACCTTGGCTTTCTGATCATCAATGTGGAAATAGTGGAAATCATTGTTGATGGATTGACAGGGCAGCATCGCTCTTTAGCTCCGTACATGGGTATATTCTATGACTTAATGACAATCGGAGCGGAAGTATTTTTAGCCTTAGTGCTTATAGCGGCAATTATTTTTCTCTGGAGACGAAATGTACTCCGCCTTCCTCGCTTTCACACGGCAGAGATGCGAGGATGGCCTCCCTTGGATGCAAATATCATTCTGTGGACGGAGATTGTGCTGGTGATAGCCCTCTTAGTGATGAATGCCTCCGATCAACTTCTTCAGGCAAGAGCTAAGCCTCCGTACTACAGTTTTGGTACCTTTCCCGTTAGCCAGTGGCTTACTCCCCTCTTTGCGGGACTCTCAGATTCTACTCTTATCTTGATTGAACGGTCTGCTTGGTGGATACACATTCTGGCTGTATTAGCTTTCCTCAACTATATCCCATTTTCTAAGCACCTGCACATTTTTCTGTCTTTTCCTAATACCTACTACGCTCCAATAGAGCCTGCAGGAAAGGTCTCTTCTCTGTCTCAGGTAACTCCCTTGGTCAAGGAAGCCCTTGGCCTGCCTCTGAATGGAGATACGGGAGATGGGGCCCCTTCTACTTTGGGAGCGAAGGATGTAACAGACTTGTCATGGAAAAACCTTTTAGATGCTTATACCTGCACAGAATGTGGGAGGTGCACGGCTGTATGTCCGGCTCACCTCACGGGCAAAAAGCTCTCTCCCCGAAAGATCATGATGGATACGAGGGACCGCTTAGAAGAGATAAAGCGGAGCCTGTACAAAAAGGGCAAGTGGGAGCCAGATGGCAAAGCCCTCCTTGGAGACTACATCAGTGCTGAAGAGATATGGGCATGCACGACCTGTAATGCTTGTGTGCGAGCTTGTCCCGTTTTGATTAACCCTGTATCTATTATCATGCAGCTGCGTCAGTATTTAGTGATGGAGGCTTCACAAGCGCCTGAAACGCTCAATGTCCTTTTTGTGAATATGGAGAATAACGGTTCGCCCTGGGCACTTCCTGCGGCGGATCGAGCTAAGTGGACAGAAACGCTCTAAGGAATGGCTGGTCGTTCATTAGCGGCTTGGAGTGCCTCAGGTGAAAAGCCTGAGATTTTATACTGGGTAGGGTGCGCAGCTAGCTTTGACGATCGCGCTCAGCGTGTGGCTCGTGCTTTTGTTCGGCTTTTAGAAGCTGCTCAAGTCAAGTGGGGATTCTTAGGAACTGAGGAGATGTGCACAGGGGATCCTGCTAAACGGGCAGGGAACGATTTCCTCTTTCAAATGCTTGCTCTTCAAAACATTCAGACTCTTCAGCAATATGAAGTGAGTGAGATTGTGGCTACTTGCCCCCACTGCTTCAATATTCTCAAGAATGAATATCCTGAGCTGGGAGGGCATTTCCGAGTTTGGCATCATACGCAGTACCTTTACCGCCTTCTTGCCGAAGGGCGGCTTAAACTGCCTCAAGATGGGAAACTGGAAGGTACGATAGTCTTTCATGATCCGTGTTACTTGGGTCGTGGGAATCAAGAATATGAATCCCCTCGTGCTATCCTTCGGCGAGCTGGGGCTCTTCTCAAGGAGCCAGAGCGCCATAAAGATTTTGCTCTCTGCTGTGGGGCAGGAGGAGCACAGATGTTCAAAGAACCCGAACCAGGGCACAAGGACATCAATATAGAGCGCACGGAGGAGCTTCTGCGCCTTTCTCCAAGTCGAATAGCGGTAGGCTGTCCTTTCTGCATGACGATGATTACAGACGGAGTCAAGCATGCGGGCAAGCAACAGGAAGTGCGCGTGCAAGATGTAGCGGAGATTCTCGCAGAGAGGTTAGGGCTTCTCTAAGATTTTGTACTTTCGTCCAAATGCAAGTCGCCGTTGAATCCGCCCCGATGGTAGGGGTACGTCGCCGCATACAGAAGGTAGCCGTCTTGGGCGCTGGCGTCATGGGCTCTCAGATTGCCCTTCATTTTGCTGGGGTAGGTTACCCTGTCCTTCTCTTGGATATAGCCCCTCGTGAGCTGACTGCTGACGAAGCGGCTCGGGGACTATCCTTAGATTCGCCTCAGGTACGCAATCGGATCGTCCAAGAGCTTTTTCAGCGAGCGCTCAAACTTTCTCCTTCACCAGTTTTTGATTCTACAGTTCCTCAGCGCATCACCCTTGGAAACTTCGTAGATGATCTTCCTAAAATTGCTGAGGCTGATTGGATCATAGAGGTTGTCGTTGAGGATCTTGGCATCAAAAGGGCACTCTACGAGCAGGTAGAGAAGTACCGACGCCCTGGGACTCTCATCACTACTAATACCTCTGGAATTCCTATAAGGTTCTTAGCAGAGGGACGCTCAGAAGACTTCAGACGGCACTTTGCAGGGACTCACTTCTTCAATCCTCCTCGGTACCTTCCTCTCCTGGAGATTATCCCTGGTCCTGAAACGGATCCAGCGGTCATTCGATTTCTGATGGATTTTGGACAGGTACATTTAGGCAAGCAGACCGTCTTATGTAAAGATACTCCTGCCTTCATCGCAAACCGAATCGGGGTCTTTAGCATTATGCATCTTCTTCATGCTATACGCCGATACGGTCTTTCTGTGGAAGAAGTAGATCGCCTGACGGGTCCCTTTATTGGACATCCCAAATCGGCTACTTTTCGCACGGCGGATGTAGTTGGATTAGATACCTTGGCGAAAGTAGCTCAAGGACTCTATGAAAACTGTCCTCATGACGAGGCTCGGGAGACCTTTCGCCTGCCGGACTTTTTAGAGAAAATGTTAGACAAAGGGCTCTTAGGAGAGAAAGCAGGCAAGGGGTTCTACCAGAAACTGCGAGTGGATGGCACCAGCGAGATTCAGAGCCTAAATCTGGATACACTGACTTACGGTCCTCAAAAGAAGGTGCGTTCAGCCCTTGTGGAGCAGCTTCGGCAAGAGGAGGACTTGCGCCGACGGCTTCATCTCATCCTCGGCAGTGATGAGTCTATCGCTCAGCTTCTGAAGGAAAACATGGCAGCCCTTTTTTCTTATGTCTCTCACCGCATACCTGAAATCTCGGACGAAGTGTATGCTGTGGATGAAGCTGTTCGGGCGGGTTTTGGGTGGCAGCTCGGACCTTTTGAGAAATGGGATGCAGTAGGTCTATCAGAAGGCCTCAAGCTCATTCAGCATTACGGCTTCCACCCCGCTGAGTGGGTTCAGCGCATGGTAGAAAAAGGATTCTCTCGGTTCTACGAGGTGCGAAATGGGCGACGGTATGTTTATAGTCCGACCCGCGAGAGCTATGTTGAAGTTCCTGGTCAAGATCGCTTCATTTTATTAGATACTCTCCGGTCAGAGCGGGTAATCTGGCAGAATAGTGGCGCTTCCCTCTTTGATCTGGGAGATGGGATTCTCTGCTTAGAGTTTCACACGAAAATGAATACTCTCGGCGGTGAGGTTTTGGAGGGTATTAATAGAGCTATAGATATAGCGGAGCGGAATTATGATGGGCTTGTAATTGGCAATCAAGGTGAGCACTTCTCCGCTGGGGCAAATCTGGCTATAATTTTTATGTTAGCGGCGGAGCAGGAGTGGGATGAATTAGAGTTTGCGGTGCGGAGTTTTCAGCGCACGGTGATGCGTTTGCGGTACAGTGCTATCCCTGTAGTTGTTGCTCCTCACGGACTGACGCTGGGGGGAGGTTGTGAAATGACGCTTCATGCTGATGGAGTACAAGCAGCTGCTGAAACCTACATTGGATTGGTAGAAGTGGGAGTTGGGCTCATTCCTGCAGGTGCCGGCTCTAAGGAAATGGCTATTCGGATCGCCGACCGCTATGTAGAAGGGGATGTAGAGCTGAATTACTTTCGGGACATTCTGACCCTTATAGCCACAGCCAAGGTGGCGACTTCGGCTTTTGAAGCGATTCAGGTAGGGCTTCTCAGACCTTATCAGTCTCGCATTACTCTCAATCGACAGAAACTCTTGAGAGATGCAAAAGCCTATGCCCTTTTCTTGGCTGAACAGGGGTATGTTCCCCCCCAGCCTCGTACCCAGATACGGGTACTGGGTCGCACAGCTTTAGGCGGGGTAGAAGCCTCTCTCTATCAGATGGCTCAAGCGGGATATATCACGGAATACGATCGTCATATCACCCGTAAGCTCGCTTATGTCTTGGCAGGTGGGGACCTCACAGGGATTCAATATGTGTCTGAAGAGTATCTTTTAGAGCTGGAGCGAGAGGCTTTTCTGAGCTTGTGTGGGGAGCGGCGCACTCTGGAGCGAATTCAGCACATGCTCCAAACAGGGAAGGCTCTGCGCAACTGAAAACGAGCCTCTGGCTGATTGCGCCGCTGATGGCGCAGACACTTCGGCTTGGCACTTGCACAGTGGAGATCCGAGAACCCTCAGTACCCTCTGACCGTGTGCTTCTTCTCCTGCCTGGCTGGAATTATCCTCGCACGGCATGGTGTGATAGCTCTATCATCTGCACAGAGGCTCTTCGACGAGGCTACCGCCTCCTCCTCTTTGAGATGGGGAAAAGCATTTATGCTTCCCAAATTTTCCCCGAGACTCGTCTGGATTGGCGAGTATTTCCAACCCTTCGGACCCTACTGGATACAGTGTTTCCGTCCCTTGTAGATATGGGATTCTTAGAAAAGGGGAAAGGCTACCTATTAGGTCTCTCTACCGGAGGTAGGGGCGTAGTGCTTCTACTTGCTCATATGCAAAACTTCTTTGTGGCAGGAGCAGCGCTCTCTGGCGATTTTGATCCTCATCTCAATCCGAGGGATCCCCTGCTAACGGGATGGTATGGACGCTATAGCCAGAGGTGGGAAGAGATAGATAATCCGCTCCGATTATCGGCACAAATTGAGCGTCCCCTTTTCTTGGCGCATGGTGTAGCTGATCCGGTGGTCTCTTACTTGCATTCCCAGCGGCTGTATGAGCGCCTGCGTGCCCTTCATCCTCACCTGCCTTGCGAGCTTTATTTAGACCCAAAAGGAAAACATGATTTTGTCTTCTGGGAGAAAGCAGCCCGAAAAGCCTTAGACTTTTTTGAACGATATGGTCGAAAATAGCTGGCTGGCCCTTCTTATCGTAGCTCTGAGCGGCATAGGCACCGCTGTGGCTCTTCTTCTCTTTTTTTGGAGGCGGGAAATAGAAGAGCGTCGTCGTCTCGTACGGCAGCAGTTACTTCAAGCTACCCTTCCCTTGCGGCTCCAAGCCTTAGAGCGCGCTGCTCTCTTCCTTGAACGAAATGACCCGAATAACCTTCTTCCTCGCCTCAATCCTCATACTTTTCAGCATACTTCAGAGCTTATTCGGGTCTTATTTCAAACGGTTCAGGAAGAGTTTCTACACAATGCTGCTCATCAAATCTACATGGGTCCTCAAGTGTGGGCTTCTCTTCGCAGTGCTAAGAATATCCTTCTTCAGACCCTTCAACTCACTCTGTCTGAGCATCCTCCTCAGCAGACTCCACCCCTTGCATGGGTAGAGCGTTTCAAGGAGAAATGGCGTTCCCAAGCTAATGACCCTTTTCAAATAGCTTCTGCTTATGTCCACAAGGAGATGCAGAGGCTGCTGGAGATGAGGGAGTAAAAGTAAGGGCTTTTTGTTTGAGTTGATATGCTTCACTGTCTCAAGCGAGAGCAGTTAATTGCTGCCCCAATGGACGAGGTATGGCATTTCTTTTCCCGTCCTGAGAATCTCAAACTCATCACCCCTCCATATATGGGCTTTGACATTCTCTCAGAGACACCGCCTGTTATGGAAGTGGGGATTATCATAAAGTATAAGGTCCGCCCTCTCTTTGGCATTCCTTTTCGCTGGGTAACCGAAATCACTCATCTCAAGGGACCCCAGGATGGAGAAGAGCCTTACTTTTTTGTAGATGAACAGCGATTTGGACCATATGCTTTCTGGCATCATCATCATGAGTTTTATACCACTTCGCGAGGCATTCTCATGAAGGATATTGTTCATTACCGATTACCATTTGAGCCTATAGGAGGCATATTTCATGCTATTCTAATCAGACCGAGACTGGAGGAGATATTTGATTTCCGCCAGAAGAAAATAGATGAACTCTTCAATAATAAAGTACTTTTGGGTAAGTCTGCTCTCAACTAACTGAAACACACTTCGTTTTTATTGCTTCCAAGGAGGTGATAGTTACAAAGATTATCATTGCTTGTCATGGACGAGTATCCTACGCCTGAGCTGATGTGGAAAGCGGGAGATAGGAGAGTATTTTAGCTATTCTTCCCTCTCTTAGCTGGGCAGGGAAATGTGTCAGATTTCATGCACGGAGAAAAGCCCGTCATGAGTGAGACTCAACCAGCGAATGAAGAAGAGGTACAAGCTCTTGCAAATAGAGCGCCGCTTCCTTCATGCGGACTCCATACCAGCTGAAGTAGTCTCCTCTCACGAGGTAAAGCAAAGCATTGGGCCACCGCTGCTGAGCTTCTGGAAAGTGCTTCTCTTGAAATGGATAGGGTTCTGTAGAGAGGAGAACCACTTGTGGCTGAAGGGGGAGTGTAGAGTCCTCCAGGACAGGATAGCGACCCTCTAAGGTAGCAGCTACATTTGTCCAGCCAACTTTCTTCAAGAGGCTGTGGATGTAGGTGGAATTCCCGGCTGCCATGTAGGGATTGCGCCAAATAAGATATAAAACCCTCAATGGAGAGGGGGCCACAGGTACTCTTGCGAATGTTCTCTCAATCTCTACTACGAGCTGCCGAGCTACTTCTGAGGTGGCAGTAATATCGCCGAGCTCTAAAATACTTTCAAGAGCATCCTCATAACTTTCTATGACTGTGACGTAGACTGGGGCTATATCCGAGAGAGCTTGCACATCTTGTGGAGTATTTTCCTCCTTTTCAGCTATAATCAGGTCAGGCTCCAAGGCTCGCACGAGGGAGATATCTACTTTTTTTGTGCCACCTACCACTGCCACCTCACGCACTGCATCTGCAGGGTGAATACAATAACGGGTGCGACCGACAATGCGCCCCTTTAGTCCTAAGGCGAAAAGGGTCTCTGTCTGAGAGGGACACAGAGAGACGATTCGCTCTGGCTGAACAGGTATCTCCAGCCGGCGTCCGAGCTTATCGGTTACGCTGCGAATCTTCCTCATACAGCCGTACTATTTCGCTCACCAAGGGATGCCTCACGATATCCGTCTCAGAGAGACGCACGACAGCTATCCCACTCACACCTTCTAAGAGCTTGACGGCATGTATGAGCCCTGATGTCTCAGGTCGGGGCAGATCTATCTGACTCAAGTCGCCAGTAATCACAATCTTAGAATGATGACCGAAGCGGGTCAGAAACATCTTCATTTGAAGGCGAGTTGCATTCTGGGCTTCATCTAAAATGATGAATGCATCATTGAGGGTACGCCCTCTCATGTAGGCTAAGGGTGCGATTTCAATTACATTCTGCTCAAGGAGCTGCTGAAGTTTCTCGCTGGACAGCATTTCTTCTAAAGAATCGTATAGAGGTCTGAGGTAAGGGGCTACCTTTTCTTTAAGGTCGCCGGGAAGGAATCCTAAGCTTTCTCCTGCTTCTACGGCTGGACGAGTGAGGATGATTTTTCGGATATGTCTCTCTTTCAAGGCTTTCACAGCGGAGGCGACAGCGATGTACGTCTTGCCTGTGCCAGCTGGTCCGATAGCAAAAGTGATGTCGTGGGTCTCTATAGCTTGAGCCAGCAGACGCTGCCCTTCGGTGCGCGGAGAGACAAGCGTTCCAGAGACTGTTCGCAAGAGCACAGGACCCCGATCAATAGAAGGAAGGGTCTCCTTATTGCGCAGACGAGCGAGAATTTCACGAACTCGTTCACTAGGCAATTGTCCATGATGGCGCACTTCCTGAACCATTGTCTGAATGATCTGCTCTAAGTGAGCTAGGGCTTCGGGCTCTCCCCAAGCTTTGATGCTACTGCCACGAGCTACCAGCTTGACGGAGGGATAAGCGCTACGCAAAAGCTCTATGTTCTCATTTCTTACCCCATAGAAGCTCAGCAGGTCAATTCCTTCTAATACGATCTCGCTTTCGGTAATGGTTTTTTGCATCTGTAACGAAGATAGGTGTTTATTGGGAGCGATAGATAAGGAATTCTAACATGGATTTGAGAGGTAGTGTGGAAGCATGGGGGAGAAGTTCGGCAAGAGCGTAGGCTTCGTTAGCATGCTGGGTAAGGACTGCTTCGGCATAGGCGAAAGCCCCCATCTCTTTCAGCAGGCGACGAGCAGTTGAAAAGGGGGCTTGACGCAGAAGAGCTCGCTCACGGGGAGAAGCCTGGGCGAGGGCCCATAGGAGAGGCAAGGTGAAGCGGTGCTGTCTGCGGTCTGTATCCACAGGCTTGCCAGTTATCCGGCTATCACTCCAATCTAATAAATCATCCCGAATTTGAAATCCCATCCCGATTTTGAGTCCTATGTCCGAGGCTGTTTGGATCACAGAAGGGGGGGCTCCTGCACTCCACGCCCCCATTGCACATGCAGCTCGAAAGAGAGCTGCCGTTTTCTTCTCTATCACCATAAAGTACTCCTCTACAGAAAGACTTGCTGTGCGCATTCGCCGAAGCTGAAGAAGTTCTCCTTCGGTAAGGGCTTCTACTGCTTCAGAGGTATAGTAAAGGAGCTGTGGGGCCTCATACCGCAGGGCTAAAAGAAGTCCCCGAGAGAGAAGCCAATCGCCAAAAAGTACAGCGATCCGATTTCCCCATAAGCCCCGAACTGAAAAAAATCCTCGCCGGTAGTCAGCATCATCTACAACATCATCATGAACGAGTGTAGCGTTATGAAGGATTTCTATCAGTGTGGCACCAAGGTGAGAGAGAAAGCTCGGTTCTCCCGCTGCTTTCGCAATATAGAGGAGGAGAAGCGGTCGTACTTTCTTTCCTCCTCGTCTCAGGATGAAGTTTCCCACCTTTTCTAAGAGCCAATTATTGCGATAGATGGTACTACGAAGGGTTTGAGCGTAGAACTGCTCAAACTCTCTCCACTCAGGGAGGGCTGCTTGCAGTTCTACTAATGAAGGTTTCTGAATGGGAGGCGCAGCTATCATCTCAGGGCTTTCCTCCCAGAAACAAATAGTTGAGCGCTCGAAGAACCAATAAAAGCCAGAGGACCCCTCCTAGCAATAGGAGGATAGCGAGATTGAATAGAGGGGTAGGGATGCACCGACCAGCGATACATTTCACCGCTGTGAAGAAGGGTTGAAGACTTCCTGTGGATTCTCTGATATAGGCGGGCTCATAGAGGCGATAGTAGCGTCCCTGACGAACCATGATTTTCTGGGAGCTTTGAGTTGCCAAGGCGAGTCTTTCCAAAGCATCATTGTGGTAACGAAGGCGCCAAGCTGAGGGAAGCTTAGCTTCTCGGTCTGCAACGATGCCTGAAATTCGCCGCAGCTCTGTCCTCAAGAATGCTTCAAGTGCTTCTACGGAGGAGGCTTGCCAGCGCCTCAGGTAATCAGCAGTATCTCCTCGTTGTCGGCGTAGAGGAAGCTCGTGAAGAAGATGGTACCTCAAATGAGACTGCTCAGCCTTTAGGGGATAGAGAGGACGATGATAGGGATTCTGCGTGAAATGAAGAACAATATGTGCCTCATAGGCCCAGCGGGTGAAAGAAAAATCCGCTAAAAGAGGAACAGGACGGGCTCCTCGTAGAAACGGATTAAATTTCTCATATGGAATCACCGCCCCACTCAGGACAATCTGAGGAATAATCAGAATTGGAATAAGCACATAAATCGGTATGGGCTGGGTAAATGCATCCGAGAGGTTAAGCGAAAGGAGATTACTCAGTAGAGCTACTACATACAGAAAAAGCCATGTAGTGCCCCATTGACTCTCTACCTCAATGATTGAGGAGACGACTCCCCAGTAGAGAGTGACTTGAATAGCGGAGAAAAGTGCCACCCAGAAAAGTTTCGCATGGAGATAACTGAACCAGCTCAGATGGAGGAAGGCCTCTCGTAGTCGAATCTTTCGGTCACGAAGTAGGTCTTCAGCTGAAGAAAGCATCCCAATGAAAATGATAGCTAGGAGGTTTGTAAAAAGGAGGGTAGGGAAATTGTCATTCTCGTAGAGGGTGTAGGGCTGTCCTTCGGGATGGTAGCGAAGAGTCAAGCCGACGATGAGCCCAAGGAGGGGGGCTGCAAGGATGAGGGCTAGGGTAGAGAGGCGGGAGCGCCATCTGCGCAGTCCTTCTCGAGCCCAGAGAACGAAAGCTTGGCGCCACCTCGTGGCAGGAGGACGAGGACGCGGGGATGGAACCTCAATCTGGGTCTTAGGAGGTATGTAGTCCCGCCAAAAAATCTGATACCATCTTTCAGGAGGGACATGCCGCTGAGCGGTACTCTGACCTCTCTCATCTATTCGCTTTTGCTGGATGATGTCAAACAGGGATTCGGGTTCAACTCGCCGACAACTTGGGCATTCCACCTGCTCACTTTCTATGAGACCTGCTGCTCGGCGAAAGTGCTGAAGAGCTGCAATGGGAGTCCCCCAGTAAATCGCATATCCCCCTTCATCCAGAAATAGGAGATGATCTAGCTTCTTATAAATTTCTGATGAAGGTTGATGGAGAGTAAAGAAGACAATTCGTCCTTCTCGCGTCAGGGCTTGAAGAAGCTCCACGACCTGCAGGGCATCTGATGAGGAGAGGCCTGAAGTGGGCTCATCTACAAAAAGTACAAGGGGTCCTCGCACGGCTTCTAAGGCGATATTGACTCGTTTGCGCTGACCCCCGCTAATGACGGGGTTGAGTGCAGAACCGACAGGCAGATGGGCGATCCCACTCAATCCAAGCTCCCGCAAAGTGGTTTCAGTGGCTTTACGAGCTGCCTCGTCCGTGGGATATGCAAGACGAGCTGCATAGTATACATTTTCCCAGACAGTAAGCTCTTCTATCAGTAAATCTTCCTGAGGCACATACCCTAAAAGCCCCTGGATGGAACGGCGCTCAGTGTGAATATTTTTCCCATTCAGATAGACTTTTCCTTGGGTGGGATTAAGTTGCCCGCTCAAAAGCTTGAGAAGGGTACTTTTCCCTGCGCCGCTCGGACCCATGATTCCAACTAAGCGTCCTTGAACTACCTCAAAGCTGAGGGGGTGGATAGCTGTACGCCCATCCTTGAACTTGAAGCTCAAACGACGCACCTCCCATAGAAGTCGCTGCTGGAAGGGGGCAGGCTTGAACTGTTCTAAAACTTCCTTGTAGGTCAATACATATCCTTTCACCCGAAGAAGCGCTCCCTCAGAAAAAACTCGTATTACATCTCCATGGATCCACTGTCCATTCAGGTGGGCTTCCATCCGCGAACCAGCCAATCTCATCAGAATCAGCTCTACGGACGGCAGATAAAGGAAAGCCACATAGCCGGGTAGTGGGAGCTGAAGATGCCGAATAGAAGGAGCCACCTCCTTATCAGCAGCCCCTGCAATCAGAAGTTGAGAAGAATCAATATCCCGAATCCGACTACTGTGAGCAAACTGTTCAATAAGTACCTTCTCATTCGCTGGAATCTCAAATTCCTTAGCCATCTCCTCCAAAAAGTGCTCCTCTTCCGGACGATAGATCTTATCTGAATGGGCAAGTTGAAGGATGTACGCATATAGCAGGTACCGCAAGGGACGAGGAAGCTGCTGCGCAACCGACCGAAGAATCACTGTTGGACGCAGCTCAGCTGGGCGAGCGATGTATCCTTGAATCTTTTGAAGCTCCTGTTCGGGGTCTACACCTAATTCTCGCAAAAGCTGGCGCAGTACTGCCATTTCCTTCTGAGAGAAGCTGCCTTGAAGAGCAAAATATGCCAATATACGTGCTAGGCCATCAAGTAAAACCTCTTGCATAGAGGCAACAAAGATTATAGATTTACATGATACCGCTCTATGCGCAGAAGGCCGCGTATCTCTGCCAGCGACTTGATCACACTGAGGAGGTCAGGCTCATTATGAACATATAGTTCTAAAACTCCTTGAAAGTATGATGCCTGTCCTTCTATTCTTATGGATTTGATATTTTTTCTCTTCTTTAGGGATATGACCTTGACAATATCTAAAAGCATTCCCAGTCTGTCTTCTCCTTCTAAAAGAAGGGCTGCAAGGAATTCCTTTTGCGGGGTTGGGACCCACCGTAGTGTCCGCACCTTTGTGCTGTCCAGCGAAAGAAGGCGTTGAATCTCCTTGCAGGTGGTTCGATGAATAATGAGTCCATCTGCTGAGACATATCCCATGATGGCATCAAAGGGGATAGGATAGCAGCAACTAGCGTAAGTGTGTGATTCTTCGGTGTGTCCGACCTCTAAGGCACCACTGAGGAGCCCTAACTGTTGAGATAATTGGTCTATAATGGGTGTAACGCCTGCGGAGAGCCGCTTGAGCCGAATAAAATCCTGAATCCGTGTCAAGTCTATAGAATGTTTGCCTAAGCGGTACCACAGCTCCTCTAAAGAAGGAAGTCGGAGGTACCAAAGTAGCTCGCGAATGAGGGGATCATCTTGACGAATCCCCATGTGACGCAGCCGCCACTCAAAAATCGCTTTGCCTCGCTCTATAGCTTGTCGCCGCTGCTGCTTGAGGTACTCTCGGATCTTCAGTCGGGCTCGTCCTGTCTTGACGAATGAGAGCTGTTCTTCTGAGGGTTCTGCTCGTTCGCTGGTGATAATTTCTACTTGATCTGCATTTTGGAGTACGGTATTCAGCAATACAGGTCGTCCATTTATTTTTGCAGCGATCGCATGCCGCCCTATCTCTGAATGAATCTCATAAGCAAAGTCTAAAGCAGTAGCACCTGCAGGTAGAACTTTGAGCTCTCCTTTTGGGGTGAAAACATAGACCTCTTCCTGTGCGATATCGAGATGGAGTTCCCTCAGGAGCTCCACTGAAGGAAGGTCTGGATTTTCCAGAAGGCTCCGGATTCGGTTGAGCCAGCGGTCCAAGGCCTCATCAGAGGCAGAAAACTTTCCATTTTGAACGTCTTTGTATCGCCAGTGGGCTACAATGCCATATTCTGCTGCCTCATGCATCCGTTTTGACCGAATCTGAAGCTCTACCCATTTACCCTCTGGTCCCATGACTGTGATGTGAAGAGCCTCATATCCCGTGGCTTTTGGCTGAGAGATCCAGTCTCTAAGACGATTGAGATTCGGACGATAGAGACTTGTTACAATGGAATAAGCCCGCCAGCAGTCTGCTTTTTCTGTCTCTGGCGGTGAATCTAAAATCAATCTCACAGCGAAGATGTCATATACTTCTTCAAAAGGCACTCCCTGCCGTTTCATTTTTTGGTAGATAGAGCTTACGCTTTTGACACGGCTCTCTACTCGGAAAGGTACTTTTAGCTCGCCTTTCATCCGCTCTAGAATGGGCTCAATAAAGCGCTGAATATAGCGCTCACGCTCACGAGCGGTCTCTTGAAGCTTGCGCGCAATTTCTTCATACACTTGAGGCTCAGTGTACTTAAGGATAAGGTCCTCCATTTCACTTCTAATAGCGTAGAGCCCGAGACGGTGGGCAATCGGAACATAGATGTATTCCGTTTCAGCTAAGATTTTAGCCTGCTTTTCAGGTTTGAGGCCAGCTAAGGTCCGCATATTGTGAAGGCGATCCGCCAATTTGATGAGGGCTACACGGATATCATCAGCCATGGTGAGGAGGATTTTGCGAAAGGTTTCCGCCTGAACGGATTCCAAGGGGCTTTGGACCCTAGTGATTTTGGTAAGGGCTTCAACGAGACGAGCGACAACCGGTCCAAACTGTTTTTCTATGCTTTCAATATCTGTTCCTGTGTCTTCTACCACATCATGAAGTAGAGCTGCTATGAGGGCGGAAAGGTCTTTCAAACCTACTTCTTTGACGAGGATATGAGCTACGGCAAGGGGGTGAAGGATGTACGGCTCACCTGTTCGGCGACGCATATCTCCATGCTGTTCTAAAGCAAAACGGAAGGCTCGCCGAAGTTCTGCTCGTCCTTGCCGGTCCAGAAAGCTGCCGCATGCACGAAGCAGTCGTCGGTAAGCAGAAAGAATGGCTTTCCGTTCTGAGTCAGTGAATATCTGCTCTCTTATTTTGACCATATGAAAAAAGTTACGAAATCTTGATGCATATTTATCTGTATGTGGCGGCTCTGGCTGATAGGAGTGGGAATAGTGAAAGCTCAACCGGCTCTTTTTTACGAGACATTGCATCGTCGCTTGATAGAGGTGGTGAGAGATACTAGTCGGCGAGAATGGCTGACTCGCCTACGTCAGGAAATGGAAGCTTTACACCGGATTGAATGGAATGACCGCTTTTTCCGAGAGATTGTTAGCCTTTATTTGGATCAGAGCGATAGTCTTGCGATTTTGCTCGGCGTGCTTTATCATTCTGTGCGAGTGGATAGTCTGCGGTTGGCTGATTGCTTCCTTCCTGTGCAGGATCGCTCTGCAGATGCGGCTTCGCTGCTTACGGCCTATGAGCTGCTCATTCAAAAGGTAGTAGGAGATACTTCGCAGACAGGCTACTTAGTACACCAGCTGAGTCAGCTTGCCCAGAGCGTTATTCGGAGCTGGCTAAGTGTGCCAGAGCAGCCTCCCCCTTCTTTCTTAGTGGAAGCAGCCTTGAAAGGGTATCTCCGAGCGCTGATAGCAGCGTACGCCTTCTTTGGGTTTAATGAGTCGCCTGAGAGCTGGCAGGAGAAAATGCGGGTCATAGAGGCTGTAGGGCTGCTGGAGTACTATGCCTATGGAGAGAGCGCAAACGCCTTT
>JANXAJ010000035.1 GCA_025062295.1 Bacteroidia bacterium | reverse complement strand
CGACGGCGGCTGCCACCGCTCCCTCAGACTCGCCCCCAATCCACCCCCTTTTGCATTCAGAAGCGGGCCTACCTGTCGGGGAGGCGGGATTTGAACCCACGACCCCTAGTCCCCTAAACTAGTGCTCTACCGGGCTGAGCTACTCCCCGAATTTTGAGCAAAGTTATGATAATTTCGCCCATCCTTGCGCTCGCCGCACGGCTTCATGCCAGCGGTGAAGGGAAGGAGGTGTCCCTGAGGGCAGCCACCGCCGCTCTATCGGGAGCGACTCAGCCCGAAGCCCCGCTCCCTTGGCAGCTAAAGCCGCTGCTCCCCACGCCGTCACTTCTCCATGTATCGGACGCACCACTGCTCTGCCTATAAGGTCCGCCTGAAGCTGCATCAGATACGAATTCACGCTAACCCCACCATCTACGTAAAGTTCCTCAACTTCGCCAAACTCCTGAAGGGCATCAGCACTCTGATAAGCCAAAGACTCTAATGCGGCTAAAAGGAGGGTTCGGCGATCTGTCTCCCGAGTAAGACCAATAATAAGCCCCCGAGCATAAGGATCCCAGTATGGTGTCCCTAAGCCTGTAAAAGCAGGCACAAAAAAGACATCCCCTGCACTCCCATCGAGCGAGTCTAACTCTCCATAATCTAAGAGCAGACCAAGCTGTTCTAGCCACTGAAGGGCAGCGGCTGCATTGAAAATCGCTGCCTCCCACGCATATACAGGAGGTTCATCTAAACACTGCCACGCCACCGTGGTCAGAATGCCCTTTGGAGCGGGAAGGGGAATGTGTCCGATATTCTTGAGAATGAAGCAGCCCGTACCATAAGTATTTTTTGCCTGACCTGGGCGATGAGCGCCGTGGCCGTAGAGTGCCGCCTGCTGATCTCCAACTACTGCGTAAATAGGAAGAGGACTGCCCCATAGCCGGGTCTCTCCAAAAAAGCCGTTTGTTGAGCGAATAGAAGGCAGCCGTATCCCCTCCAGCCCAAATAAAGTCAGCAAATCTGAATCCCACTGTAGCGTATGAAGGCTAAATAGGAGCGTCCGAGCTGCATTTGAGACGTCAGTGAGAGACTGCCCCACAAGCTTATACAAGAGCCAGGCATCCACTGTCCCAAACTGAGCCGAAGGAGGAACACCCCCCTCCTCAAGCAGCCATTTGATCTTGGGAGCAGAGAAATAAGGGTCTATGACGAGCCCTGTCTTTTCTCTGATGAAAGCTGCGTGAGACTGGAGCTGCTCACAGATAGGGGTTGTGCGCCGATCCTGCCAGACGATTGCCCTTCCGTAGGGACGCCCCGTTCGATCATCCCAGGCAATGATGGTCTCACGCTGGTTTGTAATCCCCACCGCCGCTATGTCGGTAGCAGAAACCCCCGCCGTTTGAAAAGCTTCTTTTACTGCTTCATATTGAGCCTCCCATATTTCCTCCGGCTCCTGTTCTACCCATCCCGGTCGGGGATAGTGAAGCTGGATTCGCCGTCGCCCCAAGCCTAAAATCTCTCCTCTGAGCGAAAAAATGATTGCCCGCGCCGAACTTGTACCTTCATCTATAGCTAAGAGGAGATTTTTCATACCACAGGTATCTTCTGCTCCACAAGGTATCGGATGATCTTTTGAGGAGAGATGCCTTCAGCTTCTGCTTGATACGAGAGAACCATGCGATGCTGAAGGACTGGAATCGCTACATACTGAACATCCTCTACATCAGGAGCATACTTACCTGAGAGGAGGGCATGGGCTTTTGCTGCCAGCAGGAGAAACTGGGCAGCCCGAGGACCTACCCCCCAGCTCACATTCTCCCGAATGAAAGGGTCTTTATTCTCCTGAGGACGTGTACTGCGAACAAGATCTACAGCATAGCGAATCACATTCTCAGCAACTGGCATTTGACGAACTATTCGTTGAAGGTGAAGGATACGCTCAGCGGAGAGCATCGGTTCTACCTTGGGCTCCCAAAGGGCAGTGGTACGCCGCACAATCTCCATCTCCTCCTCTCTGGAAGGATAGCCGACGAAAATGGCAAACATAAACCGATCAAGTTGAGCCTCTGGCAAGGGATAAGTCCCCTCCTGCTCAATTGGATTCTGAGTAGCTAAGACAAAGAAGGGCTCAGGGAGAGTGTGAGTCTCACCTGCAATAGATACAGAGCGCTCCTGCATCGCCTCCAGGAGAGCCGACTGCGTCTTCGGTGAAGCGCGATTGATTTCATCTGCTAAGATCACATGGGCAAAAATCGGACCAGGGGTAAAGCGAAAGTGGCGCTGCCCCGTCTCTGGGTCAATCTGAAGAATCTCTGTGCCAAGGATATCTGCCGGCATAAGGTCAGGCGTGAATTGAATTCTATGAAAGCTCAATCCCATGGCTTGAGCCAAGGTACTCACCATAAGGGTCTTTGCTACCCCTGGCGGACCGATAAGCAGCGCGTGTCCCCGAGCGAAGAGACTTAAGCTCAAGTAGTGAAGCGGCTCGCGCTGTCCCACGATCACAGTAGCTAAAGCATGCTTGAGGTCCTCATAAAGCCGACGCAGCGCCTCAGCTTCACGACGAAGATGCTCTTTATCCATGATGCAAATATGCTTTAGAAATGCGTTTCTTTAAGCATGCGCTTCACTGCAGGAATAGCCACCCTCTGTATCACTGCCAGCCTACTGCTCGCTTTTCTCTTACCTCTTCCACAGATACCGGGCTTAGGATGGAGCGACAGAAATATCTTCTTTCATGTGCCGATGTGGTTTTGCATGTACGTTCTAATGGGCATCTCTTTCTTCTGGAGTGCTCGGTACTTGATGAAAGAAGTTCCTTTAGCTGACATCAAGGCTCGTGAAGCGGCAATTACTTCCATGTTTTTTGGGATATTAGGGCTCCTGACCGGGATTCTCTGGTCTCGGGTAACATGGGCAGAGACGCTGCCAGACTGGGACTTTGAAGCGTGGTGGGGATGGGACCCAAAACAGACTTTTGCCCTTATTGCGCTTCTTATGTACAGCGCTTATTTTGTCTTACGGCGAAGCGTACGAAAAGACCAGCTAAGAGGACGGCTCGCAGCTGTCTATAACATCGTTGCTACCATTCTTGTCCTCCCTTTGACTTTTTTCCTGCCTCGGTACCTGGGAGGCCTTCATCCAGGAGCTGAAGGTACCCCTGCTTTCCAGACCGAAGATATAAGCGAGCTTCACCGCTTAGTTTTCTACCTTTCAGGAGTAGGCTTTATTGCCTTAGGTATATGGCTTTGGCAACTCCGATGTCGGATCACTCTTCTTACTATGCTCACGCCCCTTTTCGACGAAAGCGCTTAGGCTTGTAGGTATGAGGCCGATAAAATCCCCCCAAATGAGCTTCAGCCGTGGGAAGGATGCGCCATCTCCCAGGGGAGAGCTTCTGGACTTGAAGACCAAAGCCGCCTTGAAAATAAAACCGCTGAAGATAGGGTTCAAGCCACACTCGAATGCCGAGAAGCCCTACCAATCGCTTGTCCTGCCGAAGCTCTTGAGTGGCTAAGTACCGCTGGTGAAAATGAATGGCAGCGTAAATCGGACGATCGGTTCGCTCTTTCCGCTGAAAGAAGCCTATCTGCTGCGAAGCGCCAAGCGACAAATAGGGTGGGATTGGCGAGCAGTGAAAAAATGTCTGGCGATACCGCAGCCCCACGGCAGGGCGAGCCCATACATGCACGCCCCCCAGACCCCAGCTTACCCCCCAGAAACATGGTGGAGGCGCCTCCAGAGGTTGGCTACAAAGAACGCAGCTTCCCAGCAGCCCAATCCACTTGGTATTCGTACTCACGCAGAGCAGTAGTCGTACGAGGCTCGTCTCCCTTGAAAGAAGTAATACGAGACTCTGAGCGCCCCTTACATATGCCATCTCGGTGGATAGTTACCTGAGCCTGCTCTAAACGGTCTGGATACACCTGCTGATAAGCCCAGAGCATAGTATCCAAAACCTTGCAAGTAGTTTCAGCTAAGACTGCATAGAAAAAAGCACCTTCAGCCGAAATAAGTTCAATAAGCCACAATTCTCGGGAGGCATGCCCGCTCCATCGCCCAACTGGTGCATACACCCCATTAGGCTGGAGATGCTGCTTTAGCCAATCTTGAAGGTGGGGAGGAAAAGGGTCCAACGATTGAGTAGGAGGCAGCGTGAAAGGAGGAAAAAATGGCTGCAGCCTCAGCCGAAGCTCTTGGCAGGGTGAAAGGCCCCTGAGGGTATCCGAGAAAAGAGTCAGACTCTCTTGCGGCGAACTTGATGAAGACTTGCATCCCATCCCCAGAAGAACACACCAGTAGAGCCATGTCCGCATAAAGCAAACTTATGCACTTCGGCTCGTCTGCGCGTGCAAATACGTAATATTGTAAGGATGTGCGGAATAATAGCCTACACGGGTTTCCGATCAGCAACTCCCTTGCTTTTAGAGGGATTGCGGCGTTTAGAGTACAGGGGATATGACTCAGCTGGCTTGGCTGTATGGTCAGGAGAGTCTTTTGAGATCTGTAAGCAGGCAGGCAAGGTCTCAGTATTAGCTCAAGCTGCACAGCATCGTCCTCTGAGAGGAACGGTAGGGATTGCGCATACCCGATGGGCAACACACGGACCTCCGACCGATACAAACGCCCATCCTCATCTCAGTTATGATGGCAACATTGTCCTCGTTCATAATGGTATCGTAGAAAATTACGCTGCTTTGCGGGGAAGATTAGAAAAGGAAGGCATAGAGTGTATCAGCGAAACTGATACTGAAGTCCTTGCTCACTGGGTCGCATGGATCCGCTCGCAGGTCCCCCAAGCTTCATGGGAAGAGGTGATTCGGACAGCGTTCTCAGCTGTGGAGGGCACTTTTGGGGTTGCAATGCTGGCACAAGAAGCTCCAGGATTAGTGATACTTGTGCGGCGATTCAGTCCCCTTCTCATTGGATTAGGAAAAGGGGAATACATCGCTGCCTCTGATGCTGCCGCCATCGTTTCTTACACACGAGAAGTTATTCATTTGGAAGAAGATGAAGGAGCTCTCCTTCATCCCGAAATGCCTAAGCCTGAGATATTTGGTCTAAAAGCCTCCACTCGTGCTCCTCGTGTGGAATATATTGACTGGGATATCTCGGCGATAGAACGCGGGGGCTACCCTCACTTCATGCTGAAGGAGATTTTTGAACAGCCGCAAGCCATTCGCGACTGCATGCGCGGACGAATCCGCCAAGAGCCCTTAGAGGTGCGTCTGGGCGGCATTAGTGGAGTTATGGATCGCATATTGGCAGCCTCGCGGTTGACCCTATTAGGATGTGGAACCAGTTGGCACGCAGCTTTAGTCGGAGAATATCTCATAGAGCAGTTAGCCCGAGTCCCCGTTGAAGTTGAATATGCATCTGAATTTCGGTATCGGGATCCCGTTATCGGACAAGGAGATGTCGTGATTGGGATCAGCCAAAGTGGGGAAACAGCAGATACGCTCGCGGCCTTGCGCCTGGCAAAGTCAAGAGGAGCTCTCATTTTAGGCATTACGAATGTCGTCGGCTCAAGCATCCCCCGAGAGACCCATGCAGGCATTTACATCCATGCTGGACCCGAGATAGGAGTAGCCTCTACGAAAGCTTTTACTGCTCAACTCACAGCCCTGACTTTATTTGCTTTACACTTAGGAGCTGCTCGCTATACGATTGACCGATCCCTTCATGACCTCTTGATTGAGAAGCTCCTACAAATGCCCGAGCTCGTCAGACAGACTTTAGAACAGCTTAGGGAGCCTATTCAACGGATAAGTGAGCGATTTACCCATGCCTCAAATGCTCTTTATTTGGGACGTGGATGCAATTTCCCGGTCGCCTTAGAGGGGGCCCTCAAGCTCAAAGAAATCTCTTACATCCATGCAGAGGGCTATCCCGCTGCCGAAATGAAACACGGTCCTATAGCTCTCATAGATGAAGGGATGCCAGTCGTAGTTATTGCTCTGCGGGACAGCTTATATGAAAAAGTCTTGGGCAACATTCAGGAGGTCCGAGCCAGAGGCGGACGAATCATTGCTATTGCTACGGAAGGAGATGAGCATATTCGCTCGTTTGCCGAGGAGGTCTTGTACGTGCCAGAAGTACCTGAACTTCTCTCACCTCTGCTGACAGTACTTCCTCTCCAACTTTTAGCTTATCATATTGCTGTCCTACGGGGATGTGATGTGGATCAGCCCCGCAACTTAGCCAAGTCAGTAACTGTAGAATAGAGGCTTGAATGCCCGCCTGGCGCTACCCTCTCCTCTGGGCTGGAGGGGCTTTTGTCGGGGGCATTCTCCTGAATGACTTGCCTTTACTTGGGGCAGTAGCTTTACTGAGTGGTGGATCGGGGCTTGCAGCCTACTTCTGGTTTCTCCTCAAATGGGGACGAATAGTATGGAGCCTCCCCCTCTTTGGAATTGCAGGATGGATTCGGGGATGGAGTGAAAGGCTTCCTTATCCTCACGAGGTGAGTCAGTTTTATTCAAGCCTCGTTCAAGCAGTGGGATATATTTCTGAAGAGCCGCTCCGCAGTCGGCACACCATTCGGCTCATTGTAGAAGCAGACTCTATCTACCTTTACCGTACAAGACAAGATTTTCATGTAACGGGCAAAATCCTTGTATACGTCCGTGACAGCAGTGCTTTACACCTCCCAGCTGGAACGCGAGTGAGAATGATCCTTCGACTGGATAGCGTCAAGTTTGCTCAGACTTACTGGAAACAGCAGGGAGTAAGGGTGAGTGGTTTCACTGAGCGGATCACTTCTTTAGGTATAGAAACGGGATATTGGCGCGGGTATTTTCAGCGGTGGCGCCAATCCCTTATTCAGCTAATGCAAGAGAAAGCTCCAGCAGGAGGGGCCCCCTTTTCACTCATTCAGGCTCTTCTCTTGGGCTATAAGCGAGGGATAGACCCCGAAGTCCGAGAGGCATTCCAGCTTTCGGGAGCGGCTCACATCCTTGCCGTCTCAGGAATGCATGTAGGCCTAGTACTATCCCTATGGCTCTTCCTTTTAGGGCGACTTCCCGGGAAGTGGCGTCACCATTGGATCAGCCAAAGCATGCTCATGGGACTCATTCTCTTCTATGGCTTTCTCACAGGAGGGGCTCCCTCCGCTATGCGAGCTGTGATTATGGGCATCTTTGCGATCCTCTCTCGGATGCTTTACAAGCCATACTTCCCCTTGAATGCCTTAGGTGGAGCAGCTTTCATCCAAAGTGCTATTGACCCCTTTGTGATCTACCAGGCTGGTTTTCAGCTTTCATACGCTGCTGTCGGAGGAATCATGGCTTTTCATGCGCCTCTACGCCATTTTCTCTCTTCAATCGTGCAAGGAGAGAAACTCCTTCAGCGCTACCTAAAGGACCTTCTCTCCATCTCCATAGCTGCCCAAGCGGGGACTTTTTTCCTTAGTTGGGCTTACTTTGGAAGGTTCCCCATCTATTTTCTCCTTACGAATCTTTTCGCTGTACCGCTTGCAACAGGGGTGACATTTTCAGCAGTGGGTTGGCTTATGCTTCTGCCCTTTCCTTTTGTTGGCCAAGCAGCTGCTTATCCTGTGTATGGAATCGCATGGTTGTTGATAAAGGGAATCCAGCTTGTAGCTCACATGCCTGGAGCTGCTCTCTACCTACCCCCACTACCCCTCTGGATGGGCATAGGACTGACCCTCATCATTATTGTTGGAGGCAGAGTAGCATTTCGCCACTCTCTTCAAGCTTGGCTCATCTGATAGAATGTATCGGAATATAGGCATAGAGATAGACGTAGATGGCGCTTATCGGGCAAATGGCAAAGTAGGATACGGCTTTGTCATCAGAAAAGATGGCATTGAGATTTATCGAGAGGGGGGGACAGTCCCAGCTCACGATGAAGACCTTAGCGCTCATCGTCAGATAGGAGGAGAGATCTACGCCGTAGTTCAAGCGCTTCGCTGGTGCGTCAGGCACAAGGTAACTAATTGTATAATTTATCACGATTATGAGGGCTTGGCCCGATGGGCACGCGGAGAATGGAAAGCTCGTACGCCCCTGACAAGGCGATATGTCAAGTTTCTCCAGCAGGTCCCTGTGCAGATAGAGTGGATCAAGGTGCCCGCTCATCAAGGGCTTCATTGGAATGAAGTAGCAGACGCCTTAGCTCAATCAGGGAATGAATGAGAACTCTACCTTCTCTCAGCTGCTAAGTAGGTCTTCAGCTGAAGAAGGCAAGGTCCTGCACATACGAGGCAATCTCACAAAAACTTACTAGCCTACTCAAAACAGCAGGCAGCGTTGGAAGCGCCCATAGGTAAGAAAGCAAAGTAGATATGCTTCATCTCCCAGAGATTGAAGGAAATACACAAGGACTCACTCGAAGGATTCTAAGCGTCACCACTCATCCATACCCAAGTATGTACTCAGTTTAGCGCGAAAATCTCGCATGAGCTGCATATCCCTTGCTTCCATTGCCAAGCGATGGCCTTCCCGAAAGGCAGAGAGCGCTTCCGCTTCGCAGCCAAGGTGTTCATAGACCACTCCCAGCTGGTAAAGACTACTGTAATGAGTGGGAGAGCGTCGAATAGCTTCTTGGAAAGCCGCCTCTGCTTCTCTCCAGCGACCAACCCCCATCAAGTAAACTCCCAGAGCATGAGGCCAGAAGGGGTCTGTCGCTTCTCTCTCCATCCAAAGCCGAAGCTCTGCTTCTTTTTTATCCATACTTGAATAATAAGGTACAAACTTTAAGCCCGTGAATCCCCATTTTATCCTTTCCCCTCTACGCGAAGCTCTCGGCTATCTGCTGGTGGGCGTATGGCTTGGGTATATCGGCTACAGACTGGAATACTATCGTCAGCCAGTATGGCTTTATATCGCCCTTATTCTGAAGGTGGTGGCAGCTTGGATATTTGCTGGAGTGTATGCTCACTACTACAAGGGATGGGGTGATACGGTGGCAGCTTATTTAGCGGTTCGGCAGATTACTCACTACTTTCTCCAAAATCCTTTAGATGGGATAGCTCTCCTGTTTCGGGAGTTCTCCCCTGCCCTTTATCGGCGAGGGGCTGAGATTGCTGCTCAGGACTCCATTGGTTTAGATTATGAGGTAGAACTGACTGACCCCACCAATTACTTCTTTTATCGGCTTCTTTTCCCGATCTATTTGGCAGCAGGTGGAAGTTACTATGGCATGCAGGGGATTATGGGGCTCATAGGGGGTCTTCTAAGCTACGCAGCATATCAGCGGTGGGCAAGCCTCATCCAATTCCCGAGAAGGTTCTACCTCTTCTGGTTCTTTCTGCCCAGCAGCCTTTTCTGGACCTCTGGAGCCCTCCGAGATACGCTTGCCTTTCCGCTCACCCTATACGGAGCAGCATGGATAGCTTCAGTTTATCAGCGCCGAGAGATTTGGAAGTTGTTTCTATTTCTCTTCTTATATTTTCTTCGGCCTGAGTCCTGCTTCTTAGCGATAGGGGTAGGGCTGTGGTATAGGTGGAGTCATTGGAAGGGGCTTTTTCCTCTTAGTATTGCGCTCTCTATTCCGCTCTTAGGGTTTTATTTAGGTCCGTGGGCTTATGCTCATAGAGTAGAAGCGCTTCAGCTCATCACTTATCCCCCTCATCATTCACCCAGTGCTTTTCATCTGGACTATGCTCCGACATTCTGGGGCAGTTGGGTAGGCTGGCTTAAGGCTCTGCCTCTTGGCTTAGTCGGACCGCCAGTCTGGCAGAGCCAGAAGCCTTTTGTATTCCTTTACACTTTGGAGGGATGGGCCCTAATCGGGCTTAGCTTAGTTCCTGGGATAGGCAAGGAATGGAATCGACAGGCTCTGATACTTACTGGTATAGGGATATTCGTGATAGGAGTAACTACCATGGCTATGCCATTTTGGGGGAATCTCGCCCGATATAAACTCTATGGGATTTATTTCATAGCCTTAGGGCTTGCTACCCTTGAGGAGAGAGCGCAGAAGGACAAGCACGGCACGAGCTAATCGCCATTCACTTTCCTGCGACACGCCAGCAATATGAGGGGTCAGAAGCACAGCGGGGTGACGACGCAGCTTTTCCCAAGCTATAAGCTGTTCAGGTGGGAGATTTTGAGGAGGTTCGGTCGGAAAAGTATCCAAGGCAGCACCCCATACTCGCCCCTCCTCCAGCGCAGCAAGAAGGTCAGAAAGAACAACAATCTCTCCCCTAGAGGCATTGATAAAAGCAATGGGATGATGAAAGCACCCGAAGAAGTTAGCATCTACCCAACCCCTGGTGAGAGGGGTCAGTGGAATATGAAGAGAAAGCGCCTCAACTTCCCGAAAAATTTCTTTTAGTGAAGCCTCTCGTATCCCTCTGCCTCCAAATCCCCCTTTATATCGGTCATAGACCAGCACCTGAGCGCCTAATGTTGAGAGGAGGTAAGCCGTCCGACTTCCATTCTCTCCGAAGCCAATAATTCCCACCTTCAAGGAAGAGAGTTCCCTTCCCACCGAAGCGCGTCGCTCCCAACGATCCGATTCTCTCAGAGCATGATGAGCAGGAAGAAATCTCCGAGAGAGAGAAATAAGTGCTGCTATGACATATTCCGCTACTGCTGCGGCGTTTGCTTGAGGGGTGCGATACAACCGAATTCCTCTCCTTCTTACAGCCCTTCGGTCTATATGCTCAATCCCCGACCCAACCCGGATAAGGACTCTCAGACGAGAAGCACGGCTAAGAAGAGCTTCATTTACCTCAACTGCCCCTCGCAAGACCCATATGTGTATCTCTGGCAGTACGCAGTAGAGAGCCTCAGGATGAGGATTCTCTATATGAATCAGACGAATCTCCTCCCACTTCCTCAGGGTCTTGAGGAGCACAGGATGATAATGCTCTGTCAGTAGAACTGAAATAGGCATAGTAGAGAAGAGTATGAGCCACAGTTTGGAGATTCCGAGTGCGGCACAACAATTCTGTTCCTGTCAAGATAAGAAGGTCAAGGTTCTCCTCCTCAGTTTGGCGAGAAGCAGAGGGAAGATATGCTTGGAGGAGGGCAGCAGGCACGCGAAGCTGAACAGCAAAGAAATAGCCTTTCTCATTCCAGAAAGCTGGAGAAGGGTATAATCCCTCTGGCGTAAGCGAAATAAGGTCGTGAGGACTCAGGAGCCAGCCTGTTTCTTCCGCTAGCTCGCGCAAGGCCGCCTCAAGCGGAGACTCATTCCCTCCTATCATGCCCGCAGGATGTTCATAGAATGGCGTGTCTGCCGTAGGACGAATCTGCTTCACAACAAGAAAGCCACCTTCTCCCTCATCTGTATAGAGAAAGAGGCAGACAGCCGCAAACGAGCCCCGATGCACCACCAATCGCCTCTCCCCTGACGGTAGCGATCGCTCCTCCACTACTAAAAGGGGATGCTGCCAAAGCAATCGGGATTCAGGAAGATTCATGGCGGGGCACCCGTCCACTTACAAACCCACCCGAGATGACAAGCCGAAGAGCCTCTATTCCTCTCATCTCTAAGGGAATAATCTCTTGACGTGGGATAAAAAGCACCTCTCCCGTGAGCGCCGCAAAAGCGAAAGGTACGAATACAGCCACCAGCTCTTGGTTCGGAAGTGGTTGATCATGAGTGAGGAAGCCTATCTGATAAGCTTCCGCATGGGGATAACGACGAAAAAGCACCGGCTGTTCAAAGCGATAAGAGCGGCGAGAGGTATCTACTAACTCCCGAACAGAGCCGTACAGGAATCCAATCAGAGGGATTTTTCGGATGCGCTCCTCCACTGAGGCGATGAGCGTGGGTCCAAGCCAGTGGGTACCAATATACCCCAGCACCGTGATTCCAACCAGCAAAAGCAGAATCCCTAAACCAGGCAGCCCAGTTGGAAGAATATTATCCAGCCATTCAAGAATGAGCCAAAGGACATACCCTGTGGCTAATCCAGGTAGAAAAAGAAAAACTCCCCGAAGAAAGTAAGTAAAAAGTAGCCGGACTGTCTGCCGAAAGGCAAGCAGGAACCGTGCTACAAAGACGTGCCTCATAGCTTCTCTTCTGGATGTCCATTTGAGGAGTTGGGGTCTAAAACCCGAAGAAGACGCGGTAATCGCCCCATAGAGGCTATCTCTCTCCAAGCTTTCTTGACCTCTTTCGCAATAAAGCCAAAATACACTTTACCTCCTTCTAAACTGGTAAGAACCCCGGATTTTGCTAAGACGGTAGCTCGTGGACCGATTCGGACCCCACTGGGTACGCCCACTTGCCCCCACAGGATCACTCCATCCTCTATTACACAAGCCCCTGCTATCCCCACCTGCGCCGCTATCTGACAGTTTCGTCCGATAAAAGTGTCATGACCGATCTGTACAAGATTATCTATCTTCGTGTGATCGCCAATATAGGTATCAGACGTAACGCCCCGATCTATTGTAGTATTAGCTCCAATCTCCACATAATCCCCAATGATCACACGTCCTTTGCTCAGAAGCCGCTCAGAGCCTATAGGCGTTCGCTTGTAATAAAAAGCCTCCCCTCCTATTACGCAACCGGATTGAATAACCACGTGAGAACCAATATAAGTATTAGCCCCTATCACCACACCGGGGTAAATAATCGTATTCCGCCCGATGTAGCAGTCTGGTCCTATCACGGTATTATGCCCAATCTGGCAGCCCGGCTCTATGTAAGTATTCTGACCAATGACCACATGCATGCCGATTTGAACCCCAGGATACGACTCTTGACTGGGGGAGAAGGCTGGGGTGAGGCTGGGGCAAAAGTGCTCTAAAAGAAGGTTGAAACTCCGAAAAGGGGATGGAGTATAAATCAGGGCTTTACCTGGAGGCGCTTCTATAATTTGATTGATGAGAATGACGGAAGCAGGACTCTCGAGCGCCCGCTTGAGATACTTAGGCACATCGGTAAAAGTTACGTCACCCGGCTCAACTCGGTGAATCTCATTGATACCTGTAACGAGCACCTCCCCATCCCCTATCAAAGAGCCGCCTACGAGCTCTGCGATCTCTCGAGCCTTATGTATAGGTATCTTCATGCGAATGAAAATTTTTCCACATGAATGAGGGGAGAGGTAGCTCAGTCCTTTCTTTGTACCGAGCATCTTTTCGCAAAAGATAAGGAGCCTCCACCTCCCCTTCTACAGTGAAGAAAATAAGCTGTCCAATGGGCATGCCAGCATAGACTCTAACAGGATGAATGACAGAGATTTCCAGGGTCCAGTGATTACAGAAGCCAATATCGCCCTTGCTAGCAGTGGAATGGATTTGTATGCCGAGCCGCCCTACACTGCTTTTCCCCTCCAGAAATGGCACATAGGAGTGGCTTTCGGTGTATTCTTCTGTAGCGCCGAGATAGAGCACCCCCGGGATAAGATATAGTCCTTGCGGAGGGATTTTGAGTAAGGTAGAGGGAAGAGGACGGCGAGCATCAAAGGCAGGTTGTGTATAGACCCGCAGATACGGTCCTAAATGAACATCATAGCTATTGCTTCCCAAAGCCTCTCGACGGAAAGGTTCTATACGAAGGTCGCCTCGCCGAATCGCCTCTAAAATCTGAATGTCAGAGAGAATCACAGCTTTTCTGCGATTTTAGCCGCCCATGTGGGAGTAGAGGGCGGAGGCGTTTTAGCGGTCAAAGCATCAGAAAGAATAGGCGTATTCCGCTCAAGCTGCTCCAGCCGCTCTAATTGTAGGCTGAGAAAAGCCTTCAGTTCTAAGAGAATATCCTGCCGACGCTGCCGAAGAACCTGGATCGCTTCCTCCAAATGGGCTTTTTGCCGATGGGCCTCAGAGATTATCTCATCCGCTTTGTGTTGCGCCTCCTGAAGGAGAAGAGCAGCGTTTTTTTCGGCGTTTTGCAAGGTCAGACGACTGGCTTCTTCTGCCTGCAGCAGAGTCCGCTGAAGAAGGGATTCCATCTCCTTATACCGAGCTAATTCAGCGCTCAGCTGCTCCACTTTCTGCTTGAGGGCATGCTTTTCCTCCAGCAGGGCACCCCAAATCTGAGCCACCTGACGCAGAAAAGCTCGCACCTCCTCGGGGTCATAGCCTCGCAACGAGCGATTGAAGGTCTGATTTTGGATGTCTATGGGAGTGAGCATACCCTACCGCTAAACAAAGGTATCAAAAAATGTGCCCGTTCTCAGACGGGAATCAAAGCTGGACGAGCAACCCGCTCAAATTCATTTCGATACTTCTGAACTATAGCCCGAATAGGCCATACGGCCGCATCTGCCAAAGCACAAATAGTGCGACCTTCCATCTGCTCAGCGACAGAAAGCAGCCGATCAATATCGGCATATGTTGCTGTTTGCTCTAAGAAGCGATGAAGTATTTGCTTGAGCCATCCTGTGCCTTCTCGACACGGAGTACATTGACCACAGGACTCGTGTTTGTAGAATGCAGCAATCCGATAGGCAAGACGCACCATGTCCGTCTCTTCATCAAGCACGAGCATCCCTGCAGTGCCCATCATCGTTCCTACCTTTCGTAGAGAATCTGTGCTCATGCGCACCCCCTCAATCTCCTCAGCTTTTAAGATAGGCGTGGAGGAACCGCCTGGGATTACTCCCTTGAGCCGCTTCCCCTGCCGAATGCCACCTGCCACTTCGTAAATCAGGTCGGTGATTAGCATACCGCTGGGGTACTCGTACAGCCCAGGCCGATTTACGTGACCCGAAATCCCATACAGAATCGGACCAGGATGGTCAGCTGCCCCAATTTGGGTATAGGCTGCGGCTCCTAATCGCAGCACAATCGGTACATGCGCAAGTGTCTCTATATTGTTGATAGTCGTGGGACAGCCCCAAAGCCCCTTTTGAGCAGGAAACGGCGGCTTATAGCGAGGATAGGCGCGCTTCCCCTCCAGCGATTCCATCAATCCTGTCTCTTCACCGCAAATGTACGCCCCTGCCCCCCTATGAATAAAAAGGTGAGTAGAGAAGCTACTACCTAAGATATTCTCACCAATATACCCCTTTTCATAGGCTTGATCCACAGCCTTTTGAAGAATGCCTATCCAGTCGGCGTATTCGCCTCTCACATATACGTAGATGGCATTTATCTGCATCGCATACGCAGCAATCAGAGAACCCTCTATAAAAAGATGAGGATTGAATTCCAGAATTCGTCGATCCTTGAAAGTGCCCGGTTCAGACTCGTCTCCATTTGCGGCTAAATAGCGAGGAATCCCTGGCTTGGGAGGAGGCATAAAACTCCACTTGAGACCGGCATTAAAGCCAGCTCCTCCGCGCCCCCGAATGTTTGCTGCTTTTACTTCTTCAATCACTTGCGCAGGGCTCATCTCCCGCAGAACACGCTTGAACTGTTCATACCCCCCATGCTGCTCATATACCTCAATCTCCCGAAGGTTTGGTATTGAAGGTAGAATCAGGGGCTTATACGCACGCCAATCCATACCCCAAAATAAAACGATTTCTAGAGAGAAATACTCTCACACGAGGTCCTCCATAGCCCTCCAAAGGACACCTTTATTTTGATTTTCCTAATTGTGTATATTTGCGTAGTATGCAGGTGAGTCGGATTTGCCTTATCGGTTACCTTTTGTGGGCTCAAGTGAGCTTTGAGAAAACCGAGCATGATTTTGGAGAAATCACCGAAGGGGCTCCTGCAGTCTACACTTTCATTTTCAAGAATGTGGGAGATAAGCCAGTGAAACTGACTTCCGTCAAAGCTTCCTGCGGTTGCACCACACCAAGCTGGACACAAGAAGAGGTCCCTCCAGGTGCCACAGGACAGGTTCAGGCTTCATACGACACGAAAGGGCGACCAGGTCACTTTGTCAAAACCATCACTGTCCATCACAGTGCCAGTGAGACGCCAACCATTCTCACGATTCGGGGTGTCGTCAAGAGTGCTACCCAGACTCAAGAGAAATACACTGAAGTAGATGCCAGCCTGGGCTGGACAAAACGGCGAGAAAGCTTTGGTCACGTCAAATCGGATCAAAGCCCCAGTCTCACTTTTGAAGTGAAAAATATTGGGCAAGCCCCAGTAGAGTTTTTAGGAGGGATTGATCTCAAACCTATGTTTAGACTTTCGTTTGTTCCAACTGTGCTTGCTCCCGGTCAGGAAGGGAAGGTGATTGTGACCCTCGATGGAAAAGCCGCTCGGGCAGCTGGCTGGAAAAACCAATCTGGCTTCTATGAAGTGATTCGGATACGGACCACCGACCCCGTCAGCCCCGAGAAACAGCTTGTCGTGAATGGAAGCTTTGAAATAGTGTACTCGGCAGAGGAACTGGCAAAAGCTCCGAAAGCGGTCTTCCCTGTTACAGAGTTCAATGGCGGAGAAGTCTTAGAGGGACAGGTGGTAGAGTACCGCTTTCCTATTCGGAATGAAGGCAAAGGGGATTTAGTGATAGAAAGCGTCAAAGCCTCGTGCGGATGCACAGCAGTGGAGCCTGTAGAAAAGATTCTCAAGCCCGGTCAGAGCACCGAGATCCTCGCTAAGTTTGACTCCAGAGGACGACCAGGTCCTCAGCACAAGACCATCACAGTAGAAACGAATGACCCTCTCAATGGACGAGTCGTCCTTCATCTCAAGGCAACTGTGATTTCAGCATCTAACTTTGGACTAGGGGGAAGTGCGCCAACGAACACTACCTCTTACTGAGATATGACTTGGGATGTAATAGTTGTAGGGGCTGGCCCGTCAGGATTGGCTGGCATTCGTCGCCTGAAAGAAGCAGGCTTGTCAGTGATTGCTTTTGAGAAGCGTCATGATGTAGGTGGCGTCTGGCTGTATGAGGATAATCCAGAGGGGCACTCCAGCGCCTATCAGACCTTGACCATGATCACCTCCAAAGCTTGTTCTCATTTTGAGGATTTTCCATTTCCGAAAGAATGGCCCGACTATGTGCCGCATTATTTAGCGCAGCGCTACCTGCGCAACTATGCAGAACATTTTGGTTTGATAGATCACATTCGGTTCCATACTGCTGTAGAATCAGCCACGCCCACCGATTCGGGATGGGTAGTGCACACCTCTACGGGCGAAACTTTTTATAGCCGATACCTCGTGGCTGCTACAGGACATCATTGGAAGCCATATTTACCCACCTATCCAGGGCATTTCACAGGTGAAAGCTACCATTCACATGCGTATAAGCGTCCCATGCAACTTGCAAATAAACGGGTACTGATAGTAGGGATCGGAAATTCTGGCGCAGATATCGCTGTAGATGCAGTGCGAGTGGCTCAATCGGTTGATCTTTCTACCCGTCGGGGTTACCACGTACTCCCCAAGTTTGTCTTCTTCGGGATTCCTGCAGATGAGATGTACAGAAAAGTTATCGCTCCCCTCCCTAAGCCTCTGCGTCGGATTGTTTCTAATCTAACGCTCAAGATCATATTAGGTCCTGTGGAAAAGTATGGCATGCCGAAGCCTGACCATCCCCTTTTCTATACCCACCCCCTCATGAATAGTGAGCTTCTTTATCACTTACGTCATGGGAAGATTCGGATGCGACCTGGCATTCAGCGCTTAGAAGAGAAGAAAGTGTATTTTACAGATGGCTCAGTAGGCGAGTATGATACGATTGTATGGGCCACAGGCTATGAAGTAGAGTATCCCTACTTACCTTCCCACCTGGTGCCGTCTCGCAAACGAGGAGACCGCATTTACCTCCATATTTTTCACCTGGATGAACCTCATCTATTCTACTTAGGACTTATTCAGCCAAATGGCTGCATTTGGAATCTGGCTGAAAAGCAAGCGGCTTTAGTAGCTCGCTACATTATGGGGGCATATAAACTTCCCCCTGACGTAGAGCAGCAGACGGAAGCGTACTGGAGGCAACATGCAGAGAAATTTGCTGAAAGCCTTCGGCACATCTGGGAGGTGGAATGGTATGAATATGCCGAAATATTAGATAAGTTGATTGCTCGGCATCCACTTCCGAAAAAACCGGTGAAATCTCCAGCAGAGGCCCCTACCCCAGCTTATGCCTAAGGTCGTTATTACGGGGGCAGCTGGAGGTATCGCGCAAGCCACCGCCCGCCTCCTCTGGCAAAAGGGATATCAGCTCGTTCTCACCGACATCAGTGAGGCAATCCTACAAAAAGCATATCCCCATCTGCCCGCAGGCAGCATGCAGGAGATATTAGATGTTACTGATCTATCAGCATGGGAGGCTCTCTTAGAGCGGCATAAGGATGCAGCTATTCTCCTTCAGACAGCGGGAATCATGCGCGTAGCAAATTTTATTGACCAGCCCATAGAAGAATGGCACCTGCAGCAGCGGGTGAATCTGACAGGCTTAGTCTATGGCTGCTGGGTATTTGGTCGGCATTTCGCTCAGAGAAGGTCAGGACACATTATCAATATCGCCTCTATGGCAGGGGTTGCCCCCGTACCAGGCGTAGTAGGCTACACTGCCACGAAGTTTGGAGTCCGAGGGCTAAGTCTAGCGTTAGACATGGAGTTGCGCCCACAAGGCGTTCCAGTAACTGTAATTTGTCCTGGGCCCGTCGCGACCCCTCTCATCTTCAATGAACTGCCAAAACCAGAAAGTATTTACACCATGGTTATGGGAGGACTTCTAACTCCGGAGGCTGTAGCAGAGGCTATTTGGCGAGCCATCCGCCGTCGTCCTCGGGAAATTCTGATCCCAGGATACAAGGCCATAGCTGCCCGACTTGTTTCCCTCTTCCCTAGCCTTTTAGGGATCGTACCTCCACTTCTCAGACCTGGAGCAGCTCGTCGGCGTGAGGAGTATCTCAAGACCCTTCGCACACTCCAGTCCCAAACTTGAATTGGAAATCAGGAACTGACTGAATTTTTTTGTGTAACTTTGTCCTCAGTATGCGAAGCGCAAACAAACCGAGATTCGGAGGGCTTGTCATAGCCCTTGCATGTGTAGCGACCTTCGTCGCCTGTAAGAGAGAAAAAGAGCAAAATGGACCTCAGATCCTCGTCCCAAGCGAACAAGGAATCGTTACGGGTGATGAAACGAAAGCCCCGGGTTCTTACACCCTTCGCTTCAAGCTAATCTTCCAAAAAGGCTCAGGAAAAGACGACGCAGAGCTCAAGGACTTTTCATTCAGCTTCAATTCCGGAGCAGGGAATGTACCCATTATCACTAATCGGCCAGCCCCAGGGCGAGAAAGCTTCACCTTTGATACTTCCTTTAGCATAAATGGGGCAGATGGACAGACTTACACCTACACTTTCAGCGTGCGAGATAAGAATGAAAAGACAGCAAGCAAAAGTTTCCGCATTACTTTCCGCCAACAGCAGTCCACTCCTCAGGGCCGTGTATTTGAAGGTCAGAATCTTCAGCTGAATAGCACCTCCTGTTTCTTAGTGGTAGGCTCTGCCTCCATTGAGGTTAAGCCTCTTTCAGAGTTAGGTACCCCTGGAAATGTACTCGCTGCTTTCATCTACAGAACTCAGGCCCCTCGCACCTACACTTTAGTAACTCCTGACTCCCTCGGAAAAGGGAATTACCAGCTAGCCCCCATCAACTGGACTGCCTCTTCAAAGCCTACTACTGTCTTCTACTCTATCGGAGAGGCAGAATATAATCAAGCGACTGACTCTGCTGCGATTCGGACCTTAGTGAATAGCTTGACAGATAATAACAAGGTTAAATACATCAACAATGGAGATGGCGCACGAGCAATGATAGCCATAGAAAGTGGAGACTCTAACCCTTCCAACACGGATGGCCCTCATCCCTATTTAGGCTTTCGTCAAAGCTTAGGAAACACCCAAATCTGGGGGGTCATCAAGCGGGAGTCTTTTGGTAATGGATCAGCTACGGTTACAGTGAAAGCCATCCGTCTCTAAGTTCTCATTTGTAGGTTTACTCTGAAGGGGGAAAGTATAAAGCTTTCCCCCTCTTTTATTTCTCATCGCTACTATCAGGTTTTCAGTCCTATTGTTTGAGCCGAAGCTCTACAAGCCTTTCGTTGAGATATTCCCCTGCGGTAATATCAGGATAAGCTTTGGGATGTGCTTCATCTATGCAGGAAGGGAGGCAAGCCAAACTCACTTCCGGACGAGGATGAAGGAAGAAAGGCACCGAATAGCGGGACAAATGACGCTTCTCGGGTGGGGGGAGGGTAACGCGATGGGTAGTACTGCGAAGCTTATTATTTGTAAGGCGCTGAAGCATGTCTCCTACGTTCACCACCATCTGGTGAGGAGCCACGACAGGAGCCAGCCACTTCCCCTCTCGCGTAAGAACTTCCAATCCTTCAGCACTGGCTCCAATCAGAAGCGTAATCAGGTTGATGTCTTCGTGCTCAGCTGCCCGTGTAGCTCCTGGCGGGATATCTACTTTCTCTAATGGATAGTAGTGGAGCAGCCGAAGCAGACTCGGCCCGTATTGAACTCGAGGCTCAAAATAATCCTCTTCCAACTCTAAGTAGAGAGCAAGGGCTTGCAAAAGCACACGCCCAGTCTCAAAAAACTTCTCATAAGCCTCCATAAAAGTTTGACGAAAGCCAGGCACTTCCTCCGGCCATACATTTAGCAGGAGGTTTTGAGCGGAAGCGATAGAGGGCTCCACCTCGGGTCCTATATGAAAAAACTCCTTGAGGTCTGGGACCTTTTGCCCTTTTGCATGCTCTTGATTGGGAGGGGTATAGCCTCGCTGCCCAGATGTCCCAGGAACTACATACTTCCTCTTGATTTCAAGAGGTAAGTCAAAAAAAGCCTTTGTTTTTTCATAGATTTGTTTTTGGAGAGCTTCCGGCACCAGATGATTCTCAATGATAGCAAATCCTATCTGTGTGAAAGCTTCTCCCAGGGCCTTTACGAAACGAAGACGTTGAGCTTCTCCACCCTGTATAAATGCCTTCAAATCCAAAAGCGGCAGGTTTTCCATACTTTTGCAAATGTAGGAGGCGCCGTAGTTCAACTGGATAGAACGGGAGTTTCCTAAACTCCAAATGTGGGTTCGAGTCCCGCCGGTGCCACGAGCGGATGTGGCGGAATTGGCAGACGCGCCAGACTTAGGATCTGGTCCCATTGGGGTTGAGGGTTCGAGTCCCTCCATCCGCACTTGGAGACCCAAGTCACCTTTACACGCCCTTATCTGGCGGAGGGCAGAATCTACATCCCCGTTTCTGCATACGAAGACCTATACCGCCAGCGGCTTAGAGAGTTGCGTCGTGAAGTCCTCCTGCCTGGCTTTCGCCCTGGGCAGGTTCCTACTGATGTCATCATAGGACGATATGGAGAGGAAGTATTGAGTAGTATTCTTAGCGAGATATTCCTAAACACTCTAAAGTCAATCCTCCAGAATCGAACCATCCTGCAGCTGCCGTATTATGAACGCTCACCTCAAAACTTTCAAACTAAACCGCCTTTTGTTCCCTACGAATATTCTTTTCGGGTGTTAGTTGTCCCTCAAGAGCCCCTTCTCACAAAGCCGGTCCGCTTGATCCGCTATACTTATGAGTCTCAGCCGGATGAGGTAGAGTACTTCCAGCGTTATATGTGTATGGCTTTTGGTCATTTAGAGCCTGTAGAGCAGCTTCCTTCCACGCCTCCTACTGACCGCTTTATTCTCATGCGATTTCACTGGCAGCCCCATCAAGGAGCCTCTCCTCTCACTCTGAGCTGGAATTCTCTCGCTATGCCTTTTGCATGGTCGTATGTGGCTGGCCGACGCTTGGGGGAGGTATTTGAAGTGCCCCCTCAGACGCTTGTACCATACACCGATTACATTCGGCTTGTTTACCCTGACTTTTCCCCTCTTACAGTGAATCGGGTAGAGCTTGTTCTTATTGGAGCTTTATACTCCACTCCCTTGACGCTGGAGGCACTTGAAGAGCGTCTCAAAATGAACGAAATCCCGCCTTCAGAACGGGCAGAGGCTTGGCAAAAGGTTTTTCAGTACCACATAGAAAAAAATTTAGCCCAGTTGAATGCTAAGCTTCAAAAAGCCCTTCTCCTGCATGCTGCAGAGATTTGGATTCCAGACGAACTTGGTCGGTATTTATATGTGATGTACCTCACAGCCCGCTCTGAAAGAAATGGCAGCTCTATAGAATACCAGGCATTCAGAGAAGAGTTAGAATGGGAGATTCTGTTTCAGAATTTAGTGGCTACCGAGCCCTCTCTCGAAATGAAAGAAGAAGACCTTCAAGAGGAGGTCATGAAAGGGCTTGAAGCCCTTCAGGAGGCTTCACCGAAAGTACAGGAATTGATTCAGTCCCTTTCTTCGTCAGATACAGCTCTTCGGCAGTTTATGGAGGGTATCCTTCAAAAAAGTGGGCATAAGATTCGGAGAAGCCTCCAGGAGCGTCGCCTTCAGCAGTTTTTGAAGGAACGGTTTGGACCACCGATTGAACAGCCTCTGTCCTTGAAAATGTTACTTTTACACACTATATGAGCTGCGAAGGGACCGAATTCCGCCGATACGCTACGAATCATCTGGGCATAGAAAGTCTAAGACTTGATCAGTATGAGGCCCGTTTGCGTCATACCTTATCCAATCTCACTCCAAATATCATAGAAGAAAGGCAGCTGAATATCGCTGTAATGGATGTTTTCTCACGCCTTATGATGGACCGGATTATTTTTCTTGGATATCCCATAGACGGCCAGATCGCCAATATCGTAAATGCTCAGCTTCTCTTTTTAGAGTCGGCTGATCCTAAAAGGGATATTTTTATCTACATCAATTCTCCGGGGGGCTCAGTCTATGATGGCCTGAGCATCTATGATGTAATGCAGTACGTTCGCCCTGATGTGAATACGATTTGTACGGGGATGGCTGCTTCTATGGCGGCTATTCTCTTAGCAGCAGGCACTAAAGGGAAGCGAGCAGCTCTTCCTCACGCCAGAATCATGATTCACCAGCCTTTGGGAGGCGTCCAAGGACAGGCTTCGGATATTGAGATTGTCCATGCTGAGATTCAAAAGATTAAGCGAGAATTATATGAAATTTTAGCTTTCCACACTGGTCAACCTTACGAGAAAATCTGGAAAGACTCTGACCGAGATTACTGGATGCGAGCAGATGAAGCCCAAGCATACGGCTTAGTAGATGAAGTACTCCGCTCAAACAAGCTAATGCCTCAGGATGGACAGCGCTGAGGCGCCTCGGTGCGACTTTTGTGGGGAAAGCGGAAAGCGGGTCCCACTTGTAGAATCCCCCCTAAAAAAGGCCTACATCTGCTTGAGTTGCATTCATCACATTCATGAGGCAGCTCAGCGCGAGCTTCAGCAAAGTCGACGCCCCCGCACTTGGACCATGCCTCAGACTTCCCCGGCTGAAATCAAAGCATACTTAGACCAACATATAGTAGGACAGGAGGCTGCTAAAAGAAAAATCGCTATCGCTGTTTATAATCACTATCGTCGTATTTCTGCTCTCCTTTCCCAACGACAAAAAGTCTCACCTGTTCGGGTAGAGAAAAGCAATGTACTTCTTATCGGACCCACGGGCACTGGAAAGACCCTAATGGCTCGCAGTATTGCTGAATTTCTGCGGGTGCCCTTTGCGATTGCGGATGCCACTACTTTGACAGAAGCAGGATACGTTGGTGAGGATGTAGAGAATGTCCTTGTGCGTCTCCTTCAAGCAGCAGACTATGACGTTGAAGCAGCTCAGATAGGTATCGTTTATATTGATGAAATAGATAAGATAGCTCGTAAATCCGAAAACCCTTCTCTTACTCGCGATGTTGGAGGAGAAGGTGTCCAGCAAGCTCTCCTCAAGCTTCTTGAAGGGACTATAGCGAATGTTCCTCCAAAGGGAGGACGCAAACATCCTGAACAAAGCTTTATTCAAGTGAATACAGAACACATTCTTTTTATCTGCGGCGGTGCCTTTGAAGGATTGGATAAAATCATAGCACGACGCCTCTCTCACCAAACGATTGGATTCCGAAAGGAAATAAAAGAGTTTGATTCCCAGAAGAATTTGTATGCATTCACTCAACCAGAGGATTTGCGACGATTTGGATTTATTCCTGAGTTTATTGGACGGCTGCCGGTGGTAGCAGCGATGGAGCCACTGAATGAGATAGCCCTTAGACGCATCCTCACCGACCCCCGAAATGCTTTAGTCAAGCAATATCAAGAGCTTCTCTCTTGGGATGGGATTGAGCTGACTTTTACAGAGGATGCCCTTCGACTTATTGCTCGGGAGGCTTTGCAGTTAGGGACGGGGGCTCGGGCTCTTCGGACGCTTCTTGAGGCGATTTTGGAGGAGGTCCTTTTCCTTCGTCCTTCAGGGAGCGTGATACAGATTACGGAAGAGATGGTAAGAGAAAGGCTACGCCCTCTTCGCGTGGCGGGATGAGTGCAGGGGGCTAAGCTTTCGCTGATGTGTGTGGGGGCGCCAGCG
>JANXAJ010000034.1 GCA_025062295.1 Bacteroidia bacterium | reverse complement strand
CTTAGCAGATGTAAAAAGAAAAAGATTGAGAGAATAAGACTTCTTTTTTCTACATCTACTCTCTCCCTAAGTCTTCATCTTTTTCCGCTTTGCTGCAGGAAAGAGCACATTATTCAGGATTAGGCGATAGCCAGGCGAGGTAGGGTACTTGCTGACGTCTGTCGGTGGCTCTTCTACAAAATGCTGATAGTCCTCGGGATCATGTCCTCCGTAGAAGGTCCAGAATCCTCGCCCTAATACCCCGTGAATGTAGCGAGCCTCACTCAGGGCAGTACATTCCCCCATCACTACTACGTGGGGCTGAAGAAGAAACATTTCGTACCCTGTCGTCTGCCCATAGAAGCCTTTGATGACCGATCGATGATTCTGGCACAACATACTAGGAATGGGATCCCATTTTGCTGAGAACTCTCGGAGGGTAAAGTAGTCTTGCTCCTCACGGATGTGCCGCCGACGCTCCCCTGTATCTATATCGGAAAATTCATAGTCGTAGGGATTGAGTCGCAGAGTAAAATTATGGAAAGCAATACAATTATTATACCGAAGCTTAGTATTGGAGAGGGGATCTGCTGGTGTCCCGTCATAAATTTCACCCACAATATCCACTCCTTCAGCCGCAAGCGCAATATCGTAGGTATCCGTTGCAGAGCACATCGCGAAGAGAAATCCTCCATTCAATACCCACTCTCGCAGCTTCTTCACAACAGCCAGCTTAAGGTCAGGTACGCGAGTGTAGCCCCACCTTGCAGCAATAGTCGTCAGCTCCTTTACCATGGCTTTATACCATGGCTTGTCCCGAAAAGTAAAAAACTTCCCATACTGACCAGTAAAGTCCTCGTGGTGAAGATGAAGCCAATCATACTCAGTTAGTTTCCCTGAAAGGATTTCATCATCATAGATTACATCGTAGGGAATTTCTGCATACAATAGAACAAGTTGTACCGCATCGTCCCATGGTTCAGCGGACTTTGGTGCATATACAGCCACGCGAGGTGCCTTCTCCAATCGAACCACATCCATATTGACCTCAGGACGAGCTATATTATGAAGAAGCTCTCCGTACTCCGTCATAGAAAGGGATTGATGATGTATCTCTCGGCGCTCCAATTCAGCTCGAGCCCATCCTGTCTCTAAGAAAGCAAAACTTCCTCCCCGATAATTCAGAAGCCAATCGACCGGCACCCCCCGCAGAAGTAATCCATATACAAGCCCATATGCCCGCAAGTGCTGGGTCTGGGTCTCATCCATCGGAATAAGGATATACTGGGCTTGTAGGAAAAGAAGCCCATTCATTCCTACCCACATGAGATACTTCATACTTCTAATGTACTCAATTTATTCTACACTTATTACAACTAAGCAGAAAGGAAGGGACCTTGCTCATAGGCGATAAGAATACCTTTCCCACAAGCTCCCACCAGTTGTGGAGCTTGCAATGAAGAGAAGAAAGTAATCTTCCTCTAAGGAAGAGGTCAAGCTCGCTTAAATCCCCAGAGGGCTCCCTTGTCTCGCCTTAACCCTCTTCTATGAGGATAATGATTTGCAAAACGCAAGTAGCCCAATCGTACATACACTCTGCTACATGCCGCTTTCTGGATCTTCCTTTTACAAGACCAAAGGATTATATAGGAGAAAAAATTAAGGACGAGAGAGTGTCCGTGCGAGCCTCAGAAGTGTGGCATGCCAAAAACAAGTCATCGGTGGCTCAGAAGAAGAAAGAACTAGCAAATAAGCCGCACGCCGGATGCTAAACCGATGGGCTAAGGCGTCTGCCCAGCTACAATCGCAATTTCAGACTGGAGGGAGCCGCTTTGAATAGAGACAACTCCGAGGAAAGCAAGAAGGGAGGAGAACTCACATCCTATCCCATCCACCCTTAGAATGTCCAGAGATGATGTTCAAACTCTATCATTTGCTGACGGCGCAGCTCCGCTTCATTAAGAGTACGAGACTCTTCGCCTGATACTATTGTCACATATCCGTAGAATCGCCGAAGCTCCATAATCTCTCTAAGCGAGCGATCCTCAGCATCATTTGCTCGATTGCGCCATTGCGTATCATCCAAGACGTCCATCACGTCCTTATAGCGGAAACAAACTGCATCCTCATCCGCAAGAGCGCCTTTGGGGTCTACCCGAACAAGACAAAGGTACTGAAGGTCATAATAAATATCTGAGCGGTTTTTGTCAAAAATTCTATCTTCAATAAGGCGAAGCTTGGTGCGATAGTACTTGAGATAGGGAAAACTTCGATCAGCAGAGGGGGTCACCGTGCCTTCCGCAGTGGGAGCCGCATCTATCCCCCCTCCCACATCTTCTCCGCCAAATTCATCAGCACCGAACTCATCCCCCCCGAACTCATCTTCCGCAGCCATCCCCTCCTCTCCAGCCTCCACCGCTTCACCACCTGCCTCTATTCGACGAGAATAGGCATCAAACTCCTCAAAGGCATATTGCTGACTTAGGTTTCTCGGCTTATACCCAACAAACTTCCCATCCTTATAGCCTTTTAAGAGAGCAACGATGATTCCTTCCCGGTTAGAAAAAGGAGACTTATCTGTAATAGGGTCAGTACTATAGTTTGTATAGAGTTGATAGCCTTCTTGACCTCGCTCGATGGGCATATTGATCTTCTCTCGCAAATCAATAGTCAGGACCACCTTCTTACGCCAGAAGTGATCCTCTACGCGAGGGGGGAATTGAGCGAATACCGCCCCTCCAACAAGGATGATAGCCGCAAGCTTACCTTTAGTATGCATATGGGTAGAATTGCTATTTACCAATGGTAACAGGAATAGTCATCTCAGTAATAGAAAAGTTTTCCTTCACCTGCTTATTCTGAAAATTGACCCGATAGATGTCATTGAATTGAATGTATAGAACATTTCCGGGTTGGAGCCCTCGGGAATAGTCTGTCAGGTCCACTGCAACGGAAGGGTTGGGTGCGATTCGACTATTTGGAAGAGTTCCAAGGGTGGTTGCTCCAGCCAAGCCCTTAACCACTTTGATTTCTGGCTTTTCTATCATATAACGAGCATCTTCAGGAAGTGATTTCGCAAAGTCATTATCAGGCACAACCTGCACACGAACGGTAGCCGTGCGCGGGACAGGGGAAACCCCGTTATAGGGCTCATTATTCACGAAGACGCGAATGGAAGGACGAGGAGGAGGCACTACCTTATAGTCTAAAGTTCCAAGTTCTACTATCTGCCCAGCTGTATTCGTGGCTACAGTAAGCCGACAGCTTTTTGCTCCTCCGCGAGGAACAATACGGAACTTCTTCTTGCTCTGCTTGGATTGAATCACCTGAGCGTTATCTGCCGTTACTCGGGGATCATACAGCTCTCCAAGAGCTGGAACATCAATGTTCAAGTCATTTCCACACTCAGCATAGAGGAGCTGGACTGCAGCCGAGGTAACAACGATCTCAGGCTTGACAACCTCAAACTGTTTGCGCAGACGAAGCTCTTGAAAAGAACCATCTGCTTTCGGCACCCGCGCTGTAACGGTGTATTCTTGCTTACCTTTTCGTTGTCCAGCTGGAATGACTCGTGCCGAAGCTGGAATGCTAAAGACAGCAGTGTACCCCCCTCCCTCTAACTTCATATTTCCCGTACCTGAGAAAACGGGCTTTGCTTCAGAGGAAGTGGCTGCCACAAAGACTTTGGTCTCGAATTTCATACCAGCCACCACTATCTCAGAACGAGGTGCATCTACCAGCACAAGGGAGTCTATCTTGAAAGTAACTTGACTCAGCTTAGATTTGAGAAGGTTAAGAATCTCGGTCTCAATCACATACACATCATTTATGTATTTATACAGCACTGCAAGATTAGCCACAGCCGGCGTCATGTGAAATGTGAAATACTCCCAAGTTTTCTCTTTGGACTCCTTTTCTTTCACGTACGGATTGTCTTTTGGATCCAACACCAGGGGGTCAAATCCTCGTCCTCCCTTAGGGAGCTTACCACCAGCATGCAAGGCGTAAAATCGGTTCGCCCAGCTTACAAATGAGTCTAGAAGTTGATGCATTTCCAGAGCTTTTCCCTCACCCCGGCCAGCATTTGCTGCATCTTTATCTCCCATCCAGAAACGGTAGTTGTTCTCTCGTTCGTCAAGCCGCTTCAGGCGTCCTGTTTCAGGATCTTTGCCGGCGATACGCTCTTCGAAGAGAGCCTCAATATATGTGCGCAATACTCCCGTAACACTGTCAGCCTTTGCCCGAACCCGATCCACCTCAGCCAAAAGCGGCTCATTTTTACGGCTCCCCTGCTCCATCTCTTTCCGCACGGCAGTTTTTATAGCTTCAGCCAAATCCTGATTGTTACGCTGAAACTGTTCAGCAGTATTTTGGAGAGAGTCAGCCAAATTCTGAAAAGCCTGAAGGACCTCTGCACTCACATTCAGAGCAAGTAGAGCTGTGAGCACAAGGTACATCAGGTTTATCATTTTTTGCCTCGGTGTAAGCTTGCCCGATGCCATAGCTTCTAAGGTTTCTTATCACCTTTGAAAGGCAGCCGAGATACCCGAGAGCATACCGCCATAGACTGCATTGAGCCCCCTTAGATTAGTATTGAGCCCGACCAGCTCTTGGCGAAGCTGGTCAGCATCTGCTGCTGTAGCTTCTATACTTGAGAGCACCCGTCCAATTCCTCCATAGAAACGTCCGATGGCGGCAATGTGCTTTTGTATCTCCTGCAGTTCGCTTTCATAAACGGAATTGAGCTGAGCGATCGTATGGGAGAGAGTCCTTATCTGAGCTTGGTAGCTTTGGATATCCCCAAAAGAAGCTGCGATCTTTGACATAGCGTCTGCCGTAACTGCATAGCTCTGAGAGAGCTGCTCCACCCGCACAGAGGCTTCTCGCACTTTTTCAGCAAACTCATTAGTCGCCACAGCAGCGTCTGTTATATCGGCAAGATTAGTAACGCTAAGCCGAAGCCCTTCTATGGAAGAAGCGAGCTGTTCTAAAAGGTCTGGAGTCAAACTGCTCTCTTGAAGAGACTTAATCCCGGCTCCCAATCCTGGCATAAGCCCTCCCCCCGGCCCTCCGAGACCCAAAGGCATCTCCACTGGCTCTTCTTCTCCTTCCTCTTTGAGCTGAGGAAAGACTCGAGACCAGTCCCAGTGCTTTTCATCCTCAGGAAGCGGTTCCAGCCCCGAGACAAAAAACACTGCTGCTTCTGTACCCAGTCCCACGATCAGCATTTCATTCGCCCCGGGGAGGTGCAAAATCTTGAAGAGCGCTCCAATGATGACCACTGAAGCCCCCCATGCATACAGATACTTCATTGCAATTCGATAGCCCCTTGATCGGAGAAGGGCATCAAATGCACCTTGTCTTTTAGCTGCCATAGCTCTTATAATTTAAAGAAGTTTCCATTACTATGAGGATTAGCGCATAGCACCAGAGCGACCGATCACCGACAAAGCACATCGGAATCCGATGTGAGACTTTGTAGTGTCAGCATACTCATAGTCTCGAGTACCAACGGAGAGGAAGTAAGCCACATCATTCCAGCCCCCCCCGCGCACGACTCGGCGGCGATTCTGGCGACGGGGGTCTCGGTACACAGGATTGATGTCATGGGCGTAGGCAATAGGGCCTGTCTCCTCAAAATCGTCCTCGCACCATTCCGCCACATTCCCCACCGTGTGATAAAGCCCATAGTCATTAGGGAAATATGACTTAACTGGCGCTGTGTACTCAAATCCATCGGCAATGTAATCACCACGTCCTGGCTTGAAGTTAGCTAAAGGACATCCTTTTGAGTTTCGGGTATAAGGGCCCAGCCATGGATAAATCTTATGCTCGTATCCACCTCGGGCCGCATACTCCCATTCAGCTTCAGTAGGAAGTCGTATGCGCGGAATAGGAGGAAGCTCACGAGAGGCTCTATAACTATTATAGAAGAGCGTGCGCCAATAACAAAACGCCTGCGCTGCATACCAATTCACTCCCACAACCGGGTAATCATCAAACGCTGGATGCCAATAGTAGTTTTCCACTAAAGGCTCATTATACACAAAATTTCCAAAATCCCGATTCCACACTTCCGTATCTGGATAGACCAAGCGAAGGTACTCTTCTTGATTGTTTATTTTCTTTCCATAATACCGATCCATAAAAGAAAAGACACTATCCGCAAAGGCATTTTCAGAACCTGCCACTACTTCATCAACGAACTGACGATATTTATTATTAGAGATTTCGGTATCGTCTATATAGAAAGCGCTCATGGTGATCTGACGAATGCGAGCATTCTGAGAATAATTTACATCCTGCTCATTATTACCCATGTGAAACGTACCAGCTGGAACGAAAACCATACCATAAGGGATGGGATCATCCCACTTGGGGCGATTTTTCACTCCTGTCAATTCGCCCCGAGCTCCTGTTTGACCGCCGCCACAGGCGGCGAAAAACAAAGCAGCTGCCAAAAGGAAGAGTAGCTTACCCACCCGCATAACCTCAATTCTGTTTTGGGACAAATATACGGCTCTTCTCATAAATGCAAGCAAGGAGATTTAGCGAAAATCCTTTTTATCCCTCACGCCCAGGTCTGGAGGGATGAGACGAAAGGCAGGGGCTAGCGTATAGACGATTACAAACTCATGCGACCCTGTCGTCACTAACCCTAAGCGGGAGAGAGGATAATCGTAAGAGTATCCGATAAATAGCGCTTCTGTGGCTTGAAGCCCAAGCAGGGCACACACCGCATCCCCGAGTCGATAAGAAGCGCCAATAAGAACTGGCTGGACGCGTAGAGATAGATTGGCATCTACTGTGAATTGAGATTGAGCAAGCTTGAAGAAAGCAGAAGGAACTAATTCTATCGTCTCAGAGAGACGAGCAGTATAGCCAGCCGTACCATAAAAGTGCCGTGGCACCCGACTCCGTCCTGTTGAAGTGAAGTCTTTCAACGAAGGCTCCGTCAAATGCAGCGCAGAAAAGCCAAGATAAAAGCGGTCTTCGGGGAGACTGAAATACACACCTGCCCCTACATCTGGCACAGTGAGAGTAGAGGCTCGATTGAATAGGGTAGGATCAGGAATCTGCTCAGGGCGAAGCGCAGCCCCATCTAAAGACTTATTCATAATCCCCCCCGCCACCCCCAGCTGAAGGATGGAGCCACCCCCAAATGTCAACCGAAAAGCATATGCACCCTTGATGTCCGTGGTACGAAAAGGACCAATTTCATCCCATAAGAGATGCAGCCCGACGCCTCCCCGTAGAAAAGTTACAGGCGTATGAGCATTTGCTACGAAGCTCCTAGGATGTCCATCAATTCCAATCCATTGAAGCCGCCCTAATGCCACAAACTGCCAAGCCCCCGCATATCCAGCCGCTGCCGGATTGAGCCCAAATCGATTGTACATGTACTGGGTGAATTGGGGATCCTGCTGAGCCCAGCCTGTACCAACTAGTGTAGCGAGTAGCCACCAATATCGCACCCTGCAAACATACAGGTTTTCACTCAATATCAAGCTCTCTATTCGGGTGAAAGGGATTCCTTATAAGACAATCGCGTCCGTAAATAATGCGTAAGAAGTCCCAGTAGAGACCCTATATCCTGTCTGGGAGCATAGTCTGAAACTCGCAGCCCCTCACTCTCCGCTATTCGTTTAGTGTCCAGTCCAAAGACAAGGATGTCCGTTCGCCCTTGCTTATAGTTCGGATAAAGCTTCTTCCACGCCAGAACGCTTGTAACGGAAGGAAAACATACAACGGAAAATCGCTTCTGACGCAGAGACTCGGGGAGGGGCACAAAAAGAACATTATATACTCGTATCGTGCCAAGGGTGAGATTATATCGTGCGGCTTCTTCAAAGAACTGAAGAGGGGCAACGCCTCCACCTACATACAGGTATTTGGCAGTTGGGTGTTTTCGCATATAAGGTATAAAATCACTCAGCGTCTGAGCTTGCGCATAAGTGCGACGACGCATTGCTCCTGTAATGTACTGAAAAAGATGCTGAGCAATTGCCTCGCCAACGCACAAAAAGCGACTCTCAGGAGATACCTCTAGTCGCATCTCCTGCATAAGTCGAAAGAAATGATCTATCGCTTGCTTGCCCGCAAAAATATAAGTGTTATAGTCCAAGGGGCTAATCCCTTGTTCTCTAAACTCTGCTAAAGTCAACCCCTGGATTTCAATCGGATTGGCGAAGTGAATTTCTACCTTCCATGAACGAGCCAACTCATAATAGGGAGAATCTGCAGGAGGCGGTGGCATAAGAATGAGAATACTCTTGCTTCGCTTCATGGATAAAGTACGAATATAGCTATAAACAGTTCTAGGGCCCAAAGATAGGCAAATGGAGTTATGCGACGAATAAAACAGAGAGCGCGACTCACCCAGAGTCCAAAGGCAAGCCCGAAAAGAACCGATGGATAAAGCAAACCGACGAGAAGACTCAAAGCTAACGGCAAAAGAAGGCTCTGCCATACCCAATGCCCCTCCATTCCTCTTGCCTTCAAGAATACGGCCTCTATGAGAAGGCTGACGCTAATAAGCCAGAAAAGGCTTTCCTTAGAGGGAAGAAAAAGGGAGGCGAGAGCACCTAAACTCCATATCAAGCCTAAAAAGCTCTCTATGGGATTAGTTGGTCGAGGGGTGAATAAACCATGCCAAAATGCTGTGTGGAGAAGAGGAAAAAGGGAGAAGAGAAATGCTAGCCCTCCCCACAGAATTGCAAAAGCAGGAAGAGAAAGAAGACGAGGCTGAGAGGGACTTGCATAAGACCCGAGTGCGATTTGATGATGTTGGGAGTGAAGTACCTTCTGCACCCGAGCAGGAGGCAGGAAGGGATAGCCCCAACACCTTCCAAGAGAATGTCGCAGGGGAGAAATTTTCAAGGCTTCTGACTCAGAGAAATAAAGGAGCGGCTGGTTGCAGTGAGGAAGCGAAGGAGGATACGGCTCAGCTGGCCACCCAACAGAGCCTGTTCGTCCCAAAAGGTAAATTCCTCCAGTAATACCTCCCCGCTCTCCTTCTATTCGCACTTCCGTTTCACCTGTATCTATGAGGGGAATCCACACCATAGGAGCAGCTCCTCTAAAGAGCAGACGCTTCCCCTGATACACCGAGAGTTTTCCTACTCCCCCCTCAATATATAAAATGTTATCTCGCCCTGAGAGGCTAATCCGTCGAGAGAGCCGCCACAATCCCTCCTTATAGAAAGGCACGCCGGGTCCGACCCATCCCCTACTTATTTCAGCTATTACCCGATACCCCTTTTGGAGAAAGTCTGCTGGCACATAAGCTACGGGAGAGACAATAGCTTGAGCCAAATATCCATATATTTGAGGTAGAGTGCAAATCCGCATCGGCCTAGGATATGATGCTCACAAATTTACTAAGGAGCGCTCCCTACGATTAGGCGGTGTTACAATCCCTCATGAGAAAGGATTAGCTGGACACTCTGATGCCGATGTAGTCATTCATGCCGTATGTGATGCCCTGCTTGGAGCAGTGGCGAGGGGAGACATTGGACAACTCTTTCCTCCTACAGACCCGAGCTACAAGGATAGGGATTCTCGCTTTTTTCTCGAGACAGTGCGAGCTTCCTTAGCAAAGGAAGGTTGGCAGATTGTGAATGTAGATGTAGTAGTGATTGCCCAAGAGCCCAGACTCAGCTCCTACTATGAAGCGATGCGTAGAGCCATGAGCGAGTCCCTCCAGATCTCCTTTGAGCAGGTGAGCGTCAAAGCTACTACACCAGAAGGAATGGGGGCTCTTGGCCGATCAGAGGGGATCGCCGCTTATGCAGTGGCTTTGCTCATGCGCCAATAGCCCTCCACCTCCTGCAGGTACTGGTCTAAAAAGCTACCGCGCCCCCACTGCGCTTTCTCCTCCGAGGACCACAAAAGGGGAAAGAACTGAATATTTTGATTATAGGGGGGAAGGTACTCTGGCCAGTTTGTCCCTCCTGTAGAGGGAAGAGCTTCATCCTCTTGACGGAGGTAATGCGAAGCTGTCCGCAAATGAACCAGCCGCCAATGAATGTTGATCCTCACATCTACCTCCCTACACACCTCAATCAGCTTCTCCGAGAGCTGGCCTTGTCTGAGCTTTGCTTCTAAGCGAGCATTCACATTCTTGTCTGAGAGACGACGAGCCAGTTCCAGTAAGTGATTATCATACCTCTGCTCAAAAAGACGAAGGGTAAGGGTCTTATCACCCGTTCGGCGATCAAGATTTCCAAACTTCCAGTAGATATTTTCATATAGCTCTTCTATTGTATCTCCCTTTACATTACGCCGATGTGGAGCTAAAAGCTGTCGAAGGCCCGTGAGATAGAGCTCTATTTCACGAAATTGAACGGATTGGAATCCGCTTGCAGGAAGAAGCGCAGTTCGGAAGCGGAGGAAATTCTCTGTGTCCATCCCATGCATCATGATCTCAAAGCTGTGAGTGAGATGCCGAAAGTAGCTGGCTACCCGCTTTAACCGCTTCCTTAAAATACTTTCATCTTCCCAGCTCTCTTGGAGAAGAAGATCCAGCTCTACTTTCACCAGCTTGAAATACAACTCAGTGATTTGATGATATACGATGAATATCACCTCATCAGGGAAGTCCGTACGCGGCTTTTGAAGGGTAAGTAGCGTCTCTAGCTCAATATAATCCCAATAAGTGAGCGAACGGCTATAGAGAAGGCCTTCCAGATAAGCCTCCATATCTTGCCCCAAGAGATTGTATTTGTGTCGGAGTGCTTCTAATTTCTCTTTCACAAAGCAAATATACCAAAATGGGAGAAGGGAAGCCTCTCCCCTAAATTTGCCCTGCATGATAGAACTGAGCCGACTGCGAGCTGATCCTGAAGGCATAGCCCAAGCCCTTCTGAAGAAGCAGGTGGAGGCAGCTCCCCTCATTGAGCAGCTTTTAGCTTATGATGCCGAAAGGCGTCGTCTTCAAAAGACAATAGATGAAATGCGGGCTCGTTTGAATGAGCTCTCTAAAGCGATTGGAGAGGCACTTCGCAAGGGCGATAACGAGCAGGCAGCCTCTCTTAGAGCTGAAAGTCAAAGCCTCAAGGAAACCCTTCCTTCCCAGGAAGTTCAGATGCGGGAAGTAGAAGCAAAGATGGAAGAGATTTTGGTGCGGCTTCCCAATCCTCCTCACGAGTCTGTACCTCCAGGCCGATCTGCTGCCGAGAATGTGGTGATTCATATGGGGAGTCTTCCCCTTCTCCCAGCTAACGGGCGGCTTCCCCACTGGGAGCTTGCTGAGAAACGCGGCTTTATAGACTTTACTCGAGGAGCGAAAGTAGCTGGTTCAGGATTTCCTTTTTATATCGGAGTAGGCGCTAAGCTCCAGCGTGCCCTGATCCAGTTCTTCTTAGAGGAAGCTGAAAAGGCAGGATATACAGAAATGGAGCCACCTTTCCTTGTCAATACAGAAACGGCTTTCGGTACAGGCCAGCTCCCTGATAAAGATGCCCAAATGTACTATATCCCCTTAGATGAGCTATACCTTATTCCCACCGCTGAAGTGCCCTTGACTAACTTTTATCGGGATGAGATTTTAGAGGCGAGTCAGCTGCCCATCCGCCTTTGTGGATATTCGCCTTGCTTTCGCCGGGAGGCTGGCTCATATGGAAAAGAGGTGCGCGGACTGAATCGCCTTCATCAATTTGATAAAGTAGAAATCGTCCAAATCACGCTGCCTGAGCAGTCTAACGAGACTTTAGAGGAGATGCGCAGTTATGTTCAATCCTTGGTGGAGAAGTTAGAGCTGGCTTATCGGGTCGTGCTTTTATGTGGAGGGGATATGGGTTTCGCCGCTGCTAAGACTTATGATGTGGAGGTATGGAGTCCAGCTCAGCAGCGCTGGTTAGAGGTCAGCTCCATCAGCAACTTTGAAACTTTCCAATCTAATCGGATGAAGCTGCGCTATCGCACAAATAAAGGAACTGCTCTACCCCACACTCTCAATGGGAGTGCTTTGGCTCTGCCTCGGACAGTGGCTGCCCTCTTAGAGACTCATCAACTTCCAGACCGACGGATTCGGGTCCCAAAGGCGCTTCAGCCCTACCTTCAGGCCGAATATCTATGAGCTTAGACATTGTCAAGCTGGCTGCATTTGCTAAAGAGCAGGGCTTTATCTATCCCGGCAGTGAGATATATGAGGGCATCGCTGGAGTCTACGACTATGGACCTTTAGGCGTGGAACTCAAGCGGCGTTTAGCTGACCTATGGTGGCGAGCCATGGTTCAGCTCCATGAGAATATCGTAGGGCTGGATTCTGCTATTCTCATGCATCCGCGGGTGTGGGAGGCTTCGGGGCACGTGGAAGCTTTCCATGATCCGATGGTGGATAACAAAGTCTCCAAAAAACGATACCGCGTAGATACCCTTATTGAAGAGTACGCCCAAAGGCTGGAAGAAAAAGCCCGACGAGAGACGGAGAAAAAGCTGCGAAAAAAGGGTGCTCCCTTGCATCGCTTAGAGGAAGAGGTGCAGCAGCAAAAGGATTTCCAGCGAGCCCAATTGCTCAAAGATCGCCTATCTCAAGCTTTAGCCCGAAAAGATTGGGCAGCCCTTACTAGCCTCCTTCAAGAGGAGCAAATTCCATGCCCAGAAAGCGGCTCTACCGAATGGACCCCCGTCCGCCAGTTCAACTTGATGTTTTCTACTCACTTAGGTCCTCTCGCAGAAGAAGCTCAAGAGATCTATCTGCGTCCAGAAACAGCTCAGGGTATTTTCGTGGATTTTCCCCTTGTACTTCGGACGGGAAGGCTAAAGGTTCCGTTTGGCATCGCTCAGATTGGCAAAGCCTTTCGGAACGAGATTGTAGCTCGGCAATTTATTTTTCGGATGCGAGAATTTGAACAGATGGAAATGCAGTTTTTTGTTCAACCCGGCACAGAAGCCTACTGGTATGAAGTGTGGAAAGAGAAGCGGCTGCGATGGCATCTTCATTTAGGACTAAAGCCAGAGCTCCTTCGCTTCAAAGACCATGAACACCTTGCTCACTATGCCCAAGCAGCTACTGATATAGAGTTTGCCTTTCCTTTTGGATTTCGGGAGCTGGAGGGGATTCATTCTCGCACCGATTATGACCTAAGTCGCCATGCCGCATTTAGCGGGAAAAGGCTGGAGTATTATGACGAGACTCAAGCTCAATCCTACGTGCCCTACGTCATTGAGACTTCAGTGGGACTGGATAGGTTGATTTTAGCGCACTTATCGCAAGGCTATACAGAGGAAATGGCTCCCACAGCAGAGGGCGGAGAAGAGCTGCGAATCGTCCTCAAAATTCATCCGCTCATAGCCCCGATCCAAGTAGCCGTTTTCCCCCTCATCAGAAAAGAGGAATTCGTCCAAAAGGCTCGTCTACTGTATGAAGAACTTCGCTTCTTCTTTATGAGTGCTTATGAAGAAAAAGACTCTATTGGACGGCGCTATCGACGATACGATGCAAAAGGCACCCCCTACGCCATCACTATAGATGGACAGACTTTGGAGGATGAGACCGTCACCATCCGAGATCGAGATACTCTACAGCAGGTGAGGGTACCAATGAGCCAAGTCCGGGCTTATTTAGGGGAGAGGTTAGAAGTAGCTCACTGGCTTCGCACCCTGTGAAAAGAGAGTGAAAAGATGGTATAAGATTTGTTCTACTTTGTGCTCGTATGAGCCACTATGAGCACAGCTATCTCTTGCTGCTGGAGCGGCTACTGAGTGCCCCCATTCGTATGGACCGAACAGGTGTGGGTGTGCGAGGGCTTTTCGGCATTCAGCTTGATGTGAATACAGAAGAAGGATTCCCCCTTCTCACAACGAAAAAAGTTCATTTCAAGTCCATTTTACATGAACTTTTCTGGTTTTTACGTGGTGAGACAAATATTCGCTCTCTTCATGCTCATGGTGTTACTATCTGGGACGAGTGGGCAGATGAGCAAGGAGAACTGGGACCAATCTATGGCTATCAGTGGCGCCGATGGCAGGGTTATCACGGGGAAGCCTATGATCAGCTTGGAGCTGTTATTAAGACTCTTCGGGAAAACCCCTACAGCCGTCGTCTCCTTGTCTCAGCGTGGAATGTGGCTCAGTTGTCTGAGATGAGGCTTCCACCTTGCCATGTACTTTTTCAGTTTTATGCAGAGCCAGCTACTGGACGCCTCTCTATTCAGGTCTATCAGCGAAGCGCTGACGCCTTCTTAGGGCTTCCCTTCAATGTAGCTTCCTACGCCTTGCTCCTCCACATGGTAGCCCACGTAACGGGGTATAAGCCCTATCGTTTGATATTCGCTTTGGGAGATGTTCATCTCTATAGGAATCACGAAGAGCAGGCTCGCCTTCAACTGAGCCGAACGCCTTACCCCCTGCCTTATATAGAACTCAATCGCTCTAAGCGCGAGCTGGATGAATTTGAGCCAGAGGACATTCAACTCAAAAACTATCAGCACCACTCCGCAATCCCAGCTCCTATCGCAGTGTAGGAAGCTAAAAAAATCCACTCCTCCAACTTTGAGGGGCCTAACATTGAGCTCGTGGAAAGGAATGGAAGTGCTTACATGAGGGGTCGTACCTTGCGAGGATGGGGGGGATTTCTAAAGGGCCGCACTTTGGCTTATCCATATAGGGGTCGGGTTGAGGGGCAGGGCATTCCTCGCGGGCTAGGACGCAGTTACGGGGATGCCTCCTTTTGCGAGGGGGGACATACTTGGCTTATGAGAGGGCACAATCAACTTGTGAAGTGGGAAGACTCTCTCTTCATCGCTCAGGCAGGCATGACGCTGTATGAGGTTATTCGGCACACACTCCCAGCTGGCTGGTTTCCCCCCGTCGTGCCTGGTACTCAATTTGTGACCTTAGGTGGAGCTTTTGCTAGCAGTATTCACGGTAAGAACCATCATGTAGCGGGCAGCTTCGCAGAACATGTGGAGTGGATAGAACTGCGTCTACCCTCAGGTGCTCTTGAGAAGCTCACCCCACATCACGACCTTTTCTGGGCAACAGCTGGAGGAATGGGTCTGACCGGTATTATAGAGACGGTGGCTCTGCATCTTCAGCGCATTCCCTCTGGCTTCATAGAAGAGCTTCTGATAAAGGCTCAGGATTGGGACGTCCTCTTAGATACTCTCAAATCTCAGGAATCTCGCTACTCCTACGCAGTGGCTTGGATAGATCACACTCACCCTCGTCATCGGGGGATTATTCATTTAGGGGAGTTTGCCGCTAAAGGCGAGTTGAAAGCAGCCTCAAAGAGTTGGATAGGCATTCCTTTCAGACCCCCTTTCTCCCTCCTCAATAAATGGACGGTTCAGATGATTGCGGAATTCTACTGGCAAAAGCATAGGGCTGGCACACATCATATATTCTATGATACCTTTTTCTTTCCGCTTGATAGGATTCGACGCTGGGATCGGCTATGGGGCAGGAAGGGCTTTGTTCAATTTCAGTTTATAGTACCGACGGAGGAGGGACTGGATCGGGTATGGAGTCGCCTACGGGAGGCGCCAGCTCGCAGCTTTCTCACTGTGCTCAAGCGTCTTCGACATCAGCGGGGACCCTTGGCTTTTTCAGGACCAGGCTGGACCATAGCGATAGACCTTCCTGCTACAGAAGAAGTTCAGCGTTTCCTTATCAGACTCACAGATGTAGTGATAGAAGAAAAGGGACGAATCTATTTGACAAAAGATAGTCTCCTTCTACCAGAGCAGGCGCGAGCTGCCTACCCTGAGTGGGAGAGCTTCCAAGCGCTCAAAGCCGTCATCGATCCTGAGCAGCGATTGGTTTCTAACCTCAGCCGACGACTACGCCTGACCCTTTAGGACAGCCTATATTTGTGGCGATGACATATAAGAAACAGGCGTGGATCGTTGGAGGGCTTGTCTTCTTGACAGCACTCTTGACATACGCCTTGACCGTAGCACCAACAGCAAGCTTTTGGGATTGTGGTGAATTTATTGCCACTGCGAACGAACTGGAAGTACCCCATCCGCCTGGGGCTCCCCTCTATCTCGTAATAGCTCGGCTCTTTGGTATGCTGGCTCCCTCCTCTGAGAAAGTGGCTCTATTCATCAATTGGGTGAGCGTGCTTTCAGGTGCTTTCACTTCTCTCCTCACAGCATGGATTACAATGCACTTTACTCGAAGAGCCTTGAAAGACTCAGAAAGCCTGAGGATTGGATTTGCGGGACTTGTAGGAGGGCTTGTCGCTACCTTCGCTGACTCAGTCTGGTTCAATACTGTAGAAGCTGAGGTATACGCCCCCAGTACTTTTTTTACGACTCTCGTGATCTGGTTGATGTGCGTGTGGGAAGAGACAGAAGATCTGCGCCGCCAGAACCAGATTCTTATCCTTATCGCCTTCATCTTCGGTCTTTCAATTGGAGTGCATCTTCTAAATCTACTTACCCTTCCTGGGTTAGCGCTCATGTACTACTTCAAGAAGGCACAAAAGCCAACTTGGCGGGGCGCCCTCCTTGCATTCTTAGCCGGAGGAGCGCTGTTAGGGTTTCTTCAGTATGGAGTGATTCAATATACGGTGTCTTTGGCTTGGCCTTTAGAGAAAGCACTTGTTGGCACTATCAATCCAGAAACAGGGGAGACCACTGGGCTAGGGCTACCTTTTGGCAGCGGCTTAGCTCTATTTATCATTCTTCTATTTGGAGTGCTTGGGCTGCTCGTGGTGTATGCCCAACGACGCCGCCATGCTCTGCTCAGTACAGCCGCTCTTAGCCTTCTCTTCATTTATTTAGGCTACTCTTCTTATGCTGTCATCTTCCTTCGCTCTCAAATCAATCCTCCCATAGATGAGAATGACCCTGGCAATGTCTCTAACTTCCTCAGCTACCTCAAGCGAGAGCAATATGGAGAGACACCTATTCTCTGGGGTACTCTCTACAATGCCGTCCCCATAGACATGGAGCAAAAGGGTGAAATTTATCTGCGCTATCCAAATTCCGACCGATATACTTATGACGGGCCTCGCATGTCTTATGAATACGCTTCTAAAGACTATCGGTTCTTTCCTCGTATGTGGAGTCCCTCTCATTATACAGGACAGGGACCCTTTAGCTACTTCAATTATGTCAAAAACAAAGGTACTGATCCTCAAAGCCCCTATGATGATAAGCCGACTGGCATAGAGAACCTCCGATTTTTCTTTGAGTACCAGCTTTATCACATGTATATTCGATACTTCTTGATGAATTTTGTGGGGCGGGAATCAGAACAGCAAGACAGCCGATGGGAAAGCGGCTTAGAATTTGGGCGGCTTCGTAACCTTCCGCCTCATCGTCGGAAGGACCCTTCTAAAACTCATTATTATGGACTTCCTCTCCTCTTAGGACTGCTGGGACTGAGTTGGCACTATCGGCAAAACCGTCGGCATTTTATGACGATGGCAGCTCTATTCTTCTTTACAGGAATAGCTATCATCCTCTACCTTAATCAGCCCCCCAATCAGCCGCGTGAGCGAGATTATTCATATGCAGGTTCATTCGTGATATTCGCTGTATGGATAGGCATGGGTGTGGCAGCTTTGGCAGAAACTGCTCAGACCTACCTCAAGAAGAACTTAGACATCCCTGCTGGTATAGCGTGTTTAAGCATACCGATTCTAATGGCTGTTCAAAACTGGCGCTCTCACTCACGAGCAGGAAACTACGTACCGCCAGATAGCGCTTATAACTTCCTCATTTCTTGTCCCCCGGGAGCAATTCTTTTTACAAATGGAGACAATGATACTTTTCCCCTTTGGTACCTTCAAGAGGTAGAGGGGGTTCGAACCGATGTGCGCATCGTGAATCTCAGCCTCCTAAATACTGACTGGTATATCTCCCAGCTCAAATACCAAACAGCTAACGGGGCTCCCCCTTTGCCCATCTCTGTTCGGGATGAGGTCTTCATGGGAGATAAAACAGCTACGATTCCCTTCCGAGCACAGACTCTACGGCTACCCATAGATAAGCAAGCATTTCTAACTCACTACCCCGAGAAAGAGCGCTACACAACTGCAGACCTTACCGACACCTTAGTCTGGAATATCCCTACCCGAGGTAGCGACAAACAATCCTACCTACTCAAGCAGGATTACATGACGATGGATATTATCCTTACGAATCTTAGACAGGGATGGAAACGCCCCATCTGTTTCGCTAATACTTTGCCCAGCTTTAGCTACATGGGACTTCAGGATTACCTATACAGTCGGGGACAGGTATATGAGCTTCTGCCCCTCAAGCCCACTGATCCTCCAAAAGGTAGCATCTATAACGCTGCGATTCAGGACAGCCTGACTTATGACCTGCTGACTCGCGTATATCGGTATCGGAATCTGGACCGTCCCGATATCTTTTATGACAGCAACACTTTGCGAATGATAGCTAATTACCGTTCGGTATTTTACCGCTTAGCTGATGTGTATGCTCAGCGGGCGGATACGATGAAAGATCCGGCTGTAGCTCAGAGGCTTCGGACTCGCGGAATTGAACTTATGCGATTCCTGCGGAAGCGAATTTCTTGGGAAAGCTGTCCAATGGAATCCTACCAGATGGCTCAAGAAGCAGGTATATGGATGGCTTTGGGCGATACGACTGAAGCCAAAGCACTCTATCGTAAAGCGCTATCTATGCTACAGGGGGAGGTAAGGTACGCCCGATACGAGAAGGCACCCATAGACGAAATGACAAGCTATGCCCTTGAGCTCACAGCCCGTGGAGTAGCTGCGACAGGAGACTCCCTTTTGATAGCTGAGGCTATGAGTGTGTATGAAGAAAGCCGCAACTTGGCTCCTCCTCAGCGGCGGCGTTAGCTGGAGTCAGCCCTTTTGGATAGAGCGGCTCAGCGAACGCTTCTCTCCCCCCTTCCAAGCTCAAGTCTATCGGTTATCGTTAGATACATGGGCTATAGTCTTGCGGATTCACATGGAGGCATGGCTACCCTATGTTTTTGATACGCTTATTCCCCTCCAGCTTCAGATTAGTACAGCCAAAGGATGGACGGTTGAAACCCTTATCACCCTTCCTCCTGTACCCCAATGGGAGGGCAGTATCATTGGGCGATTTCCTGCCTCTTTAGCAGGGGAAATGACAACCCTCTCCATCCATTTCAGTGAGGCACCTGAAGGTCCTCTCTACACTCGGACACATTGGCGCAGTGGATACACTCCTATTTGGATAGAATCCGTCTCCTGCGTTTTATCTCCGCCAGTTCGCCTGCGCAGCGCAGAAGGAAGGTCGTGGATAGCCTCTCCGGGGGATAGTTTATGGAAAGCTGTGCTTCTCCCTGCTGAGGTGGATACCAGCATACCTGCTCTTCCTTATTTAGTAGGTAGGCATCGCCGCTCTCCACCCCTTGTAGGGCTTGATTGTGCTTGGTATTTGCGGGGTGATACCACTCAGGTTTTTTGGACGTGCGGGGAAAATAGACTTTTCTACTCCCTGCGGGGTTCTCGGCATACATCTCCACCCCCTTCCCGATGGCAAGAAGCCTACCAGCTTTTTTCAGACAAGAAACCCGGAGAGCGCAGCGATCGGGGACTCATTTATCTTTTCTACGGACCTCCCCCCCTTCGCCTCTTGAGCTCTCACCGAGAAATATGGGTCTATCCTGAGGAAAATGTAAGTTTTCATTTCATGTGGGAGAAGGGGGAATGGCAGCTGATGCGCCGATTAGAATACAAGGCGATATGGGAGAAGAAAATCTAATCACTGATTTGCGGGCGCTTCGGCGGGCATTAGAAGGGGGGGCTTCAGTTGAAAAGGTTGTATGGAGACAAGGGGAAGCCCCCCCTCCTGGATTGTGGGCTCTGGTCAGACGGTATCACCTCCCGGTTCAGCAGGTCCCTGCCCCTGCGCTTCCCTCCCGCAGCTCATGGGCTGCCTACCTAAGCCCTATCAAACTCTATAAGCTGGAGGAATGTCTTTTAGAAGAGCCTCAAGGAGTCGCTATAGCCTTAGTGGGGATATCCGATGTAAGAAACATCGGGGCAATCATCCGAACAGCAGTAGCTTTTGGAGTGCGATGGATGCTCCTTCGAGCAAGGGGGATGCCTCTTCTCTCTGAAGAGGGGATTTGGCGAGCTAGCGCTGGAGCCTTGACTCACCTTCGCATTATCCGCACTGAACGTCTCTTTCAAGTCCTTCAGCAACTCAAAGCCCAAGGATGGTTTCTACTGGCTACAGTCCCTCCCCATGAGGGAATTGCTACCTCTTACTTGGAATGGGACTGGCAGAAACCCTCCCTCCTACTAATAGGTCAGGAAGATCAGGGGCTTCCCCCTGCTTATCAACAGCTATGCAATAGAGTCATCACCATTCCTCATGAATTGTCCGTTGAGTCTTTGAATGTGAGCGTAGCGACTGGGATCATCTTAGGGTGGGCATACATCTGCCATCGGCGAGGGGAAACAGCTTCTATAACTTGACAAGAATCTCTATCAGTGTCGCCGCCAATTCTCTAAAAATCTCGTATTGTAAGTGCCTCGCCGGAAATTCTCATCTCGTAAGATCTCCTTCAAGATGGGAATGGTGGTATGCAAGCCTGGGCCTTCTATAATAAACTCATCCAAAGCCCTCAGCATCTTATTAATCACCTCTTCCCGAGAGAAGTCAGCTACGATAAGCTTAGCAATCATGGAATCATAATAGGGAGGAATGGTGTAGCCTGCATAGACATGGCTATCTACTCGCACTCCGTGCCCACCAGGTTTGTGATAATGTTCTATACGCCCTGGGCTCGGTCGGAAATCGTTGTAAGGGTCTTCAGCATTAATGCGCACCTCCATCGCCCATCGGTTCTGAGGAAAGTAGTGTCGCCCCGAGACAGGAACCCCTGCGGCTACCTTAATTTGCTCTTTTATCAAGTCAAAGAAAAATATCTCTTCCGTCACCGGATGCTCCACTTGAATGCGAGTATTCATTTCCATGAAGTAGAATTCACCCGTATCTTGGTCTAAGATAAACTCTACAGTTCCGGCGCTCTCATAGCGGATGAACTGAGCCAGCTTAACAGCTGCTTCACCGATTTGCTTGCGCAGCTCAGGCGTGAGAACTGGACTAGGGGCTTCCTCTATGAGCTTTTGATAGCGGCGTTGGATCGTACAATCTCGTTCTGAAAGGTGGGAGACATTCCCATATTGATCCCCTACTACTTGAATCTCTATATGGCGAGGATTCTGGATGTATTTCTCCATGTAGAGCCCTTCATTTCCGAAGGCGGCTTTTGCTTCGGCTCGGGCAAGCGTCCATGCATCTTCTAAGTCTTCTGGCTTCCAAACGATACGCATACCTTTCCCTCCTCCTCCTGCCGTAGCTTTGAGGAGGACAGGGTAGCCTATATCACTGGCTATGCGCCGAGCTTCGGAGAGACTTTGAAGGACTCCTTCTGAACCTGGAACAGTCGGAATTCCCGCTCGCCGAGCGGTCTCCTTAGCGGTAGCTTTGTCCCCCATCGCTGCAATCGCCTCTGGCGTCGGGCCAATAAACTTGACCCCATACTCCGCACAGATGCTTGCGAACTTCTCATTCTCTGAGAGGAAGCCATATCCCGGGTGAACGGCATCTGCTGCTGTAACCTCTACAGCCGACATAAGGGCTGGGATATTCAGATAGCTATCCCTACTGGGGGGTGGGCCGATACAGACTGCCTCATCAGCAAAGCGCACATGAAGACTCTCTCGGTCAGCGGTAGAATAAACGGCTACCGTCGGAATCCCTAGCTCCTTACAAGTACGAATGATGCGCAAAGCAATTTCTCCCCGATTCGCGATCAGAATCTTCCGAAACATAGCTCAGCTCAGAGGCTCCACCTCAAAAAGCGGCTGGTCATATTCCACAGCCTGTCCGTCCTCCACTAAAATTCGGACGATTTTTCCCGCTATCTCAGACTGAATCTCATTGAAGAGCTTCATTGCTTCAATAATACACACCACTTGGCCTGGCTGGACGATGTCTCCTACTTTTACATAAGGCTCCTTCTCGGGGCTGGGACGGCGATAGAAGGTACCTACCATAGGCGAGCGAATGTACTCTACCTTTCTCGGAGGGGGGGGTGGTGGCACCTCCGCTTTTGGCGACTCTCCTACAGGCGGGGGAGGAGTAGGTACAGCCACCACAGGGGCTGGAGAAACTACTGGCACCACTTGCCCTCGCCGGATGGTAAGACGAAAGTCCCCCTGTTCCACAATCACCTCACTGAAGTCAGCCTTGCTGACAAACCTAAGCAGTTCTATAATAGACTTGAACTCCATAGGGTTAGGATTTGACTCGTTCAATGTATTCTTTCTTTCGTGTATCTACTTTGACTTTATCTCCAGTCTCTACAAAGAGAGGAACTCGGATGCGCGCTCCAGAGGAGAGAACCGCCTGCTTCATGATATTGGTAATGCTATCGCCTTTGATTGCCTTTTCAGCTTCTATCACCTCCAAAATGACAAACTGTGGAAGCTCAACAAAGAGAAGTCTCTCTGCATCAGCATCCCACAGGGCTTCACATCGCTGGTTTTCAGTCAGAAACTCTACCCCTCGTACCTGTGCTTCAGAAACCGAAAACTGCTCAAAGGTCCCCTCCTCCATGAAGTAGTAAAGAGTCCCGTCGGAATAAAGGTACTGACACGGACGGCGCTCCACTCGGACAGGTTCAATCTTCGTATTTGAAGGGAAATTTCGTTCAAAGACCCGGCCCGTAACGACATTTTTGAGACGAGTAGAGACATAGGGATTGCCTTTCCCTGGCTTGATATGGAGAAACTCTATCACTTCATACAGCTCACCCTCCAAACGGAGGATCATGCCATTGGAGATGTCTACAGCTTGAGCCATAGAGCGAAGTTCGGAAAAAAAGCTAATGGAAGAGAGTGCAAATGGTAGGTATTTGTTATGTTTGCCGTATGACTCAGCCTGTCACGCAGCAATCTATCACGCGAGGGGGTGCCTTTTTGATTCAGAGCACGCCCGCTGCGCAAGTATTTATCCCAGAAGAATGGAATGAGGAACAGCGACAGTTAGCTCGCCTCTGCGAAGAGTTTTTAGAGAAGGAAATCTACCCTCGTCTGGACGAAATTGATTACGGAGACCCCACTCAGGTAATGCCCGAGCTTCTGCGAAAGGCAGCTGACTTGGGCTTTTTAGGGTTAACCGTTCCAGAAGCCTATGGCGGATTGGGTGCTGATTTCCTGACGGGCATGCTCTTCACGGAAAAGATGGGACCCTCTCATTCTTTTGCTGTAGCTCTACTGGCTCATACTGGAATTGGGACATTACCCCTTCTCTACTTCGGGACGCCCGAGCAGAAGCAGAAATACTTGCCGAAAATCGTCTCAGGAGAGCTTTTTGCCGCTTACTGTTTGACAGAACCAGGCTCAGGCTCAGATGCGCTTGGAGCACGCACGAAAGCTATACCCTCGCCAGACGGCAAGACCTACTCCCTTACTGGGCAGAAGATGTGGATTACAAATGGCGGCTTCGCCGACCTCTTCACAGTCTTTGCTAAAGTCAATGGAGAACACTTTACTGCCTTCTTAGTGGAGCGCAGCTTCCCAGGGGTATCCGTCGGCGCCGAGGAGAAAAAAATGGGAATCAAAGGTTCCTCCACTCGGCAAGTCTTTTTCCAAGAGACGCCCGTTCCTGCTGAAAACATCTTGGGTGAAATTGGACGAGGACATGTAATTGCCTTCAATATTCTCAATATCGGACGCATTAAGCTGGCAGCAGCAACCACAGGGTCCTGCAAGCGACTCATTGACATCAGTGTGAAATATGCCAAAGAGCGCTACCAGTTCCAGCGACCTATTGCCAGCTTCGGCGCCATCCAGCACAAGTTAGCGGACATGGCGATTTATACCTGGGCTTGTGAGACTGCAACCTATCGGGCTTCTGCCGACATTCAAGCCTACGAAAAGTACCTCTTAGAGAAGGGCGAGCCCTATGAGAAAGCTCTCTTGGGTGCAGCCCAAGAATACGCCGCCGAATGTGCTATCCTCAAAGTCTTCGGCTCTGAGACCCTTGACTATGTAGTGGATGAAGCAGTACAAATTCATGGAGGATACGGCTACTCCGCTGAATATCCCGTAGAAAGGGCTTATCGGGATAGTCGTATCAACCGAATATATGAGGGCACAAATGAAATCAATCGTATGCTGAGCGTAGATTACCTTCTCCGTAAGGCAATGAAGGGTGAATTAGATCTGCTCAGTGCAGCCATGAAAGTGCAGAGCGAACTGACAAGCCTCCCTGAATTTGGAGAGGCAAACGGCGAGTTTTTAGCAGCAGAAAAGAAGGCTGTAGAACAGCTCAAGAAGGCGATTCTTATGGTTGCTGGATATGCAGCCCAGAAATACATGCAGAAGCTGGCAGAAGAGCAGGAAGTACTGATGGCTATAGCGGATATGCTTATTGACGCCTATGTAGCTGAATCCATGGTGCTACGCACAGAGAAACTCAAGCTGAGGGGAGAAGAGATAAGCGTACAACATGCCCTCTCAATGACGCAGGCTTATATTGTAGATGCACAGGAGCGGGCTGCATCAGCAGGAAGACGCGCCATCCTTCATGCAGCTCAGGGCGATGAGCGAAGAATCTTACTTATGGGGCTCAAGCGATTTACGAAGCCTTTAGAGGTGGATACAGTAGCTCTACGGCGCCAGCTTGCTCAGAAGCTGATAGAGGCTGAGAAATACTGCTTCTGAGGAGAAGCGCTACTAAGGGTAGATTTTCACGGAGGGGGGTGTCTTATGGGCTGGGCGCC